>CAMYPN010000008.1 GCA_947292085.1 uncultured Gardnerella sp. | reverse complement strand
GTCGTGAATACGAAGAGCTTAAAGCACCAGTTATTGGTGGCGTGCGTATTCCTTCCGGAAACGGTGCTACGATTCGCTTGCGTCAGGGCGCAACTCTTTCTGATTTGGCAGAAAAGATTGATGTGAATCCAGCAGCTTTGGTAACTGTTCTCTTCCACTTGGGAGAAATGGCAACAGCTACGCAGTCCTTGGATGAATCAACATTCCAAATTTTGGGTGAAGAAATCGGCTGGAATATCAGTATTGTTTCTGCAGAAGAAGAAGATAAGGCTCTTTTGCAGCAGTTCGATATTGATTTGGACGAAGAAGAGTTGCAAGAAGATGACGATTTGCAGCCTCGTCCGCCTGTTGTTACCGTTATGGGTCACGTTGATCACGGTAAAACTCGCTTGCTTGACACTATCCGTAAATCGAATGTTATTGATCGCGAAGCCGGCGGTATTACGCAGCGAATTGGTGCTTACCAGGTGACTGTAAATCTTGAAGGAAAGCCTCGTAAGATTACATTCCTCGATACTCCAGGTCACGAAGCGTTTACTGCTATGCGTGCTCGCGGTGCTGAGCTTACGGACGTTGCAATTCTTGTTGTTGCAGCAGATGACGGCGTTATGCCTCAGACTGTTGAAGCAATTAACCACGCTCAAGCGGCTCACGTGCCAATTGTTGTGGCTGTAAACAAGATTGATGTTGAAGGTGCTAATCCTGAAAAGGTGCGCGGTCAGCTTACTGAATACGGTTTAGTTGCTGAAGAATACGGTGGCGACACCATGTTTGTGGATATTTCCGCAAAGCAGGGTACGAACGTCAATAAGCTTCTTGAAGCTGTGCTGTTGACTGCTGACGCTGAGCTTGATCCTAAAGCAAATCCAAATATGGACGCTCGCGGTGCAACTATCGAAGCTCGACTCGATAAGGGTCGTGGTGCTGTTGCTACTGTGCTTGTGCAGCAAGGCACTCTTCACGTTGGTGATTCTATTGTTGCCGGCACTTCTTACGGTCGTGTGCGTGCAATGCTCGACGAAAATGGTAAGCATTTGCAGAATGCAGCTCCTTCAACGCCTGTTCAGGTGCTTGGTTTGACTTCAGTTCCAACCGCTGGCGACTTGTTCTTGGTGACTTCTGACGACCGTTCTGCTCGTCAGATTGCAGAGAAGCGTGCAGCTACCGAACGTGCAGCTCAGCTTGCTAAGCGCCGCAAGGTTGTGTCTCTTGAAAGCCTTAAGGAACAGTTCGCTAAGTCTGAAGTTGATATGCTGAACATTGTTATTAAGGGTGATTCTTCTGGTTCTGTGGAAGCTTTGGAAGATTCCTTGATGAAGATTGAGGTTTCTGAAGAAGTTGGAATCCAGGTTATTCACCGCGGTGTTGGTGCAATTACTCAGAACGATGTGAACTTGGCAACTGTTGATAAGGCTGTGATTATTGGCTTCAACGTGCGTCCAAACCGTCAGGTTGCTGATTTGGCTGAACGCGAAGGCGTGGAAGTTAAGTACTACTCGGTTATTTACAAGGCAATCGAAGATATTGAAGCTGCTTTGAAGGGTATGCTTAAGCCAGAATTTGAAGAGGTTGTCACCTCTCACTCTGAGATCCGCGAAATCTTCCGCTCGTCCAAGTTTGGCAATATTGCCGGCGTTATGGTTCAAGACGGTGAAGTCAAGCGCGGTACAAAGTGCCGTATCTTGCGCAACGGTGTTGCTACTGTAAACGATTTGGAAATTTCCAGCTTGCGTCGTTTCAAGGATGATGTGCAGTCCGTTAGCGAAGGTTATGAGGCTGGTATTAATCTCGGTAGCTTCAATGACATTGAGCTTGGCGATATAATCGAAACCTTTGAAATGAAGCAGATTGAGCGTAAGTAATTATGGCAGGAACAAATCCTAGGGCTGCGAAAATAGCGGCGTTAATCCAACGTGTTATTGCGTCTAATATGGAATCGCATTTGCACGATAAGCGTCTTTCTAGCGTAACTATTACGGAAGTGCGTGTTACGAACGATTTGCAGATTGCAAAAGTTTATTGGACGCAACTTGGTCACGAAGGAAAAGAGCAGGGTGAGCGTCAGCGTGCAGCCCAGGCTTTGCAGCAGGCTCACGGCAGATTGCGCTCGCTTGTTGGTGCTAAAGCTGGCTTGCGTTTGACGCCGCAATTGCAGTTCGTGTATGACGAAGTCCCTAGCGAAGCGCACGAAATTGAGGATATTCTTGTAGCTGCTCGAAAACGAGATGAAGAATTAGCTAAGGCGCGCGAAAACGCTCAGTATGCTGGAGATGTCGATCCGTATAAGAAGCCTCGCGAAGTTGAAGAAACTGATGACGACTTCGAAGACGATGACTTCGAAGACGATGACTTCGAAGACGACGATTTTGATGACTCAACTGAATCTGAAGCAGATAATTAAATTTCGAATAACAGATAATTAACTTATGTGTATACCAGATTCAGGGCTACTACTTGTAGATAAGCCGCAAGGTGTAACAAGTCACGATGTAGTAGCGTGTGCTCGCCATCTTTTGCATACAAAACGAGTTGGGCATGCTGGAACTTTAGATCCTATGGCAACTGGTTTGTTGATTATTGGTTTTGGCTACGCTACTAGGCTCATGAATTACATGCTAGGTCACGATAAAACCTATGAAGCTGTAATTCGCCTAGGAGAGGCTACTACTACAGACGATGCAGAAGGCGAAGTATTGTCTGAAAGCGTAATTGGCTTAGGGCCGGGAGTGAAAATCAACTCGAAAGATAAGTTACTTTCTGAAATATTCGAGACTGATTTTTCTGAAAATAATTTGCAAAATTCTAATACTAAAACTGAACTGTTAAATAAAACTTTTCAACGAATTAAGCAAGTTATTAAAGAAAACTTAACTGGCGAAATTATGCAAGCGCCAACCGCATTTTCTGCAATTAAAATTAACGGTCAGCGCGCCTACGATTTAGCTCGTGAAGGCAAAACTGTAGAACTTGAGTCTAGAGAAATAAACATATACAGTTTCGATATTTCTAATCCGCTTATTTCTACAGGGGTAAGCGGAAGAAAAGTACTAGACGTTACAGCAACAGTTTCTTGCAGCAGTGGAACGTATATTCGCGCTCTAGCACGCGATTTAGGCCGTTTGCTAGGCGTTGGAGGGCATCTAGTAAAACTTCGACGCACAAGTATTGGAGATTTTTCTGTAAAAAGTACGCAAGTTTTGCGTCTTAACTCAGAAACACGTGAATTTACTGATAGAAATGGTATTGTACAAAAGCGTTCGAAAGCTGTTCCGCCTTCAAATTTTGATACTAAAAAAGATTTACCAAAGTCTTTGCTAACAATGATGCAAGCAGCTGAGCACACTCTTCCAACTTTTTTGGTTGATAAAAATCAGGCTCAAGATTTGCGTTTCGGACGTTGGATTTGCCTAAATTCTACTGATTCGTTTAATAATTTAGATTCTTATCCTGCAATTGCATACTCTTATGATGAATTAACAGGCGAATATGATGTTGTAAGCGTGGTAGAACAGGTAAAAAATAAAAATTGTGAGCAAATCAAACCTATTGTGGTATTTCCGGCAGACGAGAAGCCTGGTAAAATAAAGAAGTCTAGTATTTTGCAATAATAATCTCGCACACGCGGATAGTAAGGATATGATGAAGGTCATCGACATTCGACCAGATGCCAACGGCATGATTAATTGGCCAACACTAAGCGCTGAGCGCAAAGCAGTCGTTACCATAGGCGTATTTGACGGTATGCATCTTGGACATCGTGAAGTGATTCGTCGCACGGTAGACCTTGCGCATCGTCATGGCGCATTTTCTGTGGTTATTATGTTTGATCCACGTCCAAGCATAGTTCATGAGGATCCAGACACTTATGATGATTTTGGTGAGCAGGATCCGGAAGTTCCGTACGATCCAGAAGCATTAACAAGCGTAAGGCAACGTTTACGAGTACTTTCTGAGCTGGAAGTTGATCACGTTATTGTAGTGCGATACAGTTTGGCTTTTGCAGCGAAATCTTACCGCTTCTTCTTAGGACAGCTGGTAGGAAAGCTTGGTATGCGAGCGCTTGTTTTGGGAAGCGATGCTGCTTTAGGTGCTCGTAGATCTGGTGATATTAACGCTATTAAAGAACTTTCTCAGGCTACAGGCGTATTTGAGCTTGTAGTTGTTGACGATTGTGGTCCAGGTGAGGTTCGTATACCAGACCCAATAGTTCCAACAGCTCCTGAAGAAAATGGTGAACCGCAAGATCCTTCAGACGGTATGAATAAGGCTGAATATCGCGCTTGGAGCAAGAGTATTCCTAATCGCAAAGTGCGCGTTTGGAGTTCAAGCAATGTGCGCTGGATGCTTGCTACTGGTCGAGTACAAGCAGCAAGTGAAATTTTGGATCAGCCTCATCGCGTAGAAGGAACGGTTGTTCACGGTGCAGAGCGCGGTCGTGCTATTGGTTTCCCAACCGTAAATCTTGGCGGCCGTATAGACGGTTATGTGCCTGTAGAAGGCGTGTATGCTGGCTGGGTTGTTGACCTCGACGCTGATGACAAGCAGGCTGATTCTGGTATGGCTCACGCAAGTCTTATTCCTAGCGTTGGAATGCTTCGTAGAGATGAGTTGCATTTAGGAATTCACTCTCCATGGCGTTGGCCTGCTGCAATATCTATTGGTAATAAGCCAACTTTTGCAAAAGACGGAGAGAATCCTGAGGAACGCACAGTAGAAGCGTATGCTTTGTGCGATGAGTGGAAAGATTTGTACGGACATCGCGTTTGCATTGAGTTTTCAAGGTTCTTGCGCCCTCAGCAAGCTTTTGAATCTGTTGATGATTTAAAGAATATGCTTGCTCACAATGTTGAAGAAGTGCGCGCTATTACAGACGCTAATCCACGCTAGTATTCTAGTATTAAGTTTTGTATTTGAGAGTGAAAACATTCTCAAATACAAAACGATACAAAACGATACAAAACAAACTTCACTATAGTTTATAGTTTATAGCTTATTAGTGTCGGAAAGAGCGGAAGAAAGCCTGCGTTTCTGGATCATCAGACTCATCCATAACAGCCTGAGGAGTACCATTTTCGGCCACAACACCGTTCCTAAGAAGCACAATTCTATCTGCAGCAGTATGCGCAAAATGCATTTCGTGAGTTGCCATAAGAATCGTAGTGCCTTGAGATTTAAGTTCAGACACCAAGTCCAAAACCTCTCCGACAAGCATAGGGTCTAAAGCTGAAGTAATTTCATCGAGCAAAAGAAGCTGAGGGCTTGTCATAAGTGCGCGAGCAATAGCCACACGCTGCTGCTGTCCGCCAGAAAGCTGATCTGGGTAAGCTTTAGCTTTATTGCTTAGTTTTATACGCTCCAACAATTCCATTGCGCGAGCTTCAGCTTTATCTTTACTCCAATTGTGTACTTTTCTAGCAGCCAACGTAACGTTATCAATCACGTTCATATGCGTGAATAAATTAAACTGCTGAAAAACTACGCCAATGCGTGAACGAATTTTATCTTGGTTTACGCGAGGATCGGTAATATCAGTATCTGCAAGCCAAACTTGCCCATCATCAACGCGTTCCAACAGGTTTATGCACTTCATAAGAGTTGATTTTCCAGAACCAGAAGGTCCAAGCAAAGCAACAACTTCGTGAGGTTCTACGTTGAAGGATATACCTTTAAGAACTTGAGTTCCGTTATAAGATTTACGAATATTATCTAAACGTAGTACAGGCGTATTTTTTTCTTCAGAAGAAGTACTCATATTCAACTCCACGTTTGCTGTTGCGCTTTTTTCATTACTTGCGTTTTGTGAGGGAATCATACTGTTCCTCCGTTTAATTCGCGTTTACGCAAGCGAGCAGTGTACCAATCGTTCAAAATAATAAAAGGTATGCTTAAAGCTATAAAAACAACACTAGCTACAATATAAGGCGTGAAATTGTATGTGCTAGCTACAGAAATTTGTGCAGCTCGTACAGCATCAACTGCACCCAAAACTGATATAAGACCAGCGTCCTTTTGCATAGAAATAAAATCATTCATTAAAGCTGGCGCAACTTTTCTTAATCCCAAAGGGATCACAACAAGCCTTACCGTTTGGCCAGCAGTTAATCCAAGAGATCTTGCTGAAGCTCTCATAGAAGGATGAACATCTTCAAAACCGGCTCTAAGAACTTCTCCAACGTAAGCTGAGTAGCTCATAACAATAGCAATAGTGCCTAAAAGTACCGGAGAAATGCGACCGAAAATTTCCAAACCAGGTATACCAAAGCCAATAATATACAGCACAACCAGCATAGGGATACCGCGCATAACAGTAGTATAAATCTGAGCTAATGCTCTAAGTGGAAACAGCATAGGAGATATGCTTGTGCGCACAATAGCAATCAAAGTGCCAAAAATAGCAACTCCAACAACAGCAAAGCAAAGTACTTGTAAATTCAGCATCAAACCTTGCAATACTTGTGGCAGAGATAGCATAAAATACTTGCCCGAAAAGAAGGTTTCGCGCACTCGAGGCCAGCCTGGAGACATTGCCAAAGCTACTATTACAATGCCTATAAGAATAACAGTGCTGAGAATACTTATTCCCACAGAACGCAGGTTTTGCTGTTTTCTTATAAGTCGACGACTCTGTTCTACTTCACTTACGGTATTTGTAGTGCAGATTTGCGCAGATGTTGTTTTATTCGTGCGGGTTTCAGCAGTATTGCCTGTAAGTACTGTCATGGGCGGTAGCCTTAAGCCTTTCGACGCGATGAACATTC
The DNA here is from genome assembly GCA_947292085.1 of uncultured Gardnerella sp. GTDB lineage: Bacteria > Actinomycetota > Actinomycetes > Actinomycetales > Bifidobacteriaceae > Bifidobacterium. The sequence goes on along the minus strand of CAMYPN010000008.1, from coordinate 28,637 downwards.
TCTAGCTATTGTACTCGAGCATCAAAGTACTTCAAACGCTCGAGTCGTTTAATTAACATAAATGTGCTTTATTTGAAATTATTTAAGCGGTAAATAAAAGTGATTTCACACCTAAATTTACCGCTTAAAATCGAAACTTTTGCACTTACGCAATATTAATTAGCGTAAATTTTGTTTTACTTCAACTCGCGAACTTTAGTAGTAAACTCAGAAAGCCACTTATCTTGCAACTTCTTAAGAGTACCGTCTTTCTTGAGTTCGTTTAGAGCTTTAGTAACATCTTTAGTAAGTTTTGAATTCTTAGGAAGCACAATTCCCATGCCTTCCTTATCTTCAGAACCTGCTATTTGACCAACTACAGTACTGTTTTTTACTTCGTCAGTTTGTACCATTACAAACGCAGAAGGAGTATCTATAACAAGAGCATCAATTTGACCTGAGTTTAAAGCTTGAGCAAGAGCATCATTGTCATTAAAGGTTTGAATATCTCCCTTAATTTTCTTAGCTTCATCGTAGCTTGTAGTTCCAACCATTGCGCCAACAGCAGCAGGCTTCAAATCTGCCAACGACTTAGCTGAAGCAAACTTTCCGTCTTTTTTAACAACAATAGCTTGAGTCGCGTTGTAGTAGCTTGGGGAGAAGTCTACAGCTTTTTTGCGTTCTTCAGTGATTGAGAACTGCTGAATATTGAAATCAAAGTCTTTTGGACCAGGAGTTACAGCAGAGTCGAAAGTGGTACGTACCCACTTAACACGGTTTTTATCGTATCCGAGTTTTTTAGCAACAGCATATGCGACTGCTGACTCGAAACCTTCACCATTTTCAGGCTTATTATCGTGAATCCAAGGCTCGTAAGCAGGCTGAGCAGTGCCAATAGTTAGAACATTTGCGTCTACGGTTTTTTGACCAGCAGGTTTACTTTCACCGCATGCTGCAGTGCCTACTAAAGTTGCTACGCTTAAAATAGCTGTAGCAAACTTTATGGCATTCTTAATCAGCTTTTTACGATTGCGAATAGTCATACTCTCTCCTTTATATCATGCGTATTGGCTGATAATCGCAATATTTTTATTAAAATTTTATACCTTGTGCAGCAGGTACCTGTGGCATGTACGTGCGTTGGTACTTGCAGCAAGCTGCGAAAAACAAGTCTATATGAAGATAGCGGCATAGAAAGCCGAGTCGTTATGTTAGTTACTTATAGCTTGTTATAGAACCGCAGTAAATAAGCGTACTAAGCAAATACGCTACACAAATATTTATGCCAAATTAAAACCAGAAAAAGTAAAACCAGGGCTTACTACGCAAGATACAAGCGTATCTCCATCTCCCGGTATTGTGCGCTGCCACACGTTAGCTGGAACTATAGCGTGGCCGCATGGTGTTTGTAAAATTGAACTGCTGTCTGAAATTCCTGCTCCTAACAGTATTTTCGTACGCTTTTCCTCTTCACACGGCTTTTCTCCACATCCGCCAAGTTCAAGAATAAGATTAGATGGGCCATGCCAAAGCCACAGTTCATCTGCATCAACCTTGTGCCAGGCGCTAGAGTCGCCTTTTGGAAGCAAAAAGTATATGAGGGAGGCGAGTGGTCTAGGTTCGCTAGCTGAACAGTTTTCTGAAGAGTGATTTGCGTTTAAGCTTAACAAGTTTTTACTTTCGCAATCAGCCTCGATTTTAGATTTTTGGCTGTAAAGCTCAGTAGCTTGCCAATCTCTTCTGTACCATCCTCCTTCAGGATGTGCTTCGAGATTAAGCTTTTTAACTACGTTAGAAGCCCAACTGCTCATGTCTTCTAATTTGACGCTCATAAAACCTCCATGCGCGTATTTGATTTAGTTAATCTACTTGTATTTTGCGCTTAAAAAGCGTTTTTGTTGTACGCAAGACGACCTGAAATAACAGTAGCTCTAGCAGTACCAGCGCCGTGACGGACGAAAGTGTGAAGAGTTTCCTCAATACCCTGCGGAGAAGATGCATCAGTAGGAATATCAAAGAAAGCTAAATCTGCAGTGGCACCTGCGTTAATTTGTCCGATTCGCTGCGGTCCTACGTGCAAGCCCATAACGCTAGCGCCACCAAGAGTTAGCATTCGAATAATACGATGTGTTAAATCATCCTTACGATAGCCTTGAGCTGTAGCTAAATCATAAACTTTTGCAGCATCGTCAAGAACATCAAGAGAAGGCGAGCTTGAGAGTGAATCAGTGCCAATAGCAAGAAGATTTCCTTCTTCCATGTATTCTCGTATTGGTGCGTCGCGTTCGGTAACAGTAATTCTGTTAGAACGAGGGCACAAAGCTACTCCAACACCACGCTGACGTAAAATTCGTCTATCTTCTCCATCTGCCCAAACGCCGTGCGCAATATGAACATCCGGTCCCAAAGAGCCAAGCTGATCCAAAAACTGAATAGCTGAAGCGGTCATGCCATGAGATTTCAAATCGTTATAACTAGACCACATGCTTGCATTCCAATCGGGTGCGGAATACGTGCTGAGAGTATCAGCATGATTTCCAGCTTCCATAGGAGTTTCAGCCAAATGAATATGAAGACGCATGTTCAACTGTCGAGCAATATCTGGCAAATCAACAAAAGGAGCAGTTTCCAAACTGTAAGGAGCGTGAGGGCTTATTCCTATACTAGGAACTTTACCGTCTTTCATCATTTGGCTTAAACGGCTCAGAAGTTCCGAGTATCCGGCTTCCTTCCAATCAACGTTCTTCCAACCCATAACCTCCCAGTACGATATGCCGTGAAGTCCCTGAGAAGCTAAAGCGCCAACAGCTTCCAAATCAGTTACAATATCCGCAGCAGCAGTAGTTCCAGACTCAACCATCATTCGTGCGCCACGTTCTGCGGAAGTTTTCCAAATTTGTTCGCAAGGATTCTGCTTTTGCTGGTTCTGCAAATCTTCATACACAACATTGAAACCCTCTTCCCAGCCGCGGAAATTACTGTAAGTTCCGAGACCAACTTCAGTCATATTCGTGTATTGAAGATGAGTATGAGCGTTAATAAGACCAGGAGTCATAACGCCATGCCAATGTTTCTCGTTTGCTTGCATTTTATGGAGTTCTTCTTCAGACATTTCATCTCGAAGAGAATCCAAAACCCAACGTCTTGTGCCAACGTGAACAACTCGACCATCAGCTACAGCAACAGCGCCTTCTGGAATAATAGGACCAGTTACAGGTATTACCATTGAAGCACTATACAAAGTAACATTATTGAGCGGAGTTGGGTGCACAAGCGCACGTATAGGATCTTGAAGCATAACCTGAAGGTTCCTCACTATTTTGGTTTATTTTTGGTTTATTTCTGGCTTATTTAGCTAAAATATTGTGTTTTTATAAATTTCGTTCATACAAACTGAATTTATATAAAATTCTACTTACCTTTTGTAATAAACATGTTTCATGATGCTTCCTCAGCAAAACGAGTAAGATCCCAGTGGTAACCGTTATCTTCTACAGCGCTACTACTGCTGTATTTTCGGCTTTCAAGTGCGATTTTTGCTATCTGCTTATCTGAAGATTCAGGAAGACGATATATGTTTGCAGGTAGAGAAGAATTTAATCTCGAATCTAAAGAATCTAAAGAATCTAAATTAGCATGTTTAATAAGATACTCGAGTGCGCTTATTTGTACAGCAAAACTAAAATCCATAATCTCAATAGGATTTCCGCCGCCGCTAGTGTAATTAGTGCCGTTTCCTTCACTAATAAGTTTTATAGATTTTCCGTTTGGAAGATTTATTTCGCGAATATCAGATCCTGGAATAGGTTTAAAACCAGGAACGTCATCCAATGCTATTTCGTTAGCAATTCCGCCAATAACAGCAACAATAGTCTTTTCTTTCATAGCACAAAGATGTTGCAAAGTAATTGTGTGTCTCACTCCAGTAGCAGAAATAACAATATCGCTTTTTTCAAGAGCTTTTTCAATATCGAGTGCCTCAAAACCGTCAAATACTGCTTGTAAAGTTGCTATTGGGTTAGTGTCGCAAACAATAACTTTTGCTCCAAGCGCGCGCACTCGTAAAGCAAATCCACGACCTACCGGACCGTATCCTACTACAGTTACGCAGGATTTATTAAAAATTTCAGATCCAATAATATTTTGCAAAGTTGTTACGCAAGTTTCGCCCGTTCCGTGACGGTTATCGAAACCGGTTTTCATAATACTATCGTTCACTGCAACAACAGGGTACGTAAGTTTTCCAGCTTCTTGCATCGCTTCAAAAGCGCGAACTCCGCTTGTAGTTTCTTCAGCAACACCAATAAGATTTTTCGCTATTTCTGGGCGTTCTAGTGAAGCTAAGCGAGCAAAGCTTGCTCCGTCGTCGATAATAATTTGCGGCTTAATCGTGTCAAGTAAGTTTAAAGCGCCTTGGTGAGTTTCTTCAGCAGTCCAATTAACATTTGCTTCAACCACAATTCCTTCATTAACAAGCTGATCTGCTACTCGCTGATCAGTTTCTTCAGGCGCGCAAAACACTCCAACTTCAGCTCCAGCTGATTTAAGCTCTCGTAAAAGAACTGCTGTTTTTGGTTCTAAAACTAAGCAAACTGCTATGCGAAGCCCCTGCAAGTTAAGCTTTTTACTGTTTGTAAGATTTTTAAGAAGAGTGCGAGTAACAGGCATATGAGACTGAGCGTAATCTATAGCATCTTTTCCGGAAAGTTTTGTGGCATCTTCCAGAGTATTTCGTAACGTTTCGTGTGAAGTAGTGCCGTCGAAATCTGCTTCTGAAGCAGAATTAACCGGAATCATTCCCCAATTTTGTGCAGATGTTACGAAGCTGTTTTCGTAAGTTTTTTCCGAAAAATCGTTCAAATATATGCGAGATCCAGCTAAAGAACGGTTCGTATTGTGTGAAACGGTTGCAGCCCATTGAGCAAAGCTATTACGGCTATGAGAGTTTTCTGTATTTTTAGCACCTAAATTATCAACGCTCATTTTTACCCTTATGTGATATTTCCAATATTTTGTACATGCTTTTTAGGCTTTTGTACATTTTTATTTTCACTTTTTTGGAGATTAAACTTTAGCTGAAATTTGTATAATTTCTATACTATTTTCATAATTTATCATTCAGGAGCATAAATTATAATCCTAATTCACGCAACGCGTCTTTTATGTTTGCAACTTCCACAATTTGCAAACCTGGAATATGCAGTTTCTTTCTTGAACTGCAAACTACTGCGCGACGATATCCTATACGCGCAGCCTCGCGTAATCTAGGCTCAAGACGAGGAACAGGGCGAACTTGTCCGGTAAGACTTATCTCACCAATAGCGCAAGTAGAGGAAGTAATACTGCGACCGGTTGCAGCGCTAGCAAGAGACGCAACAATTGCGATATCGCAAGCAGGTTCCTTAGCTACAGCTCCGGCAATAGTAGATACGTAAATATCTTTCGAAAGCAAATTAACATTCCCGTGACGATACAAGACTGCGGTAAGCATAGCAATCCTATTTGCATCCGCTCCAGAAACAGCTCTTCTAGGGGAAGGAAGTGCAGAATTAGTAACCAACGCTTGAATTTCTATAGGAAGACTGCGGTGACCTTCTAAAGTAAAAGTCACGCAAGTACCATCATTTTGCTGATTTTCGTTAGAAGAAAGAAAAAGTCCAGAAGGATCTGGTACTTCCTCTATGCCGTCGCCGCTCATATCAAAGCAGCCAACTTCATCAGTAGGGCCAAAACGATTCTTAACAGCGCGAAGTAAGCGCAAAGCAGTTTGAGAATCACCCTCAAATTGGCATACTGCATCTACTAAATGTTCTAAAGTCCTAGGGCCTGCAATAGAACCATCTTTAGTAACGTGTCCAACTAGCAGAACAGGAATATCGTAAGATTTTGCAACGTCTATAAGTGCGCTCGCAACTTCGCGAACTTGAGTAGAACCGCCGGTTATGCCATCAACATCGTTAGACACAATTGTTTGTGCGGAATCAACGATAGCAAGAATAGGCTGATACTGCTCGATTAAAGCTAAAACTGTGTCAAGATCAGTAGTGGATGCAAGAAGTAAATTATCGCTTACTGCGTTAATTCTTGACGCGCGTAATTTAACTTGTGCTGCTGATTCTTCTCCGGAAATATACAGAACGGGAGCAGGATATTGTGCTTTTGTTTGTGAATTTGTTTCTGAATTTGTTTCTGAAAGTTTTTGCGTTAAGTTTTCTTGTGCTCTAGCAATATTTCCTGCAGTTTCAAGCAGTAAAGTTGATTTTCCTATACCAGGCTCTCCGGCAATAAGAGTTACGGAACCTGGTACAAGGCCGCCTCCCAAAACTCTATCAAATTCAGAAAATCCGGTAGGAATACGCATACTATCATCCGCTTGAATAGCGCTCATTGGCTGGGCTTGTACGTCAAGTTGCGAAGTACCGCGTATAAAAGAGTTTTCTGAAAACGTAACATTTTTATTATCTGAATTATTTTGAGAATTTACGTTGGTATAAGCGCTAGTTTTAGTGAGAGCAGAGTTGTGTGAAACATTGCGTGGAACATTGCGCGCAACGTTACGCGCAACAGTTTTTCCGGAACGAGTTGATTTAGATACTCCAGATAGACGAATCTCGCGAAACTCGTTAACAGTTCCCCATTCGCCGCATTCTGGGCAGCGGCCATACCATTTTGCTCCACTCCAACCACATTCGGAGCACAAGTAAGTTACGGGAGATTTTGCAGCCATGATTAGACGCTATCTTTCTTCTGCGACAAACGCAAGAATTGCTATTAAAAATCGTATTTCGCAAAATCAACGCGGCTTATGAGTAGAGTCACTGTTATGTGAGAGAATAACAGTATGTCGAATATGAGTACGCAAGATGCGAATGCAGCTTCTCATCGCAATCTTCTAGTAGTAATTACCTCAGCAGGTATCATAGTATTGCTGGCTCTTATTTCAGCATTCGTGTGGCCGGGTTGGGCTTTTAATCACGAAGTGGTTCCAGCTAAAAGTCATATATCGTCTCCAAAGACGCCGTCAATTCCAGCTAAGGCTTTACCAGCAAACGCAACTGTTTTGCTGAAATCTATGCCAGATAGTGTGCTTGATTTTGCGAGAGTTTCCGCGGTACCAAGTGCTAATTGGAGCGATGCAACTCCGTTGGAAGAATATACTCTTAAATACGATACTGGCGAAGCTGATGGAGAGGTTACTTTAACCGTTGCGCAATGGTCAACCCGCGATTCTGCGAACAAGCAGTATGAATCTGCATATGACTCGCTTAAAGGTGACGATATTGTTAGTGGCAAAATTATGATTGCCGATAAGGCTGTTGGCAACTATGTTGTTCGCTCAGACGAAGGTGACAAAAGACGTGCTAAAGCCTTGTGGCAGAACGATACCGCTGTTTTTGAGGTGAGTGGATCTAGACAATCAGTAGAACGCTTCTACCGCACTTTCCCTATGTGATTTACGTGGAGATTATGCGCAAATAGTGCTATCTGATATGAAAATAGTGTATTGCGTTCAGCAAAGTCGTTAAAACGGTGTACCATTAGGCAAGTTGCACACTTTTACATATGAATGGAGGCTTCAGATGGGTTCTGTCATCAAGAAGCGCCGCAAGCGGATGAGCAAGAAGAAGCACCGCAAACTGCTGCGTAAGACTCGTCACCAGCGCAAGTAATTATGCTTATGCGTTGATGCGTGTCTGAACGTTTGGGCACGTAAGACTTTTTAAAAGCGTCGGAGGTTTCCGGCGCTTTTTTATCTCTATTTATTTATTTCGCGGCTTGTCTTGGGACACTGGTGCAGTCGTTGTTCTGCGTGAGTGTCTCATTTTGGTTGTTTTGGGACACTCGTGCAGATTGCGCTCTGCGTTAGGGCCTCTTAATCCCGTTCTTCAGACCCGCGTGCAGTTAGCGCGCTGCGTGAGTGTCTCATTTTGCTTGTTTTGGGACACTCGTGCAGTTGGTGTTCTGCGTGAGTGTCTCTGTTTGGCGATTTTCAGATACTCGCGCCACGGCAAACGAAAACTCGCAGTAATAAAAAAGTAGAGCCAGCAAAATACTGACTCTACTTGCAATCGCTTAGTTGCGATTAGTTGCGTTACTTATTTGGGTTCGTAAGAGTGCGCGGACCGTTTGGGTCGCCAACGATCACAGTGTCAACCATGTTCAAGAACAGGCCGTGCTCCACAACGCCAACAGTCTCAATCAAATCCTTCGCCAACTCCTGCGGATGCTCAATGCGCTCCATATGCAAATCAACCACGAAGTTGTTCTCGTCGGTGCGCACTTCCTTGCCGTCCGCATCAAGACGCAAAACTGGCTTATATCCGCGCTTTTCGAACTTACGAATCACCTGCGCGGAGCCAAACGGAATCACCTCAACAGGAAGTGGGAACTTGCCAATCGTATCAACTACCTTGCTTGCGTCAACAATCCACACGATGCGGTCGGAGTTAATAGCCACAATCTTTTCCCAAAGAAGAGCCGCGCCGCCGCCCTTAATACCGTTGAAATTCTTGTCAACTTCGTCAGAACCATCGATTGTAACGTCAATGTGATCTACTTCGTTAATGTCGAGAATCTTAATACCGTAGCTTTCTGCCTGCTCTTGCGTGCGGCGAGAAGTGGTAACTCCCGTGAAGCTTAAGCCTTCTTCCTTAACTCTGCGGCCAAGCTCGTCAACCAAGAAGCGCACTGTAGAGCCGGTGCCAAGACCAACCATCATGCCATTCTTTACAATCTTTGCGGCCTCAATGCCTGCTGCCTTTTTAAGCGCGTCTTGTTGTGCTTTATCCATTATTCCTGCTTTCTTGTTTTGTTATTCCCGAGTTCGCCGATGAACTTCCATCGCTATTTGCGGGAGAGGCTTTATGCTTTTATGTGTGCCTCATTTTCGTACATTTCCATATTAGTCTGCGTGCAGATTTTTTGAACTGAGTTAGAACGCTCGCACGCTCCAAAAGTGAGAGAAGTTGCGCGCGTTTGGAGCGCTACGCAACGAATAGCCCTCCAAACGCGAGATAGATTTCTCGCGTTTGGAGTGCTACATTAAAAAATAGCTATGAAAGGTAGAAGGCGGTTGGATCAAATCGTAACGTTCCATCTGGTTCAACGTATCCGCTTACGTTAATTGTGCCGGAAATAAAACGCGGCTGGCCGTTAAACGTTGGGCTTGTGTTTGGTGGAGGAGTAAACTGCAGCACGCCAGAAACGCTTAATCCTTTAACTGGCTGCGGCTTTATTTGCGCCTTGTTTTCTGGCTTGATTTCTGGCTCGATTTCTGGCTCGATTTCGTGATTTACTTCTGACTCGTGCACTTCGTTTGTTTCGTTTGTTTTGTGCGTCTCGTTTGATTCACCTGCTTCGTTTGATTTTTGAGCGGTATCTTTCGTATTTTCGGCAATTTTAGACGCGTCTTGAGTTTTTGCTTCGTCGCAATAGTTACTATTTTTCACGAATTCTGGATTCGTATCTTCTCCAACAGAGCGGCCAATATGATACTCTTCGCAAGAAATCTTATTTTCCATAAGCGCTTTTGCATCTTCTGGAACGTCAGTTCCACTTGCGTAAGGCGAAGAAAGTAGCGACTTCCAACCTTCTAAAGGCAAGTATCCGCTTTTCACGCCGCTTCGGCAATCTTCTGCGTATGTGCGCGCTAATGTATCAACTTTCTCGTTGCCAGCGTTGCCAGCGTGCCCCTTAACCCACACGAATTTTACGGAACCTTCGCGTTTAGTAAGTTCCGCGTCAATTGCGCGAATCAAATCAGCGTTTTTAACAGGCTCGTTTTTAGAGTTCTTCCAACCGTTCTTCTTCCAGCCGTGAATCCACGTAGTTGCGCAGTTGATAGCGTATTGCGAATCACTTTCGATTGTTAGCGGCTCGCTTCCAGGATGCGCTCGCAAAGCTTCCAAAACTGCGCATAATTCGCCGATTTGATTCGTGCCATTAGTAGCGCCTCCGGCATCCGCGTTGCCGGAATGATGGTGTTCGTGAGCGCTGCCAGACTCGTCAGTGTGATCTGCCCAAGCCCAACCCATTGAGCCGTTTGGGTTTCCAAGCGCTGAACCGTCGGTAGAAACAACAATCATTACAAAACCTTTCAAAAATGCGCCGGCTGCAGATTGCAACCAGCGCAATTAGTAGATTCTTTACTTACGAAAGATCATTACTTTACGCTAAAGCCTTATCTACTACGGCAGTAGCTTCCTCAAGAACCTTGTCAAGTGCTTCTGGAGAAACGAAGGATTCTGCGTAAACCTTGTAAATATTCTCGGTACCAGATGGGCGAGCAGCGAACCAGTTGTTCTTAGTCGTCACCTTCAAGCCGCCAATCTTTGCGCCGTTTCCAGGAGCTTCCGTAAGCTTTGCGGTAATATCTTCGCCAGCAAGCTTAGTTGCTTCAACGTCGTCGCCGCTTAGAGCTGCAAACTTCTGCTTCTGCTCAAGCGTGGTTGGGGTATCAACGCGCTTATACCAGCTTTCGCCAAAGCGAGCAACCTGATCCTGGTGAAGCTGAGCTGGGTTCTTGCCAGTCTTTGCAGTAATTTCCGCAGCGAGCAAATCAGGAATCAAACCATCCTTATCGGTGGTCCACACGCGGCCATCCTTGCGCAAGAAGCTCATGCCGGAGCTTTCCTCGCCGCCGAAAGCAACTTCGCCGCTAAAGAGTGGGTCAACGAACCACTTGAAGCCAACAGGAACTTCCACAAGCTTAGCGTTAATAGAAGCAGCCACGCGGTCAATCAAGGAAGAAGACACAAGCGTCTTACCAATAGCAGTATTCTTTGGCCAATCTGGGCGAGCGCCGCCGAACAAGTACTCCACGCACACTGCAATGTAGTGGTTCGGGTTCATAACGCCCCAGTTCGGGCACACAATACCATGGCGATCAGCATCTGGATCGGTGCCGCCAACCAAATCGTACTTATCCCAAGCGCCAGCATTAAGCTGATCAACTAAGCCCTTCATTGCGTAAGGGGAGCTTGGATCCATACGAATCTTGCCGTCGTGGTCAATAGTCATGAATCGCCAAGTTGGGTCAACTTCTGGACGCACAACGCCAATGTTCAGGCCGTACTTTTCGTTCATAAGTGGCCAGTAGTTTACGCTTGCGCCGCCGAGTGGGTCAATTCCCAAACGCACGCCGCTAGAACGAATCACATCGAAATCGATTACATTAGCCAAATCGCTAACGTAGTGTTCGCGGTAATCGAAGCCTTCAACCAAATCAGACTTGATTGCTTCTTCGAAAGGCACGCGCTTAATGGACTTGTAATTGTCGAGCAATTCGTTTGCGCGGTTTGCAATCGCATTAGTTACGTCTGCAGGTGCAGGGCCGCCTGTTACAGGATCGTACTTAAAACCACCGTCGGTTGGAGGATTGTGCGAAGGAGTGACGACAATGCCATCAGCCAAGCCGTCGCCGCTAAAACGCTGAGTGCCGTCGGCTGCGCGATTATGAGTCAAAATAGCCTGAGAAACAACAGGAGTTGGCACGAAATCGCCGCGAGAATCAACGCGAACGTGAACTCCGTTAGCAACCAAAACCTCAATAGCAGTTTTTTGAGCAGGCTCAGAAAGAGCGTGAGTATCGCGACCAATATAAAGAGGGCCGGTTACGCCAGCCTTCTTGCGATATTCAGCAATAGCTTGCGTAATAGCCACAATATGAGCTTCGTTAAACGAAGTTTTCAAAGCAGAACCACGGTGACCGGACGTGCCGAAAATCACGCGCTGTTCTGGAATGTTGGAATTTGGAACTTCATCATAGTAAGCGCCAACCAAAGCGTCGACGTCGACTAGATCTTCTGGGGTGGCGGGCATTCCCGCATTTTTTGCTACCATAATTTTTTATTTTGCCACGGCGGTGGTATTTTTACTTACTTTCTGGAACTCTTACGCACAAGGCTTGCTTTTCTACAGTGAAACGCAACAGTTTTGTATATCCTAAAATATCGCCGTCTACCTGCACTGGAGCTGCTTTTTCTAACTGAACTTGCGCCCACAATCCTTGATATTGATCAATTTTAGAATTTGTAGAAAGTGGACTTTGTTGAGCTTTTCCAGTAAAAGTTTGATGCAGTACGTCACCGAATACGTTTGCCCAACCTATAATTCCGCCTGTTGTGTCAATAATTTCAAAATCTAACACGCCGTCATCGTATGAAGCGTTCGGCATAAGCGAAAACATTGGGATTTGCCCACAGTTTCCAGCCATAAAAGTGCGGAAATTTACGCCATTTGTTTTATACTCGCTGCCGTCAGTGCGCTTTAAAATAATATTTGCGCGATATTTTGGCATAAATAAGTGTTTTGCACCTGCTACAAAATATGCGAGCCAACTAATATTTTTCTTTAGATGTGGGTTTGTGTCGTCAATCATAAGAGCATCGAATCCGATTCCAGATATGATTAAAAACGCGTGAGCATGATCTTTATTTACACTATCCAAAAGCGCAACTCTACCAACATCAACTTTTCTTGACCCATGAGAAGTTGCAACTTTAAGAGCCGCATGGACATCGTTCATTGGTATGCCCATATTACGTGCGAAAAGATTGCCCGTTCCAATAGGAATAATTCCCATTGCATGATCTTTTCCGCTTACTGCGCTAGCAACCGTTCTAACTGTGCCATCTCCGCCAACAGCAACAACAACATTCGCTCCGTGATCTAAAGCTTCTAAAGCACATTCTCTTCCGTCTTTATCTAACTGAGTGTCGATAATTTCGTACGGCAAATTATTCTCTTCGCAGTATTCTTCTATAGTTTTTCTATACTGTTCTGCTTGAGGTTTTGAAGGATTAATAATAAAAGCGTAATGAACTGAGTCACCGTTACGCTGAGACAATTTTTCAGCTAAATGATGCTTTTTGAGCACACGCGAAACAATCATGATGATAAAAGGTGCTAGTACAAGAGCAAAAACAATCACCATGAGTACAAGAGTCGCTTGAGCTGGCATATATTGCATAATTATTATTCTTGCACAATATTAGAAATATTGGGTTAAAACTGATGAAATATTTAACATTTTATGCACATTTCGTACTTTTTATGCATTTCGTAATTTTAGCTTATATTTTCTTTTATAATTCTTTTTCTAGAAGTTGATTAAAATCGTTTTTTCTTTCTTTACGCGGTTGTAGGATTAGTAGCGTTTTAAAAGCTTAAAAAATCAACAAATAAAGAGATTAACTAATATGGAACTTGCGAAAAATACAAACGAAAACAGCGGCTCAAGTAATATCACCGCTTTTTCACACGTGCCGGTACTGCACAATACTATTTACAGAAATGCAAATACTGATCGTTTCAGTAAAAAAGAGCAAGTAGTTCCAATAGTTCTTATTCACGGATTCCCTGTTGATCACAGAATGTGGGATGAGTGCGCTAAAGAACTTAATAAACTTATTGATAATGCAGTAAAATCCGGAACACTAAACTACGATACTCCAATATTCGCTCCAGATATGCCGGGAGCTGGGTTGAGTGAAATTCCTTCTTCGGAACAAACAGGCGCAATCGCACAAGACGGCGCATACACTGAAGCTTTAGATAAAGTTGCTGCAGCATACGTAAAACTAATTTTAGATTCCGGGTACAAACGTGCTTTTTGGGTTGGTCTTTCTATGGGAGGTTACGTTGCGCTCGCTATACAAAAACTTTTCCCAGACTCTGTTGCAGCAATCGCATTATGTGACACAAAATCTACTGCAGATAATGCTGAACATAGAGCTGATCGTATTCGTATAGCGCATATTTGCGAGCAGTTGCACACTTTTGATCCTGTTATGCACTTTGCGAAAGCAAAAGAAACTGATTCATCAATAAAGAAAACTGCCGACTTTTGTAAACGTTTTGAAAATTGGATTACTCAGCAGCCAACCGCTGGTATTGCGTGGCGTGAGAGAATGGCAGCAGGACGTGAAGATTTAACTGATCAACTTGCGAAAATTACAGCACCCGTTGCGATAGTAAGCGGTAATTTAGATCCTTCCAGTTCTCCTACAGTTATGAAGCCTTATGTTAAAGAAATTAGTGCTTCTAGTAACGTATCTTTTACTGAGATCGACGATTGTGGACATTTTAGTGCTACAGAGCATCCGGACGAGGTTGCAAAAGCCTTATTCGACGTGCTAGCACAGGTGCGTCGCTAGTGGTAAACTGTGCGAGTGCGTGTTTCACATGCGTTCACTATGCAGAGATTAAGTATGGGAGGATTGCATCATAAACTTCTAAGTTTTTGTTGCGAATCTTGCTGCTAGTCTTTTCAAGAACGTTACTTGCACAGTTACTTGCACAGTTACTTGCAGTTACTTGTGATAATGCGCAGTATGAAACCTAAAATTCATACAAACCGTTTCGTATTCATTTATGGTGGAAATTAAAATGACTGATGATCATAACTCTGAAAAGAGCCTTGAAGAAAATTTAGGCGATGTTTCTGACGCTGATGTTAGCGACTACGCTGATACAGGCTCTTTTGAAGTGAATGGAGTAAATAATTCCACCCACAGTAGTGCAGCGAATCCTGCGTACCAATATCAGTCAGCAAATGCAGTTCCAGCTGAAGCAGCAGACGAAACGGTTGCAATGAATATTGTAAAAGCCAACAATGCCGATTACACTGCAACCACATCGTTTAAAGAAATATCGGACGATTATAAAGGCAAAAATAGCGCTAAGCATTCAGCTCTAGCATTGTTCTATTCGGTTCTTGTTGTTGTGATTCTTTTGATTGCAGGATTTTTTGCTTCACTCTGGTATTTCCACGATCGTGTAGCTCCTGGAGTTAATTTTGGTGTTGCTGAGATTTCTCAAAACATTTCAGGACATCAAAGAGATGATGTTGAGAAGGCTGTTAAAAGGGCAGTTTATCAGTCTTTTGTTAAAGTTACTGACGACCGCGGCAACACTATTACAGCAAGCTTAGATCAGTTGGGTGTAAAAGTTGATACCTCTTCTACAGTAGATAAGATTATGAGCGCTAAGCGTTCAAATATTGCCACAATGCTAATGCCGTGGGTGAATAAGACTATTAATCTTGAAGCTCATCGTGAAGATTCTGATATGGATGCGTATCTTGTTAATAAGTTCGTCCATAAAAGAGATCGCGCAATGCCATACACTGCAGTATTTGACACTAAATCTTCATCTTTCGTAGTTAAAGATGGTGTTCCTGGTAGAAGTGTTGAAACTATGCCAGTTAGGGAGGCTGTTAAGCGTTTAATTGAGAAGCCTGGTAACACAGTATCTGTTTCAATCAGTTCTAGACGTACGGATGCTCCAATTAAAAGAGAAGCCGCTCAAAAGATTGCTGACACTTTAAACGAAGTTTTAAAGAAAAAAATTAAGTTAGATAACGGAAATGGTAAAGATTTTACAATACCAAAAGAAGTTGTTGCATCTTGGATTAAAGTAAAAGCTGATATCGTTCACAAAAAGCTTTCGTTTGCTGTAGACGAGCAGATTGCTGACAAATGGCTTTCTAGCGAATTGCCTAAGAAACTTAATGAGCAAAAAGTTGATCAGGAAGATGCTGTTGACAAGGATGGGAAAGTAATTTTCACAACTATCAAAGGCAACGACGGTATAGAAATTAAGTATTCAAACGATATTTTGAAGAAGATTTCCGACGCTGTTAATAATAACGCTGATGCGAATATTACAGTTCCTACTAAAGTTACTAAATTTAGTGTAGTGCGCAATCTTGTTGATATGCGAATCGTAGTAGATAAGTCAACGCAAACTGCTTCTGTTTACAAGGATGATGAGCTTGTAAAAACTTTCCCAGTTTGCACTGGACGTACAGGATTAGGTGAGTCCCATAGCGGAACTTTCTTCATCTACTTGCATTACGATATTCAAGATATGCGCGGAACTAATTTTGACGGTTCTCCTTACTTGACTCACAACGTGCGTTGGGTTAGCTACTATCATGGCGGAGAAGGCTTCCACACTGCTTTGTGGAATTATGCTGGTATAGCTTCTGGAGATCCAGCTAATCACGGCTCTCACGGTTGTATAAACATGTATGAGCAGGATGCTCGTTGGATTTACGATAATTGTCCGCGAGGAACTATTGTGCAGGTAGTTGGCGATACGCCAGACGGTCCGGTGCGTTAATGTCTAATTCTAAGAAAATTTTCTTTTCTAAAACTGCTAGTTCTGCGGATTCACAAGATTCTAGCCAGGTTAGCCAGGTTAGTGCAGCTAGTACGGCTCGTCGCGTAAGTAGCATGCCAATACCTGTTCATGTTACTTCTACTCTTTTTGATGCTCCTGCACCCGATGAGCTTATTGATAATAAGCCTTACATAGTGCGTTGCGCTAGGCGTGGTGTTACTGCTGTTTTTGGATTGTGGATGCGCGTTGCTAGTTATGTGGCTCGTCGTGCTGGCTGGTTTCCTAGTGTTGAACCGTATATTGGTTATGGAACTGACCGTTACGCTAGGCTTATTTGCCGCACAGTATACGCTCCTGCAAGAGGGCATCATTCTGCATTAAAGCGCGGTATTTACGCAATGCTTGTAGTTCCTGCAGTTCGCGTAAAAGTTACGTTATCAATAGATGGCATACCGCTTGAAAAAGTGCAGGTTGGCGACTGCGAAACCTACGACAAGGTTGAGTCTGCTGGCGTATCTTCAGTAGATTACTGCATTTCTGATCGCGCAGGTTATTTGGATTTGGTAACTGAAAGAGCGCTTTGTGCAGGTCAACACACTGTTTCTTACACTGTGAATAATCGTGATGCTGTTAAATCTAGCTTATTTGCAATATCTTCTTCTGCATCAATTGGTGTTATTTCAGATGTAGATGACACTATTATGGTAACTCAAGCGCCTTCGCCTATTCGTGCAGCATATAATCTTCTTATTATGAACCCAGCTCACCGCTCGAGAGTTCCAGGAATGGCTTCATTATTTGCTGCTATTAAAGATTTTTCTGAAGACTCGCCGTTTTTCTATCTTTCTACATCTCCTTGGAATGTTGAAGCTTCAATTCGTCATTTTATTGATAGAGAAGGTTTTCCGCAGGGACCTTTGCTGCTTCGAGATCTTGATCCGCGACCAAAAACTTTTGTTCCGAACGGTCCTCAGCACAAAATGGAGTTTGCTAGCCAGCTGATGGATGATTTTCCAGATATGCGTTTTGTGCTTATAGGAGATGACGGTCAGAAGGATCCTTTAACGTACGCGAATATTATTAGAAAATATCCTGGTCGTGTGTTGGCTGTTGCTATTAGACAGTTACATTCTGACGATACTGTTGATCACTTTAGAAAGCATTGCATACGCGATTTTGGAATGGCACTAAGCTCATCTCATACCGCATACACTTTTGCTGGTAGTACTGAAGATGATTTTGATTTAAAGGAAGATTCTAGCGTAGAAAATTTGCGCACTATTGAGGTTAAAAATTGCGTTGGAACATTACATGGAGTTCCGTTTTTTGTGTCTCCTGATGGTGAGGGCTTAAAAGAAGCAATACTGCCTTATCTTTCGGAAGTTTTTAAAAGATCGTAAAGTTTTGAGATTTTCATAGTTTTGTTTTAGTCTGTTACACTTGTATGCTAGATAGCAATGCTGAATGTACTGTTTTGCATGATTCGCGAGTGTACTAGTTAGTCAGCACTAGTTATTCAGCATTTATGTAGCACGACGATGAGCTACCAATGCGTGGGGGAGGCCTGTATGACTAAGGTTAAGACGAGCGACTGTTCGAAAGACAATATGACGCTCATTCATACAGCTCTATTTAAGCAAGTTCCTGTAGATCAAGCAAAAGAGCTTATAGTACATTTTAAAGAAGTAGAGTTTAAAAAAGGTCAAGCAATTTTTAACGAAGGTGACACTGATCACCGAATGTATATTTTAGATCGCGGCCGCGTAAAACTAGTTCGTCATTCCAGAGATAACAGAGTGCAGTTGTTAAGTATTCACACTTATGGCGAAATTTTGGGAGAAATACCAGTTTTTGATCCAGCAGGAGGTCCTCGCACAGCTTCTGCAATAGCAATGGAATCGCACACTCATCTTCTTGTGTTAGAGCATACTGCGCTTTTTAGTTGGTTAGGTAAGCATCCAAGTGTTGCTATAGACATGCTTCAAGTTTTAGCGGCTCGCATGCGCGCAAATAATGAAAGAATAGCAGATTTAGTATTTATGGACGTGCCGGCACGTTTAGCAAAAATGTTACTAAACTTAGCTTCACGATTTGGTAAGCCTGTTCATGAAGGTTTACTTGTGAAGCATGATTTAACTCAAGAAGAGCTTGCGCAACTAGTTGGATCTTCAAGAGAAACAGTTAATAAAGCCTTAATGGATTTTGCTAATAGAGGTTGGATTAAGCGTCAAGGGCGTTCAATTATTATTTACGAACCCGGTATGCTTATTCGCCGCGCTGAACGGTAGAGGCGAACCTTTAGAATAGGTCGCATGCCGAAAAAGAATTCTCTTACCGTTCGACGCGTATTAGCGCTGTTTCTTACGTACATTACATTATGCGTTGCTGGCGGTGTTGCAGCAAGCGTACTGTTTGTTCCTGGCGTTATGACAGTGAACAGTGTTATTAAATCAGTTGTACCTTCTTTAAGAGTTGACGGTATTGATTTTGATGTTACGGCTTTGCCGCAGAAAACGCATCTTTACGCTTCTGACGGGAAAACTATTATTGCTACTTTCTACGCTCAAAACCGCACTGTTGTGCCATTGCGTAGTATTTCAAAATATATGCAGCAGGCAATGGTAGCTCGAGAAGATCGTCGATTTTTTGAACATTCAGGCGTAGACGTTCAAGGTGTTATGCGAGCATTTGTGCAAACATTCGTTAAGAAGAACGATATGCAAGGTGGATCGTCTCTTACACAGCAGTACGTTAAAAACGTTCTTATGATTAAAGCTCATGAAGATAATGATCCTATTGCTGAATATCATGCTTCGGAGAGCACAATAGTTCGTAAGTTGCGAGAAATGCTTATTGCTATCCAAATGGAAAAGAAGTACTCAAAGCTTGAGATTTTGCAAGGATATTTAAATATCGCACAGTTTGGTAGCAATAATTTGTACGGTGTAGAAACTGCAGCTCACAGATACTTTAATACGAGTGCTGCGAAACTTAATCTAGTACAAGCTGCAACTATTGCTTCAATAACTAAAAATCCTTCTCACTATGATCCTTCTATTGAAAGTAATCAGAAGGAATCAGAAAAGCAGAGGAATATTGTTCTTGATCTTATGCTCAGGCAGAATTTTATTAATAAACAAGAGCATGATAGTGCTGTAGCAACACCTCTTAAAAGTACTTTAAATATTCAGAATGAAGTTTCAAAAATTGGTTGTCAGGCTGCTGGAGATGCGGCATTCTTCTGTGACTACGTAACCAAGAAAATACTTAATTCTCCTGAGTTTGGAAAAACAGCAATGGCACGTCAGAAGCTGTTAAACGAAGGTGGCTTGGATATTTATACCACAATGGATTTGAAAGCCAGCGCAGCGGCTATGAAAGCGGCTCGTGAGACTATTCCTGTAAACGATAAGAGTGGTTTCGAAGTTTCTATTGCTGCTATTAAACCTGGAACTGGAGAGGTTCTTGGTTTTGGTAGCAACCGTATTTATGATGCTACAGATACTGCAAGGCTTGATCCTACACATACGGCTTTGAATTACGCTGTAGATGAGCGAGACGGTGGTGGTATTGGTTGGCAGATTGGTTCCACATGGAAGCCAATTAACCTTGTGGCTTGGATGATGGCAGGAAAGTCCATTAATCAGCCTATTCGCAACGCTACGCACTATAGCAACTCTGAGTTTAATTGCGCCAAGTATAAGGGATTCGGCTCCTGGTCAGTACAGAACTCAACCGGAGCTTTTTATAGCTCAGAATCTCCTCTTCAGGGTCTTATACGTTCTCACAACACAACTCAGGCTGCTATGGCATCACAAATAAAGTTGTGTGCAATTGCAGATGCTGCTAAAACTCTTGGATACCATAATTCGCCTTTAGGTCAGGAAAGCGTTTACTCTGCTAATTCTCTTAACCCTCCTATGACGATTGGTTCTGTTCAGGCTTCTCCTCTTACGGTTGCTAACGTTTACGCAACAATAGGTGCTGATGGTGTAGCATGCGATCCAATAGCGATTAAACGAGTAATCGATAAAAATGGTAAGAAGTTGAAGGTTCCTAGCGCTCACTGCCATCAAGCAATTCCGAAGGAAGTTGCGCAAACTGTAGCATACGCGCTTAATCAGGGTGTTGTACGCCCTGGAGGTGAGGCTGCAACAACACAGTTAGATGGCGGTCGTAAAACTTTTGCAAAAACTGGTACTAACGAAGATAAGTACATGTTGACTGCAGGTTTTGCTCCTCATCAGGTTGCTGCATTCGTTGCGGTTGGTAATGCTGAAGTTCAGAAGAGCTTTAAAAATATGACGATTAACGGCCGTCAGATGCGCACTTGGTACGGTATGTATATTGCAACTCCTGCATGGAAGTCGTTTATGAATACGTATCTGAAAGATGCAAATATTCCTAACGATGATACGTACGGCACCCCAGATCCAAAGTATATGACTGGAGGACCTATGTATGACGACGAAAGCTCTTCGCCGGCAGAAGGTAATACTGCTAGAGAAGATCAAGATAAGCGCGATGAAGATGCTCGTAAGGAAGCAGCTAAAGAGCAGCTCGATCAGCTTAGCCAGCAGAAGGATCAGTACGGTCAGTATAATTTCCCTCGCAAGGATGATTCTACAGATAGCAACTCCACGAATACTAATGCTGGGAATGATGTAAATACTGATGGTAATTAAATAAGAAATTAAAGAAGTTAAATAAAAGTTAAGGCTGGTGGTTCTTGAATGAATCCCAGCCTTAACTTGTTTTATAGAATCTACTTAAATTTTAAATATTTGCGTCTATGCCAACAGCTTGTGAAACGTTGTCAAAACCGTCTTTTTTAAGCAAATTAGCTAAACCGCGTTTAAGAGTAGTAATCTGCTGCGGTCCGCGATACATAAGAGAAGTAATAAACATAACTAAATCTGCTCCGGAACGGATTTTTTCGTAAGCCTGCTCAGGAGTAAATACGCCACCAATTCCAGCAATAGCAAACCTATCGCCAAACGCAACGCGAGTTCTACGAATAAGCTCGTTACTTGCGCGGTAAGTAGGGCCTCCAGAAAGCGCGCCAGGTAAATCTTTAGGAACGTCTAAGCCGCTTCTATTCTTGCACAAGTTAGCAATACTAACGCCATCAACCTTATGCTCAGCAAGAACATCGAGAAGGGATTTAAACTGCTCCCATCCTCCTGGAAGATTAAGAGGCATTTTTACCAAAGTTGGTTGCGGACGCTCAACTTTATCAAGCTCAGTAAACAGCTTATCCAATGCTTCAGGTTGGCTAAATGGCTCGCCAACCATAGTGTTAGGGCAGGAAATATTCACTTCGATCATAGAAGTGCGTCCGACTGCGCGCTCAAGAGAAATTCGATAATCTTCAATTCCTTCCTGAAGATCTCCGCACAAATTATCATTCGTGCGCGCAATCGAAACAGACATATTCATGTGCTTAGCACGAGTCCAAGCTTTCTCTGCGCGTTCAATAACAACGTCGCTTCCATAATTAGCAAGACCAGCGTGAACAAGTATTGAATCGTATTCAGGGAAACGATGATACCAAGGTTTTGCGTTACCTTCGCAAGGCCTAGAAGTAGTAGAGCCTACAGTTTCGAAACCAAAGCCAGCGCGGTCAAGAACAGTAGCCATATCGCAATTTTTATCGAGTCCAGCGCTTAAACCGAAAGGATTAGCAAAATCTACGCCCATAACCTGAGTTTCTAAAACAGGATCTGTGTAATTTAGCATCGAGTCGAGAAGGAACATAAGGCCTGGAATGCGCTCGCTTACTTTGCAGAAGGAAAGCATACGCTCGTGAGCTTCATCTGGCGGAATGTTAAAAACAAAATGTGGCTTAATTATGTGCTTGTAAGAGAAAGTGAACAAATCTGTAGTCATTTTGTTCACAGCATTGTGCAAAGAATTATTAGATACATATGACATATATATAGTATTGCATCATTTACGATTTTTGCATAATAGCTTTTATAAGAGTTTGTAAATTAAAATTATGATTACAACGCATAAGATATGTGATTGTCGTGGTGAGTGATATACTTGTGTAGTTGTGCGTTCAGGCATGTTTATTTGTTTATGCGATTTGCGTGGCTGAATGACGCAAGACTTGCAAGTCAAAGAATTAGGAGTCCATTATGGCAGCTCGTTGCGCAGTATGTGGCAAGGGACCTCAGACCGGTTTCTCTGTATCACATTCCCATATCCGCAATAAGCGCACCTTCCGCCCGAATCTTCAGCCGGTTCGCGCTACCGTTGATGGCGAAAACGTTCGCCTCCGCGTGTGCGTAAAATGCATTAAGGCTGGCAAGGTTCAGCGCGTTGAGGCGTGAATCGCGTAGTAGTAAAGGCCCTGAGCAGTGCTCGGGGCTTTTTGTTTTTGAGCCATAGCAATCTGTCTGATGATATTATTGCCTTAAACAAGAGTCTTATATAAGCGCGAATTGGAATAGATAACGGATAACAAATAACGGATAACGGATTGGGGGAGTTATGAATAATTTAGTAGTGCCGCAAGTTACTCTAAATACCCCTTTATCTTCGATAGTAAGCAATAAAAGACGAGTTTCAGCACTTAAATCTCTTGGTGTTATAAGCGTAAAAGATGCCTTCACATATTATCCGTTTAGAGTTACTAAACCTCTAAAAGTAGTGAGTTTAGATGAAGTAAAGTTGGGTGAAGAAGTTGCGTTTTCTTCCACTGTACAATCTTTTAATATTGTGCCAATGAATGCTAGGCGAGGTTTTAGACTTGAAGTAAACGTAACACAAAATCAGATTTCCGCGCAGCTTATCTACTTTTCAAAATGTATGCGGTATGCTAGGTGGCTTTCTTCAAAGCTGAGAGTTGGGGAAACTATTGTAGTTGGTGGAATGTCAAGTGCCTTTAATGGAAGATTGCAATTTACTCATCCGCAGATTCTAGTAGTAGCGAATAATGTTGATTCATTAGAGATTACAGATGAGAATATTGCAGACCCGTTGTTAAACATTACAAATGATGTTGTTAGAAGCGTTGATGAAGGTTTGCAAAAGCTTAGTGCTCCTCGACCTGTTTATCACGCAACTTCTCGTATTTCTAGCGAGCATATTCACGAAACTATTATTTACGCTCTTAGTTTGATTAAACGAAGCGTTGCGGAAGATGCTACAGAAGATGCTACAGAAGATGCTGCAGAAAAAGATTTATCGCTATCTAAAATAATTCCAGACGTTTTGCCGGAATTTGTGCGAGCAAAACGCAATCTTATGCACCGTGCAGAAGCTTTTAGCGAACTGCATAATCCAACTTCAACGCAATTATTTAGTAAAGCGTTACAAACTCTTCGCTACGAAGAAGCGTTTATATCACAAATTACGGTTCTTAAATCTCGAAATAGCGCAAAATTAGATTCCGCAATGAAATGTAGTGAGTCTGAACTTCGTGAAAAGTTTATAAAAAGTCTGCCTTTCCCATTAACAGGCGGGCAGAAGCAAGTTATTTCTGAAATTACAGAAGACATGCTTTCTAATCACCCCATGCGTCGTCTTTTGCAAGGCGAAGTCGGTTCAGGAAAAACAGTAGTAGCTGTTAGCGCAATGCTTCAAGCAGTTGGCTCCGGCCATCAAGCTGTTCTAGTAGCACCAACGCAAGTTCTTGCCTCTCAGCACGCACAAAATTTGCGAAACATGATTTACAAAGCTGGACTGAGCGTAAAAATTATTATGGTAACCGGCGGAATGAAATTAGCTGAACGTCGTCGCGCTTTAGCTAGTGTTGCAAGCGGTGAGCCTTCGCTGATAGTGGCAACGCACGCGGCTTTTTCCGCCAGCTTTAAGCCTACTAATTTGGCTCTTGTGATTATAGATGAGCAGCATCGCTTTGGAGTGCAGCAGAGAGATGCGCTTATGCATGCAGTATCCGATAAGCTTGAGTCAAGCTCTCCTCACCTTTTAGTTATGACAGCAACACCAATACCTAGGTCCGCTGCAATGACTTGGTTTGGAGATTTGGATGCATCGTATTTGACTGAGCTTCCAGGAGGGCGTAAGCCTATTAGAACCTTCATTGTGGAAGAAAAAGATACTAATACAATGTCACGAATGTTTTCGCATATTCGCGCTCGCATAGACGCAGGAGAGCGTGCGTACGTTGTGTGTCCGCATATAGAAGATGAAGAAAATTATGAAAATGTAGATAGTGTAAATAGTAGTGAAAATAGTGATTTTGAAGAAGTAAATGTTAATTCTTCATACGATTCTGATTCAGAAAATTCCGTATCTAGAAAGCTTCACACTGTGAATGGAATATTGCAACGTTTGCAGGCTCTTGCACAGTTTAATGGCGTTAAATTTGCTAAACTTACCGGCAGAGACGATGATGAAACTAAAAATGCTACTATGGAAAAATTTGCCTCCGGTCAGGTGCAAATTCTTGTTGCTACAACAGTAATCGAAGTTGGTGTGGATATTCCTCAAGCTAGTTGCATAGTTATTTTTGATGCGGATCGTTTTGGTTTGGCTCAATTGCACCAGTTGCGTGGTCGAGTTGGCCGCGGAGGTACTAATTCTTGGGCTTTTCTTATTTCATGCGCTGAGCCTGGAAGTCTTGCGCAACAACGTTTGCAGGTTGTTGAGAAATCTTTAGACGGTGCTGTGATTGCTCAAAAAGATTTGCAACTGCGTAATGTTGGCGACGTTCTTGGAGATAGTCAATCCGGTGGACGTTCTAGTTTGAAGCTTCTTAGAGTTGTAGAAGATGCTGATATGATTGCTGATGCTCGCGAAGATGCTAGCGAAACTTTAGGAAAAGATTTGTCTCTTCTTTCTTATCCGGAACTTGCAGGAGCTGTTCTTGACTTTACTCGAACTGGAGTTTCTCTTATAAGCAATTAGCTAAATGTAAAAAATAGTATATTATTTTGTTAATTTGCGTGCGAAATTTAAACATTTTGAATATTCTAGAAGTGTAAGTCTTGTATAGGGATATCGAGATGAGGAAGAAATGACTGAACGAGAACAACAAATTTTATCTTGGATTCAGCAAAATCCTATGATTAGCCAACAGGAACTTGCCAATTTAGCAGGTATTACGCGCTCCGGTGTTGCAGCGCATATATCAAATCTTATTAAAAAAGGCTATTTAAGAGGAAAAGGTTATATAGTAACACCACCGAGTTATGTAACAGTTATCGGTGGCATTAGCATGGATGTTCTTGGAATTGCTTGCGGCGATTTGATGGATTACACTTCTAATGCTTCACATGTTAGATACATGCTCGGCGGCGTAGGGCGTAACATTGCTGTTGCGCTTGAAAGGCTAAATATTCGAACTAGCATGGTGTCGGTGTACGGTGGAGACCACAACGGCGAACTGTTTAAAATAGATGCTTCCGCTAATGGTTTGGATATTGGTTATTCTAGGCAGCTTTCAGACTGCATGACAGCTTCATACATGTATGTTGGAGATGCTTCAGGTCAGCGTTTGCTCGCCTTGGATGATATGAGTATTTACGATCATATGACTGTTGATTTTCTGCGCGAACGTCTTTCTATTATTGAAAACGCAGACATGATTGTTATGGACACTAATATTCCACAAAAGTCACTTGAGTGGGTTTGTGACAATTACAAACGTCCGATTATTGTGCGCGCTGTAACAGACGCAAAAGCTCCACGAGTGCTTTCTCGACTTAAGAGTATTGATACGCTCATATTAGACATGGCGGAATCTCAAGCTTTAACTGGTATTAGTGCTGTAGATGAGCGTAGTGCTGTGCGCTGTGCGAATGTGCTGCTTAAGCGTGGCGTGAAACATGTTCTTGTTAATGCTGGAAGATCTGGTGTTGCTTATGGAATTGCCGATGAAGGTGTTGCGTTCTATCCAGTTCCAGTCAAGCGAGTACAGCGTATGATGCTTTCTCGAGGAAACGGCAGTGACGGAGTTAAAGCAGTCGGCAACGATAACGGTTCTAGTGATGCTGCAACAGCTGCGCTGATTTATGCACGCTACAACGACTTTGATAATTCCAAAACTGGACGTTTTGCTGTAGCTGCAGCCGCTTTGAATACAGAATCTATACAAGCTGTGCACGAGTCACTCGATCCTCGACTTGTGTTTGAACGTATGGAAAATATTCACGAACGCGCATAACTTTACGTTTTAGATTTTCTTACGTTTAGTGCTTTTTAATTACTGGAGATTTTCTTGAAAAAAGAGAAATTGAGAGTAAAAGTGAGTAAAAGTGCGCAAAAATGCGCGGTGCTGCAAAATTGCCAAAGTGTACATGTTATGCTTACAGTAGCTTATGAAATATTTTGACAAAATTAATTTAAATTTTGTAAGTGACACCAGGAGGGAAGATGAGCGAAAATACGGCAGTAAGTAAAGCTGTTATTACCGTAGTAGGACGCGATACAGTCGGTATTATTGCTGGCGTTACGCAGTATCTTGCAGAGCGAGAAGTCAACATTTTAGATATTTCACAAACTATTGTTGACGGATTCTTTAACATGATGATGATTGTTGATATTTCAGGCGTAGAAAATGAATTCGATAATCTAGTAAATGGATTAAATGAAGTCGGTAATTCTATAGGCGTAAGTATTCACTGCCAAAGAGCCGAAATTTTCACAACAATGCATCGCGTATAGAAATGCATCGCATATAGAAAATGCATCGCATATAAAAGCGAAAAGTAAGTTTAAATAAGCAAGAAGTAAGTCTGAAGAAGTAAGTACGGGAGATAACCATGTTAAATATGCTGGAAGTCAGCGAAACCAACTCAATGATTGAGCAGGAAAAACTTGACGTACGAACCATAACAATGGGTATCAACCTACTAGACTGCGCTTCTAGCGATATTAACGAAGTATGCGAGAAGATATATAACAAAATTACGAAACTCGCAAAAAACCTAGTTTCAACAGGAAAATCAATTGAACTAGATTACGGCATACCGATTGTAAATAAACGCATTACAGTAACGCCTATAGCCTTAGTCGGCGCGTCTGCGTGCAAAAAGCCGGAAGATTTCGTAAAAATTGCTCACTCACTCGACAAAGCTGCAAAAGAAGTTGGTGTGGACCTCATAGGAGGATATTCTGCACTTCCAGCAAAATCAATGACTGCAGCCGACCGGATGCTTATTGAGTCTCTTCCGCAAGCTTTAAGCGAAACAGACATAGTCTGCTCGTCAGTAAACGTCGGTTCCACGCGCACAGGTATTGACATGGATTGCGTTGAACTTTTAGGACGCGTTATTAAAAAAATTGCTTATGCTACTAAAGACAATGATTCGTACGGTTGCGTAAAATTTGTTGCTTTTTGCAACGCTCCTGACGACAATCCATTCATGGCAGGCGGTTTCCACGGAGTTACTGAAGGCGACGCTGTAATTAACGTTGGTGTTTCTGGACCTGGAGTAGTTTCCAGAGCTTTAGACGAAGCTAAAGGAAAAGACTTTGCTTTCCTTTGCGAAACAATTAAGCGTACTGCTTTTAAGATTACTCGAGTCGGTCAGCTTGTAGCTCAAGAAGCTTCTCGACGTCTTGGAATTCCTTTTGGAATCATAGATTTGTCACTTGCTCCAACTCCTGCTCAAGGAGATTCTGTTGGCGAAGTTTTGGAGAAAATCGGTCTAGCTCAAGTCGGTGCTCCTGGAACAACTGCGGCGCTCGCCATGCTTAACGACCAGGTTAAGAAGGGCGGAATTATGGCAAGCAGCTATGTTGGCGGTTTGTCTGGAGCGTTCATACCAGTTTCGGAAGATGCGAATATGATTGATGCCGCAAAATCTGGTTGCTTGAAGATTGAAAAACTTGAGGCCATGACTTGCGTTTGCTCTGTTGGTCTTGACATGATTGCTATTCCGGGTGCTACTAGTGCCGCAACGATTTCTGGTCTTATTGCCGATGAAGCTGCTATTGGAATGATTAATCAGAAAACCACTGCTGTTCGCGTTATACCTGTTGAAGGAAAAGATGTCGGAGAGATGGCTAATTTTGGCGGTTTGATGGGCTACGCGCCTATTATTCCGGTTAATCAGACTAGCTGTGAGGCTTTTGTTACGCGAGGTGGAAGAATTCCTGCACCTGTGCATAGTTTCAAGAATTAATCCTAATTTTTGCAGTAAATTACTTAACTGTTACTACTACTGGGTCACTGTGCAAATTAGGTACGGTTTTATGATTTAAGCGCAGTATGTAAGTTCCACGGTTGACTTTAGGTAAGTCCTCGTCTTTAGGGCAAGGTTTTGCTTCGTTATTTCCGCCATTTTTATTAGGATTAGCGCCAATATTATTACTCGTATGCCAAATAAGCTTTTTCTCGTATTTGTCGCCTTTTGCCATAAGTAACGGATTCAGCTTATAAGCGCACTCGTTAGAATTCCAGACAGGCGTTCCTGCTGCGTTTTGATCATTGTTTTGATCATTGTTTTGATCGGTTTGGTTTGCCTGGTTGTTTTGGTTGTTCTGATTATTCTGGTTGTTTTGGTTGTTTTGGTTGTTTTGGTTGTTTTGGTTGTTTTGGTTGTTTTGGTTGTTTT
>CAMYPN010000007.1 GCA_947292085.1 uncultured Gardnerella sp. | reverse complement strand
CAGAGGGTCAGGAGTTCGAGTCTCCTTAGCTCCACAAATAGGGTTTCTAGCCAATTGCTAGAAGCCCTTTTTTCATATTTGTCAGTTTATAATTGGGATATACGCTCCTTCTTACCTATAACCCCATTTATTTGCACATTATTAAAAAGGCTTTACTTCACACATTGTATGAAATAAAGCCTTTTTACTGTATTTATTTTTACTATATTTATTTATTTGCGAATCACTTAATTATAGTTTTAAGTAATTCATTATGCTTCCTATAGGGAATCAGTCGTTCTTTACAGTTTCAGCAAAGCGTGGCCACAATGTGGTGCCCCAGTTGCTGATAGTGCGCTGACGAACGAGCGGCAAATCAGAACGGTTATAAACGGTACGCCATGGTTCCCATACTAAACCGGTCTTCTCTTCCAACTTAATGCGGAGATTGCGCACATTGCCCTTGAACTGAATTGTTGTGTTGAAGTGTGCAGTGCGATACTTTCCGTTACCTTCCCAAGCGCGCGAACGTACGTAAGGCGTTCCATCGATATCAGTGCCATACTCATCCCAGTAGATGTAGTAGCGAGCTACATAAGCGCCACGGTGATCCAAAGTCAAGTAACCATCGCGGTAGGAAGAAACCTTAGTCTCAATGTAGTCACTATTGGTCTGCAAGGTAGCTACTTCATTATCCTTTACGAAAGAAGTAGTGTAAGCAATTGGCACAGCTGGGCTGGAGGTGCTCATATTTGCACCTTCCTGAATCAATGACTTCAAGGTATCAACGTTGCCGGTAACAACCTTAGCTGCACCGTCTGCGCTACCGCCAAGAATTACTGCAGTAACAGAAGTATTCTGCAAAATACGATGGAACTCAGTATTTGGCTTGATTTCCACACCCTTAATAGCAGCTTCTACAGCAGCCTGGAAGTCAGTGCTCTTGCTTGTGGTGTCGAACTTTACGTACATAGAACGACCATAGGAAACGTTAGACACATATACAGGCGGATGCTTGCTGTCTACACCACGCCTCTTCAAGTTATCGGCTGTGGTGCATGGAGCGAAGAAATCTGCTGGGCTGTCTGGAGCATCAACACTTACGGTGTAGTAAGTCTGCTTGAAGTTTACAACTTGTGTTTGCTTCTCGCCCTTGTGAACTGCATCAAAATCAATCTTCAGAGGTACACCAATTTTGGCAAAGTCAGCGCCAAACTTAGCCTTAAGCTGATTCATGCTTTGAGCACTCACAGAATCGTACTGCATACGTGCTGCCACCGTGTGGTTTGCAGCGTACTGAGTGTTCCACTTATCTACTAAACCGTTAACTGCAGATGTAACAGCGCTCTTAGTAGGGCGCTGTACAGTCACAGCACTTTCACCGCCATGGAAGCCTGGCAAATCAACACTCAAAGTAATTGGAGCACGATTTGCGGAAATCAGGCTTGGCATATTGTCCATCAAATTTTGATCAGCACGGAACAGTGCACCTGGATAAACGCGGTCATCGTTTGCGGAAGTAACCGACAAGTTTGACGTTGTGTTGGTGATGTTCTTCTTTTGATGTTCAACAACAACAAACTCTCCATTCTTGCTGAAGCTATCGTTGGAGAATTTATTGTCTACACTCTCGCCATGGCGAGCGAGAATATTTGTTTTATCGTATTGCAAATCCCACAAATAATTGTTCAGTGCATCTTTACTAGCAGCGCAAGATGCCTCCTGGGTTGCAGCTTCTTTAGCAGGAGCTGCAATCGCTGGAACTGCCAAGCATTGTGGAATAATAGTTGCGCCCGCGAGCAACAACATTGCTGCATTACGGTAGAACGGTTTGTTCTTCATATGTGTCCTTCGACTATAACTTAATTATTGATAGTGAAATGTTGTTAAACTAGTGCAACAGTGCTATGATGCTTCAATGCGTCTTAAACAACGTCTCACTAAAAGTTAGTGTATCACTGTTATTATCCGCAGAATAGCAGTAATTAATTAAAATTTATATTACTTTTTAAACGATTCTAAATAATGACGAAATATCAACGTTTTTGTTTATTTTTTTAAAATTTACTAACATTTGTCCGCGTGTCGCAAAATATAATATGTAAATTATTTGTGCAAATCTCACTTATATTTAGAACTTGTTTTTGCGAAACTTTTTAAAAATGATAATAGAACAAAATAAAAGCGACTACGCATAGCGCAGTCGCCTGTTAATAAAGTATGAAAAATTACTTAGCCGTCTCAGCTGTATCTGTAACTTCTTCTTCCTCTTCCTTATCAACACCTAAGTCAATTGGAGAAGAGCTATTTTCCCACGGCTCCTCCCAAGGATCATAATCAGGATTGTGCTGCTTATAAACATAAAGGGCAGCAAGACCTGCGAGCAATGCTCCAAAGAGCAGTGCAAAGAACTTCCAACCGCCAGAGGACTTGTTCTCCATGATGGCTCCTTTCGGGCTAAGCTGACCCGCTTATCCACGTCGACAATTAAATTAAACGATGTTAATCGTATTTACCATCATAGTGAATTTTTTCTTTTATCGCATCTTTTTTAATCGGTGTTCCTATTCTTGTACATAAATTTTAGTACTAAATCCACTCTCGTAAACAATTCATTGTATTTGGTTGCCTCAATTGGCTAATGTGTATCTATGAGCAATTTAAACGTAAAAGCTATTTTTACTAATATTCGCAGAAACTGCAAATACGCTACAGCGCTTATAGTGTACGCTTGCGTAATAATATGGGCTGTAGAAATGGTTTTGAGAGTAATCTCACTAGAAGCATATTCATCTTTTATTGGAGAAACAGCCTTTATACCTTTTTATGCTTTGAAAACTCCGTGGACTTGGTTCACTTCTATGTTTGTTCACGCTCCTAATTTCACACACATTTTCTTTAACATGTTGTGCTTGTGGATGTTAGGTTCTGAGCTTGAAAGATTCTTCGGTAAATTAAAATTCTTTGGATTATACATACTTTCAGGCTTTGGTGGCAATGTTGCATCGGTAATTTGGTGCACTATAACAAACAATTGGGAGTCTGCTTCTTACGGTGCTTCTGGCGCAATTATGGGTCTTATTGGATCTTTAGCAATAGCGCAGTGGCGATTAGGCGAAGAGATGCGCGGAACTATAGTTTGGATTCTTCTAACTCTTGCTATGCCGCTTATTATTCCTAATATCGCTTGGCAGGCTCACGTTGGAGGTCTTGTAGTTGGTACACTTATGGGATTACTTCTTGCAGTACAAAATCCTCTGTTAAGAAAAGCTTCATTTAATACGCGATTTTTAGTGTATTTTGTTTCACTTTTTGTGATCCTTTCCGCATGTTCTATATTCTGCTTAACACTTCCAGTCAGTCAAATTACAAGCTTGTAGTTTTACACAAGTGTGGATAGAAAAGTGGATAACTTGGGCATAAGTTGGGTACAACTTGAGGATATCTAATAGAGTTATCCACATTGTTATGCACAAACGTTGATAACTTAGGATTTTTTAGCTTGTGGATAAGTGTACAGAAGTTATCCACACTCATCTAACTTCTGTACACTCACTAAATTAATTGCACTTTTACATATTCTGCTTAGACCTACAATAAAGAAAATTATGCGAAACTCTTCTAACGAAAAATCAGTTCTCACGCAGCCAAATTCAGTATTACTGCCTAATGAAGAAACAAGAAAATTCATATTAGAGCATATATCTTTATCTCCTACAGAAGCCGCTCTTTTAGCTCACAATAAACCAAATGTCGACGCTGTTTTCGCATTAAATCAAATAGCAGGAAAACAAATAGCAAAGCAGAAACTACCGTTATGGGCGCAATGTGAAGAAGTAATATACCCAACACATCTATCTATGGAACAATGCTCTTCTCAAGCTACAGCAAAATATAAGGCGCAACTTGCAAAAAATTTACTATCAGAACTTGAAACAAACTCTGAAAAAATACTTGTAGATCTTACAGGAGGCTTTGGTGTTGACTGCACACTAATGTCGGAATTTTTCGATTCCGCAATATGCATAGAGCAACAGAGTGAACTATCAAGCATTTCACAACATAATATGAACGCATTATGCCATTCACGCGTAAATTGCTATAACAACAATTGCATAGAAGCTTTAGAAGCAATTGAAAAAGCAACAATAATATATATTGATCCAGCACGTCGAAATGCGAACGGCGAGCGCACATATGCTATAGAAGACTGCACGCCGAACGTACTAAATTTAAAAAATAAGCTATTGAAAAAAGCAAAAATAGTTATTGTTAAGCTTTCACCAATGCTCGACTGGCATAAAGCTGTGCAAGATCTTAAGGGAAACGTATCTTCACTACACATAATTGCATCACATAACGAATGTAAAGAATTATTGCTGGTAGTGGATTCACAAATACATGAAGATTTAAAAGTGTACTGTGTAAACGATCAGCAGATTACTAAAATACGAGCATCATATGATAGTGAAACTCAGCAAGTAAAAGCAGAATCTATAGAATATTGCGAATCTAAAGAAGATACAGAAAATTCAATCTGCGATAAAAACTCATGGCAGAATTATGCAAAATATGTTTATGAACCAAATGCTGCACTTATGAAAATTGGATGTTTTTCGCTTATTGAAAAGCAGTATCACACACTGCAATTGCAAACCAATAGTCATGTATTCGTGTCTTCTGCTTATAACAAAAGCTTTCCAGGAAAAATATGGAAAATCGAAAACGTGTGCAGTATGAACAAAAAAGAAATCAAAAAAGCATTAGAAAATCTTACTCACGCAAATATAGTAACTAGAAACTTCCCAATGTCTGCAGAAACTTTAAGAAAACGTTTACACATACAAAATGGCGGTAATACGCGACTGATTGCTACAACAGACAGCAATAATCAACACATTCTTATTCGAGCAGCAGAAGCAGAAACAGAAAAATAGACAGCAAATAAAAATAGCTGCACGAATTGTGCAGCTATCATATAAGCGTTTGAGTAAATTTAAAAACTTACGCAAACTAAATTAACGCCACCACATGGTCATTACGAATCCTGCCATAACTATTACTAAAGCAATAACTAGATTCCAAGCACCAATGCCAGGAACCGGCAAATTAGGATTCAAATAATACACAACAGCCCACAGTAAGCCAATAATCATGAGTGCACAAAACAGAGGTACAAACCAGCTTGCGTTAGCTTTA
This sequence comes from uncultured Gardnerella sp., assembly GCA_947292085.1. Taxonomy (GTDB): domain Bacteria; phylum Actinomycetota; class Actinomycetes; order Actinomycetales; family Bifidobacteriaceae; genus Bifidobacterium. The sequence continues at coordinate 35,475 of CAMYPN010000007.1, read as the reverse complement.
GTGCCTTTGATGCTTTCCTCAACACGGCGAGTATTTTCTGCCTGGCGCTGCATCATACGCTGCATTTGTGGCGTTAGCGTAGCTTTATCAGCCGTAGCATTCAATACTGCTTCTACCTTATCCATTGGAACACCGTAGAATGTATCATCTGTTTTATTTTCTTCAGCATCATCTGTTGCTGCAGTAGTATTTAGCGGTTGCAATTCTTCGTCAGCCATAACGTTAACTCTCCAATCAATCGGCTACACGCTATAATAGTGGTTACACTCGAACGCAGAAAGAAAATGGGAAATTATGGCAAAACGTACAGGTAAGCACAGTAGCAAACACCCATCATTGGGTAGTTTTGCTGTTGCTATTGCAGTGTGCTTAACAGGCTTTCTGTTTGTAACTAATCTTCGAGTAAATCGCACAGCTTTCGTAACTTCTAATACTGGTCAAATGGTTGAGAGAAATTCTCAACGAACAAAAACTTTGCGAGAAGATATAAAATCTTTAGACTCTAAAATTACTCTTCTTAATAAAACTTTAGTAGACAGCGGTAGTGTAGCTAAAATTTCTTCAGATACAGGAAGCAGCACAGTACTTCCTAAATTAGAAGGACCAGGAATTACAGTTACTCTTAACGACTCACCTTTGTGGAAAAATGCGGTAAACGGAACTGGCAGTACAAGCAACATTAATGATTATGTTGTTCACCAACAAGATGTTGAAGCTGTGGTTAACGCATTGTGGAAGGGTGGAGCTGAAGCGATGATGATTCAGGATCAGCGTGTACTGTTTAATTCGGCAGTTATTTGCATAGGTAATGTACTAATGTTGCAAGGACATCAGTACTCACCACCATATAGAATATCTGCTATTGGCCCGGTGGATTCTATGGATGAAGCTCTAAATAATTCACCAGCTGTACAAACTTATAAAGATTATGTGAGTACATTTGGCTTAGGATGGAAGATTGAAAAAAAGAATAAGTTACGATTCCCTGAATCGTCTGCTTTACTTCAACCTCTGCGATACGCTACAGTTTCTCAAGGTTCTGCAGGTAACACCGCGTTTTAAGATGTTATTAACAAATAAAGGGGTACATAATGCGTTCTAGCCATTCAAACGAAGAAAGCACTAAAAAAAGCAAATCAAGCTTTTTGTGGCAAACTGTTGGTGTTATTGGCGAAATATTAATTGCCTCTGCTATTGTTTGCGTGCTTTATATCGTGTGGCAAATGTGGTGGACAGGTGCTCAAGCTGAGCATATACAGGTAGAAGCACGTCAAGCCACTTCGTGGACTAACCCTCAAGGCGGAGACAAAACCAAAATCGCTATTCCACAAACAGACGATCCTCCTGCTCTTAAAGATAAGAACAATATAGGCGATCTTATAGCTCGTTTATACATACCTCGATTCGGAAATCAGTGGGAACGTAACGTTGTAGAAGGTACTTCTAACGACATCCTTAACTTGCGTGGTTTAGGACATTATCATGAGTCAGCAATGCCTGGCGAAATTGGTAACTTTGCGGTAGCAGGCCACCGTGCAGGCTATGGTCAACCTTTAGGTGATGTTGACTTGCTGCAACCAGGAGATCCTATAATTGTTCGCACAAAAGACTACTGGTTCGTATACAAGTACACAACACACAAGATTGTTACACCAGATCACGGTGAAGTTGTTGCTCCAAATCCTGAACATCCTGATGAGAAACCAACTAAGAGAATGCTTACCCTTACAACTTGTGAGCCAAAGTATTCTGTTCCAACTCATCGTTGGATCAGCTATGGTGAATTCGTTTACTGGGCTAAGATTAAGGATGGTATTCCTAAAGAGCTTTCTACTTTGGACGAAAACGGACACGTTAGGTTTATAAACAACGAACAGCAATCTCTTATTTCTAGGCTTGACTCATTAGTTCCAGTCATGCTTGTTGTAATTGCTATCTACATTGTTATTTTTGCTGCAGGTGCTGTCGCTTGGAAATGGCCAGAGCTTCGTCTCATTCGCACAGGCCGCAAAGCTAAGCCAGATGCGAGTATTTTCGGAAGTATTTTGAGATATCAGCCAGGAATTAAACCTATTCGTTGGGTTTTATCATTGCTGATTTACTTTTTTATTACACTTGTACTACTTCAGTGGATTTTCCCTTTTGCAGCCGCAACCGTACCGTTCCTGCATCAAATGTCTAACTATACGCTTGCGTAGCTTACAAGGCGCATAACAAGGCTTATAGGGGCGCTTAAATAAATAAAGGCAATTGCGATTACGCAGTTGCCTTTATTTTTTGCTTGCTTTATAACTTTAAATAAAGCATTACGACGCAGAACAGTAAGAATAATATTATTATTCTAAAATCCTTGCTTATTATGTTGCTAATACTGATGCTATTGGCATGCTTAAGGCATTTTACTAACAGACTATTTACTAACAGGCTTCTAAATAAATTAGGCGAAAAACTTTCGCTTTTCGCCTAATCTTATTCTCATATTCAAACAGTTGAACTGCTTATTATTTAGAACTCTGCTACTGCTTTGATGTAGAATCAGAATCTAAATCATCAGATGTTCCAGCACTACTACCAGTACTGCTACCACTACTACCGCTAGTACTACTGCTTCCAGTCGCTGCTGCTGGCTTAGTTACAAGGGTAATAGCAGTGCCCTTGCTCACACTAGTTCCAGCTTCTTCTGACATAGAAATTACAATATCGTCATCATTAGCGATGGCAGCTGTCGTAACTCTTAATCCTTTGGCTTCAAGAGTTTGTCGAGCTTGCTTAAGTGTTACAGTACCCAAAGCAATACGAGGAATTTCTACTTTTGGAGAACCTTTAGACACATAAACCGTTATAGAACTATGTGCTTTCACGGAACTTCCAGAAGCTGGATCTAAACGTATTACTGAATCTTCTGGAACATCATCAGACTCTTCAGTTACAGTATTCGTGTTGAATCCCATATTCTGTAGCTGACTAATTACACTATCTTTATTTTGTCCGATCATATTATCAGGAATCTTAATAATTCCAGAAGAAACGTACAGTGTAATTGAAGTACCTTTATCTGCAAACGAGTCAGAATCAGGATCAGTACGAGTTACGTGATCTTTTTTCACTTCCGCACTATCTTCAACGCGTACGCTTGCTATCTTAAAACCAGCTTTTTCAAGAATTCTTCTCGCGTCGTCTTGAGATTTACCAGTAACATCTGGGACTCTAGAAGACTGCGGTCCTACTGAGAACCAAAGTTTAACCTTTGAACCTACTTCTACTCGTTCTCCACCATTCGGGTACTGTTTAGTTAAAGCACCTTCAGGTTTAGAAGATTGATTATCATCCAATATTTCTGGAATCAATCCAAGAGCATGCAATTTTTCACTAGCAGCATCCTTAGTAGTTGTGCTACTGAACGTTGGTACAGTAACCTCTCCATTCATGCGAGCACGGCTTAGCATAAACATTATGCCAGCTAATACGATTATTGCTGAAAGTACACCAACAATTGAACCTATAACAACACGTTTACGCCTACGAGCCTGCATTGTTGCACGCTGTGCCGCACGAGTACTTACACCAGTGTTATAAGAATCAAACTGACCTGTTATAGGATTAAAGCTCTGCGTTGCAGACACATCTTTTATGCCATTTAAAGCCATAGTAGCAGCAGTCTGTTCAGCCTGCTTCCTGGCATTCATATTAGAAAGATCATTCAGAGGATTAAAAGCCTCTGCGGTAGGTACATTCCCACTCATGAATGCCAAAATATCGTTTTTAAATTCAGCTGCAGTAGCATAACGATTTTGACGATCTTTCGCCATAGCTTTAGCACAAATCTTATCCCACATAACTGGCAGACCAGGTACCAAAGTACTTAATGGTGTAGCTACTTCAGAAACATGCTGATATGCAATAGCTACAGCAGAATCACCAGTAAATGGAGGACGTCCTGTAAGCATTTCGTACAACACACAACCGGCAGAATATAAGTCGGAACGCATGTCTACTTGCTCTCCGCGAGCCTGCTCAGGAGACAAGTACTGTGCTGTTCCAACAACGCCTTGTGACTGTGTCATAGTTGTTGCAGAATCATCAAGAGCTCTAGCAATGCCGAAGTCCATCACTTTCACCATGCCCTGTTCGGAAATCATAATATTTCCAGGCTTAATATCACGGTGAATAATGCCCATGCGGTGAGAATACTCTAAAGCATTCAGCACACCAATCATAACTTGTTCAGCATCGCGTTGGTTTAAAGCACCATTCATTTTAAGAATGTCGCGTAAAGTTTTACCTTGCACATACTCCATAACTAAGTATGGAAGTCTCTCTTGCGTGCCATTGTCTACAACAACTGTTTCTTCTCCAGAATCGTAAATGTTTACGATATTTGGATTATTCATTTGTGCAATGGCGTGTGCTTCCCTGCGGAATCTGGAAAGGAAGATTTCATCATTAGCTAAATCAGAACGCATGATTTTTACAGCAACAGTACGACCTAAGCGCCTATCTGTGGCAACACGTACTTCTGCCATGCCTCCACGTCCAATAAGCTCTCCTAATTCGTATCGACCATTCGCTAACGAAGTGGGCATTGTGGTATTCATTGCTGCTCCTTGCGATTATTGGTATTAAAAATGCTAATAATATCAACTTGATTTTGAGGTATGCTTCTTACACGTCTAAGTGATCTAGATCCAGGAAGAGAAAGAACTGAAGTTTTATCATTAAACAACGTTTGCTGATCCAACAATCTTCTTTCAATTCGAGCCAAAATTTTTGAAACCACTAAAGCATCTTTAGGGCGATCTTCAGGATTTTTAGCGAGCATAGACATAACAAACTGTCTAAGCTGAAGATCTATATTTTCCGGAAGTGGAGGAACTGGATCATTTACATGAGCTGCTGCAATATCAACAGGTGTTGCTCCAGTAAATGGCCTATGTCCGCACAAACCCTCGTAGGCTACTACTCCGAGAGAATAAATATCTGACTGTGCTGTAGCCTGCTCACCTTGAGCTTGTTCTGGGGAAATATATTGCGCTGTACCAACTACCATTCCATCTTGAGTAATCTGTTCCTGATCGCTAGAATATGAAACACCAAAATCAGTTATTTTCACATTTCCTGTTTCAGAAACCATAATATTAGCTGGTTTCACATCACGATGAATAACACCATGTGAGTGTGCTACAAACAGTCCTCTGGCTGTTTGAATAAGAATCGGTAGAAGACGAGTAGGTTCTACAGCACCTTCTTTTCTGTATAAATCAGCTAAAGACTTGCTCGGAACATATTCCATTATTAGGAAACCTATTCCGTCATGCTCATAATAGTCGAAAAGTGCAGCAATATTTGGATGAGCCAAATTTGCTGAATTATGAGCTTCAGCACGTAAACGTCTTAATTTTGCTTCAACATTACTCGTATCTGTTCGTAAAGCTTTTACTGCTACTATTCGCCCAAGCTGTATATCAAAACCCTTCCAAACTTCTCCCATACCGCCTTGAGCTAGACGTTGATCGAGACGATAACGGTGATGAACTAACTGCCCTTCAACAAGTTTCATTTCGTAAGCGCCTCCTTCATTATTTGTTTCATAATAGGTCCAGCAGAATAGCTTCCATAAGTATTAGCATTGTGCACTATAACAGCTATGGCTATTTTAGGATCTTCCGCGGGAGCAAAACCAATTACCCAACCATTTACTTTTTTGCTTCTAGCACCGAGTTGTGCAGTACCTGTTTTTACGGCAACACGAATATTACCTAGCGCAAGATTAGGGTTTTCTTTTGTTACTACAGCTTGCATCATTCCGGTAAGTTTTTCTGCAGTATCACTGCTCATAACTTGTCCCATAACAGTCGGCGAAGTCTGTGAAAGTGCAGATAAATCGCTTGCTCTAACGCAATCAACAAGCGTAGGTTTCATAAGGACACCCTTATTAGCTATTGCTGAAGCGATCATTGCACCCTGAAGAGGAGTAATTTTTGAATCCCCTTGTCCAACAGATTCCAATGCTAATCTATCTGGTGTAGGTTTTATAGAGAATTTAGACGTTACCGGCCTCATAGGAAGACTATTAGAATCAGAACCGTCTAATGTAAATGATCCAAAGAAACCAAATTTCTTTGCTTGCTTAACAATCGCATCCGACCCTAAAGAAACACCAAGTTGAGCAAATGCAGTGTTAGATGAATACGCTAACGCATCTTCGAAAGATATTTGACCATCAACACCGTTTGCTAGATGATTAGAATTTATAAGAGGCGTTTTAGTGCCAGGTAAAGTGTAGCTAGCTCCTGCAGGTATTTTTGTATCCGGCTGATATTTTCCAGATTCAAGAGCTGCAGCTGCAACTACTGTTTTAAATACTGATCCAGGAGCATACAACTCAGATATGCTACGATTTAGCATAGGATTTGAAGCATCTGAAGTTAAACGCGCATAAGCTTTATTAACATTACCAATATTATGTAACGCTAATTCGCTAGGGTCATAACTTGGCGTACTAACCATAGCTAGAATACGTCCAGTTTTAGGTTCTATTGCAACTACTGCACCATCTTTACCTTTCATAAGATTGTATGCAAGAGTTTGCAATTTTGAATCAATAGATGTTTCGATAGAAGCACCTTTGTCTTCAGCACCCGTAAATAGAGATTTAATTCGTTTCAAGAAAAGAGCATCAGATTGTCCACTTAAAAGATCATTTCTTGATGCTTCAATTCCTCTATCTGCTCTCTGACTTATAGAGAAATAACCTGTAATAGGAGAATATATTTCACCTTGCGCATACATTCTTTGATATACGAAAGCATCTTTTGAAGGTTCAGATTTCGCTATAACTGTGCCGTCGGAAGTTAATATAGCACCTCTAGGAGCGCCAAATTCGTGATATAAAGCACGACGATTACGAGGATCAGCATTCAACTTACTTGCATGTATAGAAGTAATATAAGTCGTTGATAATCCGAGTATTAAAAATAGAAAAACTACTGCTGTAAAAAGTTGACGTAAACATTTATTCATTTTGCTCACCTCCTTGCACTACTGGCATAGTGCTTGTTGAAGGCGATTCTTCCTCAAACAAATTTTCATTCTCGTTAGGATACGAGTTTACGTTATTATTTACTGCAAAATTCTCGTAAGAAGATTGTTCAAAAGGAATTTGTTCTTCACTCTTACGTGATTCTTTATCACTTTCTCTTTCTTTAAGCTCACGTTCACGAAGTGCCGCCAAAGCTTCATATTGGAAAGTATCAGACATGACATTAACTTCAGGCTTATTAGCAGAATTAGATATAACTATAAGAATTGCTACAAGAATATAATTTGCTACAAGAGAAGAACCTCCAGCAGCCATATAAGGCATAGTTAAGCCAGTTAGTGGAATTACAAGCGTAATACCTCCAACAACTGTAAATACTTGGAATGCCATAGTAAAAACTAAACCAGAAGCAAGAAGTTTACCAAAACCATCTTTAATTTTCATTGCTGTAATCATTCCAGAAGAAATAATTATCAAATAAAGCATAAGTACGGCAAGTAAACCAGATAAACCGAGCTCTTCACCAATTGATGCATAAATAAAATCAGAATTAGCCAACGGAGTTAGAGCAGGATGACCTTGTCCTAAACCTGTTCCAGTTGATCCACCTGCAGCTAATCCAAATAAACCTGATACAATCTGAGCGGAACCGCCTGGGAAGCGGTTATATACTACTGGATCAAACGGGTGAAGCCAAGAATCAACACGATACTGTACGTGAGCAAAAAGTTTTACTGCAGCTAAACATCCAATTACGAAAGCTACGCAACCAATTGCAAGCCATCCTTTTCTGCCTGTTGAAACATACAACATTGACACGAACATTGCAAAGAACATTAATGAAGTTCCTAAATCATGCTGAACAACCAAAACTGCCATAGAAGCTGCCCACACGATTGCAATAGGACCCATGTCTTTGACTCTAGGCATATGCAAGCCTAATATCTTTTTGCCACCTACAGCTAATCTGTCTCGATGATTAAACAAATATGCTGCAAAGAAGAATGCTAAGAATAATTTTGCAAACTCTCCAGGCTGAATAGTGTGGCTTCCAAAACCAATCCAAATTCTAGCTCCACCAATTTCTTTTCCTAATCCTGGAGTCATTGGAGAAAGTAAAAGTATAAGACCAATAATCATGCTTATGTATGAGAATCGTCTTAATACTCTATAATCGTTGAAAACTGCCACAAATATGATTGTCAGAACAAGAGCTGCACAAACCCATATAAGCTGTTTCATAGCTACATTAGTATTGTTTTGCCTGTCTATGCGAGCAATCATCACAGTGCCAATAGCAGTTAGTAACACCATGCACGGGAGAATAGCTTGACTGCAATACGGCTGCTTTATAAGTAACACTCCCCACAATATTACGAACAGTAGTGTTACGAGAGATAGCATACCAATGTAATTTGTAGATATGTATCCGTCTATTCGGAAGAACATTTGAACAAATGCTATTGCACTAATAACAAGCGAAAGAAGAAGTAGCGTAGCTTGACGTATTCGCATTATTACCATACTCATGAAGCGTTACCTCCTTGAGTAGAGTTATTCTGCTGATCACTCTGTTGCTGATTATTTTGCTGCTGATTATTTTGCTGATCAGTATTAGCAGAGTTATTATTCGTACTATTTGCAGTGTTATTAGTATCAGCAGAATTCTTCTTCTGCTCTTCCTTACGTTTCTCAATCTCACGTTCACGCATTTCTTTGCGAATAAGCTTAATATGACCGCGAGCTTCTTTAAGATTTCCGAAAGTAATACCATCTTTAAGCTGATCTTGCCAAGATTTATCTAGCTTTTTAACACAAATATTTGTTTCTTCAATCTTGTGAGAAAGTTCAAAACCAAAAATGTTAGTAGGAACACCCTGATAAATAACTACATGGCTACTATCTTTACCAATGTAATACTGAGTTTGTGTCCACAAATATACGCCGTAACCACCTAAAGCTGCTAATACTAAGAACATTAGTACAGCCAGAGTTATACCAATTCTTGTCCAACGTAAACGAATGCGCTTAGCTTTATGAGCCTCATCTTGCTCATGTTTTACAGCGCGAGCAACATCCGGGTCTCTAGGATCAGTTGAAATTCTGCCATTTTTCTTAGTAACAATAGGTATTTCGTTAGTATCAGTATTATGAAATTCTCCTTCTTCTTCTCTAACATGCGATGGCTGCACTATTCGAGATAAAGAAGTTTTATTTTCATCATCTGCTTTTTCTGACTCATTGTTTTGAGCTAAAGCTGCAGCACGCTGCGCAGGAGAATTTTTACCTTCTCTAAGTTCTGGAGTGGAAGCTACTGCTTTATTAACAATATCTGCTATTGCTTCTAAATCTTTTCCTGCAGCACCGCCTACTAATGGAGTTTGATGAGGAAGATCAAAAGCATCTGCATCTAACGCTAAAGTGGCATCCGCTATTACTGCAGTAACATTATCAGTACTTCCAGCTTTCAAAGCCATTGAAACTAGCTTTTGTGCACACTCTTCTTGATTAGAAATAGTACTCAAAGTTTCTTGAATTGTTGAATCTTCGAGTACTCCACATAAACCATCTGAGCATAAAAGCCAACGATCTGAAGGATGAGCAGCACGCAAAGCTACATCTGGACGAGGATCAATATCAAAATCACCCAGAACTCTCATAACAACATTACGCTGAGGATGATTGCGCGCTTCTTCTGGAGTAATATGACCGGTATCAATTAAATGCTGCACATAACTGTGATCTGATGTCATGCGCATAAGATGATTATCTCTAAGAAGATACGCTCTAGAATCACCTAAATGAGCTAAAACCCAGTAACCGTGTACTAAAGTAACAGCAGTAACCGTAGTTCCCATTCCTGCAAGTTTGCGTTCTCTTTTTGCTTTTCCAACTATTGCATCGTGAGCTGCCATAATTGAAGTTTCAAGCATAGAAGACACAATTTTTACATCGTTAGGACGAGAATCTTGCTCAATATGAGCTAATGAACGTATTGCAATAGTAGAAGCTGTATCGCCGCCTGCGTGGCCACCCATTCCGTCACATATTGCGGCAAGATGTTCTCCAGCAAATGCAGAATCTTGATTATTACTTCTTACAGTACCAACATCACTTACTGCTGTTGCATACATAAAAAGCGTTGTATCAGCAATAAAATCTTTATTATTATTAACTAAATTAACATCATTGTTGTTTGAATCGCTTGGTGTCATATTCTCACCTCAATTCAAACATTGTTGCGCCTATACGAACTGAAGTACGAGGCTCTAATACTACTGGTTCAGTTACACGAGAGTGTCCTATCATAGTTCCATTTGTGCTTCCTAAATCTTCAAGAATCCAGGATTGCACAGTTTGATTGAAATACACTCTTGCATGATGCGAAGAAACAAACTCATCGTTTAGAACAACAGTATTTGAAGGAGCACGACCTAAAGTAACACCTGCAGCATCCAACGGGAAGGATGATCCAGCTAAAGGACCATCAATAATAACCAATAATGTAGGTCTCTCTACTGTATTAGCAGGACGCTGCTGAACCATTGGCTGAGGTGGAACAGGAGGACGTGCGATAACTGGTTGCGCTGGCATAGGCTGACGATTAGGAACAGCTTTAGATGAGTGACGATTTTTCTTCTTCCAAGAAAAAGATTTCTTTGGACTGAAAATTTCGATATCTCTGCGCAAAGATCGAACGGCACACCATACGAAAACCCAAAGTAGAATTAAAAATCCATACTTTAGTATCGCAAAAGTTAATTCAGTAAATATCATGGGTGCTTCGTCTCCTTGTGAGAAGTTTCAGTTACTCCTGCTCTTGAGAAGAAGCCCAGTAAAGAATACGAGTACGACCAATAGTAATCGTATTGCCATCAAGAAGTGTTGCTGCAGGTACTTGATGACCTTCTACGTATGTGCCATTAGTAGATCCAAGATCACGAGCTATAACGCCATCAGGAGTTATATCAATACCAAGGTGACGCCTAGAAATACCAGGATCATCAATAACAATATCGCAGCCAGAACCGCGTCCTAAAATAGTGCGATCTTTAGTCAATAAGTACTGATTTCCATTAATTTCCAACATTGGATGACTTTGAGACTGATCGTCAGTTGTAACAGGAACCGCATTACCTTGAACAGACTCAGAAGTTAAGTGGAAATTACCTTTTGTAAGCTCTAAATCTTCCTCAAAAATAACAACTACAGGACCTACAAAAGCATAATGCTGACTTTTTGCGTACTGAGTTAAATTATCAGCTAGCTCATTAGCTAACGCTTCACTACCCCACTGCTCAATACGATCGAAATCAGGAGTACTCAACTTAAAACGGTATTCGTTAGGAGCAACAGTATGATCTCTACCAATCGGCATAGCTTCAGCATCAATTTCTCTTTCCAACGCGCTGGAAAGATCAACTGGCTGCAAATCTTTGGAGCCGAATTTTGCGAAGACGCCGTTCATTGCACCTTCCACGCTCTTCTCAAATCGGTCAAACACGCTCATGATAAACCCTTTCTATCTGTTCATCATAGTACTCGTCACCGCGTACGGTATTCAACTCATGTAAGTTTCTTATTTTACTACAGTTACAATATTGCATTAATAGTTTATCAAAACTATTCATTTTCTGTGATTTTACGTGATTTGAGTGTACTCTTGAGTGTACTCTTAAAAGTATGACGAATAATACTCAAAATAGCGGCGATGCACGTTTTTCACTACTCAGAAATATGACAACTTCAATAACGCTTATTCTTGCAGTATGCGTTCCATGTATTGGTAAGAGTTTACTTGTTTCTCCTGAAGAACGTTCTTACGAAACAACTATAGTTTCTTGGTTTCATAAAAATTCGCCATCATTTTTAGCAGGTTTTTCTAATATTCTTGCAACTGTTTTTTCTACAAAAGGTTGCATAGTATTAATAATTTTGTTAGCAATTCTATCTTATGTTCTTATTAGAGACTGGCATGTACTTTTAATACAGCTTCTTATTTCTCTGCTACCTATGGTTTATATTTTTGCAGTTAAGTTTGCTGTTCATCGCCCTAGACCATATATAGGATTGTCTTTGAAATTACCTCCTGATCCTAGTTTCCCAAGTGGTCACACTTCTGCAGCAGTTGCAGTATGCACAATGCTTATGCTAATTATTTATGTTGTTAAGCCTAAACTTACGCAAATTATGCTTATTTTGTGCGGTGTTGTTGTTATCATCGTGGCAATTTCTAGACTTATTGTTGCAGCTCACTTCCCTACTGACGTTTTAGCAGCAGCAATTATTTATCCTCTTCTTTCTGCAACTTTATTGAAAGTATTCCAAAATCACGGTTTATACATATCTAATGAAAACTAACAGATTATAAAATCTCATATATTTATTAGAAAGAAGTAATTGTGATTAAAGGATTTAAAAAATTTATTTCAAGAGGCAGCGTTATTGATATGGCTGTCGGTGTTGTTATGGGTAGTGCAGTTACTTCCGTAGTAACAGCAATAGTAAAACATATTATTAACCCTCTTATAGCAATAATCTGCGGAAAAACGGAACTTAATGGAGTATTAACTATAACCATTAATGGCGCAACAATTTCCTTCGGAGCTGTTCTTGGTGCCATATTAAATTTTCTTATAGTAGGAGCTTCCGTATACTTCTTCATTGTTTTACCAATTAACAAATTAAGAGAAGTAAGCGCTAATCTTCTTCAAATTGGTCAAGAAAAAACTGATGAAGAAAAACGTAAAGAGCGTGAAGAAAAAACTATTATTCTTTTGCAAGAAATTAGAGATGAGTTAGTTAAAAAAGAAAAGTAAACTCATAAAAGTTTGAAATAAAATATTTTAAACAAAATAAAGCCCCACTTAAAATGGTAAGCGGGGCTATTTTATAACCATGTAATACACTGATGATTACATGAAAATTAATTAGTGAAGATATTAATCATCACCTAAAGTTACGTGGATGCCACCAACAAGAGCACCAACAACGTTATATAGAAGTGCAGTAATAGCGGAAAGAATAGTAATAATAACTATTTCTACGATAGACAAAATAGTTACAGCACTAAGCACAGTTGGAAGTGAGAAAACATCCGCAAGATTAAGACCATTACTATCAAGACCTGTTGAAGAAACAATTTGCGTAACTTGGTCGAAAACACCAACCATATTCAGGAACAACCAAACTAATCCGGATGCTATAACTTGAATAATTCCTCCTGCAACACTTAGAAGGAAAGTTACTTTTGCAACAGACCAGGCATCTACTTTAACAAGTGACAAACTCATTCTTCTAGCACGAGGATGAGTCTTAGAACGGTGAGAATTATTTTCTATTCCAGAAGTAGTTGAAGCCATACCTCCAACTGTTCTAGGAGTACTATTAGCTACTCGAGCAGAAGATGAATAAGATGATGATCTTATATCACTAAATGGTGATACTCTCAACCCTGCTGCAGACGCTCTATCTGCTTCTTCTTCTGTCATTTCTACTCTAGCAGAAGGAAAATTATATTCTGAGGAAGAACCAGATTCTTCACGATGAGGAAACACTGAAGAATTACTCTCGTTAGTTGAGTTACTCAATGGCTCAAAATTCTCACTCATCTCGATATTCCTTCTATTTTGTAGGTTATACCACGTTTGTTTATATCAATGAGAGTATCAGTAAAAACGGACTATAAACCACTTGTTTTTACTAATACTCTCAATAAATTATTTAATTTTTATTATTTTATTTAAAACTGATTTTATTTAAGCTACTGAATTATTACTAGCTTCTACAGATTCCGTAACTGATTCTGTAGAATCATTATTTTCAGATTCAGAAATATCATCAGTTGTTTCTTCGTTACGAGCGATAGAAATAATTTCATCACCCTTATCTGGCTTAGCTAAAGTCACGCCTTGAGTAGTTCTACCTGTACGCTTCACTTCATTAACGTCAGAGCGAATTACTTTACCGGACTTCATAATTGCCATTACTTGATCTGTTTCTTCAACAATCAAAGCTCCAACTAATGAGCCGCGACCTTCTGCAAGTTGAACAGCTTTAACACCATAGCCGTTTCTTCCTTGCAAACGATACTCTTCAATGGCAGTTCTCTTAGCAAAACCTTCATTAGTAACAACGAGAAGATCTTTGCTTGTTTCAGCAGAAACAACATCCATATCAAGTAATTCGTCGCCATCTCTAAACCGCATGCCTTGTACGCCTGCAGTTTGACGACCCATTGGTCGAAGTTGTTCATCATCTGCTCTAAACTTCAAACTCATTCCAAGCTTAGAAACAAGAATAATGTCATCTTCTGAATTGCACAAAGCTGCACCAATAAGCTCATCAACAGGTTCACCTGTTTCTTCGTTTGCCATCAAGCGTACTGCAATCAAACCGCCTTGACGTGGAGAATCATATTCTTGTAAAGCAGTTTTCTTAACTTTTCCAGAACGAGTTGCCAAAACCAAATATTTAGCAACATCATAATTTGGAATCGATAACACTGCTTGAATTGTTTCTCCAGGAGCAAACTGAAGCAAATTAGCAACATGCTGACCTTTAGAATCGCGAGATCCTTCTGGAAGTTCGTAAGCTTTCAGACGGTAAACTCGACCACGATTAGTGAAGAACAACAACCAATTGTGTGTAGAAGTTAAGAAGAAGTGATCAACTACATCATCTTCACGCAATTTAGCGCCCTTAATACCTTTACCACCGCGATGCTGAGCACGATACTCGTCTGCCTTAGTACGCTTAATATAACCTGCGCGAGTTACGGTAACAACAACGTTTTCTTCAGCAATAAGATCTTCAACATTCATTTCACCAGAGAATGGAAGAATCTTAGTTCTACGCTCATCACCATATTTTGCAACAATTTCATCAAGCTCATCGCCAACAATTTTGCGCTGACGTTCTGGGCTTGCCAAAATATCGTTATAATCAGCAATCTTGCGCATCAAATCTTCATGCTCGTCGAGAATCTTCTGACGTTCCAAAGCTGCAAGTCTACGAAGCTGCATTGCAAGAATAGCATCTGCTTGAACATCATCAACATCAAGCAAATTCATCAAACCAGTTCGAGCAGTATCAACATCTTTAGATGAACGAATTAAAGCAACAACTTCATCGATCATATCCAAAGCTTTCAAATAGCCTTGCAAAATATGATCTCGCTCTTCAGCCTCACGCTTTAAATAACGAGTACGACGATCAATTACTTCAAGCTGATGAGTTACCCAATGACGAATAAACGCATCCAAGCTCAAAGTTCTAGGAACGCCATCAACCAAAGCAAGCATATTTGCGCCGAAAGTTTGCTGCAATTGCGAATGCTTATACAAGTTATTTAAAACAACTTTTGGAACAGCATCTCTTTTAAGAACAAGAACCAAACGCTGACCAGTACGACCAGACGTTTCATCGCGCATATCTGCAATGCCTTGAATCTTGCCATCTCGTACAGCTTCCCTAATAGAAGCAGCTAAGCGATCAGGATTAACTTGGTATGGAAGCTCGGTAACAACCAAGCACATACGTCCCTTAATTTCCTCAGTATTAACTACTGCTCGCATTGTAATTAAGCCGCGACCTGTACGGTACGCTTGCTCAATTCCTTTGTGACCTAAAATGGTTGCTCCAGTAGGAAAATCAGGTCCTTTAATTCTCTGAATTAAAGCTTCAAGAAGTTCTTCTTTGCTTGCATCAGGATGATCCAAAGCCCAGTGCACACCATCAGCCACTTCACGCATATTATGAGGTGGAATATTGGTTGCCATACCAACAGCAATACCAGCAGAACCATTAACTAAAAGATTTGGGAAACGAGCTGGCAAAACAGTAGGCTCTTGAGTTTTACCATCATAATTTGGCAGGAAATCAACGGTATCTTTATCAATATCTCGTACCATTTCCATAGCCAAAGGTGCCATACGGCATTCCGTATAACGCATTGCTGCTGCAGGATCGTCTCCTGGGGAACCAAAGTTTCCTTGACCATCAACAAGCATATAGCGCATTGACCAAGACTGAGCCATACGCACCAAAGTGTCATAGATAGCAGAATCACCATGAGGGTGATACTTACCCATAACATCACCAACAACGCGAGAGCACTTGTTATATCCGCGATCAGGCCTATAACCACCGTCATACATTGCATAAATAACGCGGCGATGAACAGGCTTTAAACCATCTCGAACATCTGGCAAAGCGCGCTCAACAATAACGGAAAGTGCATAAGCAAGATATGATTCGCGCATTTCCTGCTGCAAATCCATATGCTTTACACGAGCACCCTTCATTAAGCCATAATCAGTATTATCTGCTTCCTGCGGGCTTTGAGGCTCCATTGATCCGTCCGGCAGCTGCTCTTCACCATCATTATTGACGGAGTTCATTTCATCTACCAATGTAATTCCTTTTTCTTACGATATCGAAGTATTTTTTATGCTTATAAAATATTTTTAATAATATTTTTAAGGTTTAAGCATCGATGAATCGCGCATCATGAGCATTTCTTTGAATGAAGAGTCTACGAGGCTCTACTTCATCGCCCATAAGCATGGAGAATGTTTCATCAGCACGAGCAGCATCTTCAATATGAATTTGCTTTAAAATACGATGTTCAGGATCCATAGTTGTTTCCCACAGTTCCTGATAGCTCATCTCACCCAAGCCCTTATATCGCTGAATACCTTCACCTTTAGGAAGTTGACGACCAGCAGCTTTACCTTCTGCCAAAACTCTGTCTCGCTCAGCATCCGTATAAACAAAGTCATGTGCTCCCTTGCTCCACTTCAAACGGTAAAGAGGAGGCATAGCAACATAAACGTATCCTGCTGTAATCATAGGACGCATATAACGGAAGAATAGTGTCAAATTCAAAGTAGCAATATGAGCACCATCAACATCAGCATCAGCCATAATAATAACTTTGTGATATCGAACCTTGCTTAAATCGAAGTCTTCACCATAACCGCCACCAACAGCAGTAATCAAAGATTCAATAGTTTCAGACTTCATCATTCTGTCGATTGAAGCGCGCTCAGTGTTCAAAATCTTACCGCGCAAAGGCAAAATAGCTTGCGTAATAGGATCTCTACCTTGAATTGCTGAGCCACCTGCAGAATCACCCTCGACTATGAATAATTCGCATTCTTCAGGATTACTTGACTGGCAATCTTTAAGCTTATCTGGCATTCCAGCAGTTTCAAAAATAGACTTACGACGAGTATTTTCTCGAGCTTTTTTAGCAGCAAGTCGAGCACGAGAAGCTTCCATAGCTTTTTGAATAATATTCTTTGCTTCACTTGGATGAGCATCAAGCCAGTCACCAAGTTTTTCAGTCATAACTCTCTGAACAAAAGTCTTAGCTTCAGAATTGCCAAGCTTTGTTTTAGTCTGACCTTCAAACTGTGGAGTTGTAAGCTTTACTGAAACAACTGCTGTTAAGCCTTCGCGAACGTCATCACCAGAAAGATTAGTATCTTTTTCTTTTAAGATATTCTTTTCGCGAGCGTAACGATTAACTAAAGAGGTAAGTGCTGCACGGAAACCTTCTTCGTGAGTACCACCTTCAGTAGTTGAAATAGTATTAGCAAAAGTGTGAACTGCTTCAGAATAAGCAACAGTCCATTGCATAGCAATTTCCGCAGAAATACCAATTTCAAGATCTTCAGCCTCAAAATCAATAACATCTGGCTCTACTGGAACAGCTTTACGAGATTTAACCAAGTAATCAACATAGTCTTTAATACCATGCTCATACTGATAACTCACGCTTCTATGCTTTTCTTCAATAGAAGATTCAGAATCTCCAGCAACCTCATCCCCAGCTTCATCTGGCTTACGTAAATCGGTTAAAGAAATCTTCAAACCTTTATTTAAGAAAGCCATCTGTTGGAAACGAGAACGCAAGGTTTCAAAATCATAAATAGTTGTTTCAAAAATTGCGCCATCCGGCCAGAATGTTACAGATGTACCAGTAGATTCCCCTTCTTCCATTGGCTTACCTTTTGCTAAAGGAGCTGTAGGATGCTGATCTACATAAGTTTGAGTCCAGTGGAATCCTTGACGACGAACTTCAATTTCTACTCTTGTAGAAAGTGCATTAACAACGGAAATACCAACTCCATGCAAGCCACCTGAAACAGCGTAACCGCCGCCACCAAACTTACCACCAGCGTGAAGCTTAGTCATAACTGTTTCAACACCTGAAACACCTTCACCTGGAACTTCATCTACTGGAATACCACGTCCATCATCAACAACTTTAATAGCATTATCTGGAAGAATAGTAACTTCAATATGAGAAGCGTATCCAGCTAAAGCTTCATCAACGGAATTGTCAACAATTTCGTACACTAAGTGATGCAATCCTCTAGGGCCTGTTGAACCAATGTACATGCCTGGACGAATACGAACTGCCTCTAAACCTTCGAGTACTCGAAGATCACTTGCATCATAATGTTCAGGAGCTAATGAATCATCAAGTTGAGCATCATCAAGTTTATGTTCTTCAACAGTACTCTTCATCGAATCATCTTCAGTGTTTGACACTTTCGATCCCTTCCCGTATTACCTCATGCCAAGAGGCATTTACGAGGTTGATACACGCTAGAAAGCACAAAAAAGGCTCTTATAGCGATTGAACTACAATACATGACATTCTACACACACATAATGACCGCTCTTTAATAAGAGGCATTATTTAATTTCGATTATTTTTTAATATTTTTGCGTAAAATTACCTGATTTTTCGTAAAATTATCGTTTCCAAGAACCTAGTTTTGTAGTCGTCGGACCAATAACTCTAATTTCACTAATAAAAATATTCGGTAATTCTTTAGATATTTTTTCTTTTAAAGAAGGAAGTAAGTAGGAAAGTTGAGTAGACCAAACTGCAGACTGCGTTCTAATATAAAGTATTCCATCTCTTATTTGCGCAATTTCGCAATGATTAGCAATCCCATCCCCCACTACACTATTCCAAGATGATCTTAGTTTTGCTATATCTAACTGCTGATTCCACTTATTATTTGTTGCAAAAACTTGAAGAATACTAATAAAATTATTCGGATCTCTTCCCGGCTTTCCAAAGTTTTCAAAAGCTTCTTCAGCAATATTTTCCCTATTAATATCTCTAGTAGATTTTGCAAAAATTGGTTCAAAAACAATTGCAGGTAATTTTCTAGTATCAAGATGTAATAATTTATACGCAGGAATGTTCATAACACACTACTTTCACAACTACTACTATCTTGTTCTTGTTCAAGATTTTCATCATCCAAACTGTAGTTAATATTATTACGCAACTGAGCAATATTTTTAGCTATTTTAATATTTTCATCATCATCAAAATTATTTTCTTTTTTAAGAGAAGAAATATCAACTAAATTAGCTTTATCTAATATTCTACTTTCTGGAATATCTCGTAAAGAAGTTGTAGTAATAAAAACTTGACCTTGTTTAGTAGCAAAATCAAGAATTTGTTCTCTTCTGCTTTCATCAAGCTGAGCAAAAACATCATCTAAAATAATTATTGGCTTATTATTATAAGAATCTTCTAAAGCTTTAAGTAAAGCCATTTTTAAAGCAAGAGCAAGTGTCCAAGATTCACCGTTTGAAGCAAATTCTTTAGCAGGAAGATTATCTAAAGTAATAATAAAATCATCACGATGAGGGCCTATAAGATTGTATCCTCTTGCAACTTCACCTAAATACAAGCGCTGAAAATGCTCGCTAATAAGAGTATTTGCTAGCATGTTTTCAGAATTACTATTTAAATCTAATTCTTCAAATGAAGGCTTATAAGAAATATTAGAATTCTGTCCTTCAGAAAGATTGTGAACTATTTCAGAAAAATAAGGTTTAAGTAGATTAATAGTTTTGTTGCGAAGTCTAGTTAAAACTATTCCAGTTTCTATAAGTTTTCCTGTCCAAATTTCAAGAGTAGAAAGATATAACTGCTTTTCTTGAATATTATTTTCTTTAATATTTTTTAAGCAAGCTGCACGCTGTTGTGCTGTATGAACGTATTCTTGCAAATATTTAGCATAATTAGGTATTAATAATATTCCTGCTTGATTAATAAAGTTACGTCTTGAAGAAGGATCTCCCATAATAATTGATTGATCTTGTGGAGTAAAAGAAACAGATAGTAGCTTTCCAAGGATATCTCGCATATAGCAGGATTTTCCTTCATTGATTCTTGCTCTGTTAGCTCCTCTTGCAAATAAAGTAACTTCTAAAGTTGTATTTTCACTGCTATTACTATCTTTATAAAGATTGCATCGAATAGTTGCAGAAGTTTTTTCTCTTTCAATAAGAGGCAAAACTGAAGATACTCTGTGACTAGTTCCTGTAGAAAGTACTTCAATAGCTTCTACAATATTGGTTTTTCCAAAACCATTTTTTCCATATAAAATATTAATTCCATTTTCGCAGTGAAGTAAACAATTATTCCACGAGCGAAAATGATCTAAAGCAAGTCGCGAAATATACATTGTTTACTTTCTTTGAAAATATAAAATTAAATAAAAAAGTCTACCATTTTTCTTGGTTTTACCTAAAACTTAAGTAAAACCAAGAAAAATATAGTAATTTTTATAAAAATCAACTGTTTAAGCGCATAGGAACTAAAAGATAACGATAATTCATTGATTCATCGCCATCACTTTCCTGTTGACCATTAAATTCTACAGGCTTTACAGCAGTAACCATTTTCATATGAACGTAAGGCTCACTAATTGCACTTAAACCTTCAATAAGATATGTAGGATTAAATGCAACAGTAATATCTTCTCCATCCATATCAATATCGAGAATTTCATGCGCTTGAGATTCGTCTACATTACCAGCGCTAAGTGCTAATTCATTTCCAGAAAAAGTCATGCGAATTGGAGCACTCTTCTCTGCAACTAAAGAAACACGTTTAATAGCATTAATAAGTGTAGATCTATTAATAACAGCATGTATTGGATAATCATCAATAAAAAGACGATCAACAGTAGGAAATTCTCCATCAATAAGTTGTGAAGTACTTGTTCTTCCAGCATTTTCAAAACCTAGTAATGAAGGATTTTCACTGTTTAAGTGAAGAGTAACGTTTTGATGTTCATCAAAAGAACGAGCAATATCACGAAGTAAAGTACCTTTAACAAGAGTTGTTGACTGAATATTATTTTGTTCAGGACTCCAAGTGAAAGTTGATCGAGATAATCTGAAGCGATCAGTTGATGTCATAATAACCGTGTCATCTTCAAATTGCATACGAATTCCTGTTAATACAGGACGATTTTCTTCATGAGAAATAGAAACAGATGCCTGATTTACAGCCTGAATAAATGTTGGAGCATCAACTTTTCCTAATGTTTCAGGAATTTCAGGCAAATCTGGGTACTCCCCTTGTGGCATTAATTGCAGTGTAAAAGTTGATTTTCCTGAAGTAATAGTAAGAGTAGTTTCGCTGCTAGTTAAGCAAGTTTTTTCATTAGGTAAAGATTTAGTAATATCTGCCATTAATCTACCTAAAACGAGTACACTACCTGCTTCTTCTACGCCAGCTTCAATATGGTGACGACTAGAAATTTGGTAGTTAAAAGCAGAAAGTTGAAGTGAACCATCTTTTGCTTCAATTTTAAGACCTGCAAGAATCGGATTTGCAGGACGATTATCAATAACTCTTGTAGTCCAAGCTACTGCATCAGCAAGTGATGCAGAGTTAACTTCTACTTTCATGCTTCCTCGTTTCGTAATATTTCTGAATTTATCTTAGCGTAAGGGCTACTTTAAATGCTTCTTTCTTTTTCAGTTTTTCGTAACTTATTTTTATGAGCATTATTATTTAAAAAATAAAAATAATAGTAGTAATAAGCACTGTGAGTATGTGGATAACTCGAAAAAAGCTTTTAATAACAACGTTATGCACACCTCACACTTGTTAATAAAATCTTCAAAGCGATGTGTATAACTAGCCAAGTTATCCACACTCTTAGCTATTCAAATTTTTATTAACAAAAAATCTTCATTTATCAACTACTTATTAACTTTTTTATACGGCGTTTTCCACGACTTATACACGGATTTTACCCACATTTGTTATTAACTATGTGGATAACTTTTATTTTCTTAATTAACAAAGTAAGAACAAAACTGTGGAAAACAGTAAATAATAAAAATCTAAAAATAAAAAAATTACTAAATTAAATTAAATTAAGAAAAAAAATTAGAAGAAAATAATATTAAGCATTATTCTTCTTAACAGGATTTTGCTTTAAGCGAACAGTTAATTCCATAACATAGTTATAAATTTCCTGCTTTTCCTGCATTTCCCCGCTTACTCGAGTATAAGCGTGCATAACAGTAGTATGATCTCTTCCACCAAAAACTTCACCAATATCAACTAGGCTCATGCTTGTCATCTCTCTAGCAAGATACATGGCAATTTGTCTAGCAAGAGCAACGTTTTTAGTGCGCTGTCTACCTACTAACTCATCAAAAGTGAGATGGAAATATTGAGCAACCTGACCAATAATATCCGTAGGACGAACCTCAATATCTATAGCAAAGAAATCTTGCAAAGCCTGCTCAGCAAGCGCTTTACTAACAGGCTGATTGCTAAGAGATGCAACTGCAGTAACGCGAGTTAAAGCACCCTCAAGCTCGCGTATATTCTCAGTAAAACGTTCAGCAATAAGATCAAAAACGTCACTAGGTATAGTAGTGTTGCTCATCATAGCCATCATTCTCAAAATAGCTATACGAGTTTCCAAATCAGGTGGCTTAATATCAACAGTTAAACCAGACTCAAATCGAGAAATTAAACGAGATTCAAAGCCCTTCAAATTTTTAGGAGCCACATCAGAAGCAATAACAATGCGCTTACTAGCCTGATATAAAGCATTAAAAGTATGGAAGAATTGCTCTAAAGTAGCTTCTTTACCACCCAAAAACTGAATATCGTCGATAAGAAGAACATCTACTTCGCGATAACGTTTGTTAAAATCAGCAATCTGTCCTTGACTCTGATTCGGATTTTGAAGAGCCTCAATAAATTCGTTAGTAAATTCCTCACTCGTAACATAACGCACTTTAAGTGAAGAATCTTTTACTAAAGCGTAGTTTCCAATAGCATTTAGCAAGTGAGTTTTACCAAGGCCTGATCCGCCATAAATACATAACGGGTTAAAATCACGACCTGAACCTTCAGCAACAGCCAAAGCAACAGTGCGAGCAAAACGATTGGAATCACCCGGAACAAAAGTATCGAAAGTAGCGCAAGTATTAAGATGCGTTACAGGATCTCTCTTAACAGAAATTGACATTTTACCGGTTTGATTAGGGATAGAAGAAAGCATAGTAGTTTTCTGCAAATCAGATAAACCGGTAGCGTGATCAAAATCAGGTTGTGCAGGTAAATCGTTTATTTTAGAAGAATTATTTTCCTCTAAACTTACTTTATCGGAAGAAGATGAATAATCAGAATTATTTAAATCACTTTTATTAGCGTAATTTTTATCATTTTCCGCAAAATTCTGAACATTATTATCAGAATTGCTGTTTGCATATGAATTATTTATATTGCTATTTTCTTGAACAAAAGTTTTTGCCGCGTGATTATTAGAAGAAACGTAGTTAGCATCACTTATAGCAGACTGAACATATGTAGGTTCCTGTCGCTGCTCATGTTGAGGAACGATTTTAAAAGCAGGAAACATATCTTTTCCAGTGCAAATTTTTAGAGCAGTAAGTAGCGGCGCATTAAGCTCATTTTGTAAAGCTTGCTGAGCTTCCGCATTAGAAACACATAAAACTATTGTTGTACCAAAAACCGCTTCAGGCTGTACACCTTCAAACCAGCCCTTATCTCTAGCAGTCAAGAGGGCATTATGCTGCAACACAGTAAGAGTACTCGACCAGATTATGGCAGCTTGTGCCGCTGGGTCGCCTAATGTTTCAGCCATTTCACCCCCCAAGATTATAAATATCACGCATTTAGATGATATTTTTATGTTTTGGTTTCGAAGAAAAAATTTCGCACATTTAGTGCGGAAAAATTTTCCTTCACAATCCTAGTGCATAAAAGTAACCAGTAGAATATGTTTACTCCAACCCTAAGAAGTTATCCACAGCCTAGCGTGTTGAAAATACTCAAATGTGAATAACATGTGTGTAATTTGTGGATAAATATATTTGAGGAATACCGCTATTTTTCAAGGATTAAGTAACACTTATTTTTGTGAAGAAAATGTGAAATAGAAAAATATTTTTAATATTTAACTTCTAACTCAATTGTGTACAACTGATAATAATTTGACTCTTGGTGAGGGGTAAGAGTATTTTAGTAGAGCTTGACTCATACGGGGCCATGCTTTTGCGTGGCTGAATACAGGAGCATTAGTTATGAAGAGGACATTCCAGCCAAATAACCGTCGTCGTCACATGAAGCACGGCTTCCGCGTTCGTATGCGTACGCGTGCTGGCCGCGCAGTGATTAATCGTCGTCGCGCCAAGGGCCGTAAGTCGCTGTCTGCCTGAGTTAGGGTAGCGTCGTAAAGCATGGAAAGGCTGAAAAGCCATCGCGATTTCGTCGCGGTACTTAAAAAACGACGCAAAGTGAGTTCGCGGGATATCGTCGCGCATTATGTAATGCGTGGCGATATAGCCGTAAGTAACGCACTTAACGAGGATAGAAGCGTAAAATTAGAATCTGCCACGGGTTTAGTAAGTAGTAATCCCGCGGCTTTTTCTGATACCCTAACGCAGGAACAGCAAAAAAGTTTGGCGCGAAGGCTAGGTCTTGCTGTATCTAAATCAGTAGGCAAGGCTGTAGTTCGCAACAAAGTGAAGCGACGCCTGCGAGTGATTGCTAAAGAATTCGAATTACTTTTGCCGCAAAACTGTGACGTTATTTTACGCGCAAAACCAACTGCAGCGGAAGTTTCGTTTGATTCGTTACGTTTACAAATCGAGAAGCTTTTCAAGAAGATAAGTAGCGTTGCGGCAGGTACAGATGAGCATAATCACAAAGAAGACGCGTCATAATCGCAGTATGGCAGCAAAAGCTGCTATAAGAGCTATTAGATGGTATCAACGCAAAATTTCTGCGAATAGGCCAGCTTGCTGCCGTTACTATCCAACGTGCTCACAATATGCGATTGAAGCTGTTTCGCGTTTTGGTATTTGCAGAGGCGGTTTACTTGCAGTGCTAAGACTTTTGCGCTGCAGACCTTGGACAAGTTGTAGTATTGACGACGTACCACAAAAATATTCAATTTTTTACCGTTGCGCTTGGTCAAAGGCGCATGAAGAGCCACGGCTAACTCCCTTGGCTGGTGAGGACAAGGAAAACTGATGTTTAATCAAGATCATTTTATGCTTGACAACGGCTTTATAGGCTGGTTCTACAAGATTTTGACGCCAATTGAGTGGTTGATGACTCAAATTATGGTTTTATTCCATAAATTCTTAACTCTTCTTGGCATGAACGAAGTTGGTGCCGCTTGGATTTTGTCGATAGTATTTTTGGTGCTAGTAGTTCACGCATGCATTTTCCCAGCTTTTATTAAAAGCATTAAGGGAATGCGACAAATGCAAGCAATCGCTCCAAAAGTAAAGAAAATCCAGCAAAAATACAAAGGTAAAAACGACCCTGCAAGCAAAGAAGCTATGCGCAGGGAAATGATGAAGCTTTACCAGGATAGCAATGCTAATCCTGCAGGATCATGCCTTCCTATGATGATCCAAGGCCCAGCATTCATGAGTATTTGGTACACGCTTTCTTTAATACCATTTATTGCTAGAGGAAAGCACGCTGCATTTGGTGCGTTTGATATTTCTACTGCAAAACAGTTTGTTAAAACGCATTTGTTTGGCGTAGGAGTCTCGGATACGTTTATGACAGTAGATGGCGGCGGAAAGGCTGTTATAGTCACGTTTGTGGTGCTTATGTGTGCTGCAATGTGGTATATGCAGTTTAATAATATTCGCAAGAATTTGCCGCCTGAATCTATGCAAGGTAGCCAGTATAAGGTTCAAAAACTTATGATGTGGGGCTTCCCACTGATTTATGTGTTCTCTGCTTTTGCGCTTCCATTCGCAATGCTTGTTTACTGGTTAGCAAACAATATTGTTAATATGCTTCGCTCTATCTGGCAGGTTTATACCTTCCCAACGCCTGGATCTCCAGCTGCTATTGAGAAAGAGCAACGAGATTATGTGAAAGAAAATGCACGTAGAAAGCGTGAAGGTTTGCCTTCTCTTGAGGAAGAAAAGCTTCAGAAAGCGCGTGAGGAAGCAGAACGCAGGGAAGTGGAAGGATTCCAGCGTAAGCAACCACAGCGTAAGCGTAAGGGTGCTAAAAAGTAGTTTTAATAATTGCTTTTAAAATTACTTTTAATAATTGCTTGTAAATACTGACTACAGTGTTTGTTTGACTGTATTGTCAGCTACACTGTAGTTCAGTATGTGCAGTGAGAATGCGTGAATATCACGTTAAGAGTAAGTGTGGAAACGTAAGGAGTAAGCGATGGCACAAGAAGAGCAGAAAAGCATAAATCAGCTCAATGAAGAAGCTGATATCGCTGCGGACTACTTAGAGGGTTTGCTTGATATCGCAGATTATGATGGTGATATTGAGATGGGTATTCGCAATAATCGTCCTATGATTCAGATTGTTGCGGATGATGATGAAGATATTCGTCATTTGATTGGTAGAAACGGGGAAGTTGTAGACGCGCTTCAGCAGCTTAGTCGTCTCGCTGTGCAACAAAAGACTGGTGATAGGTCTCATTTA
Source organism: uncultured Gardnerella sp. (assembly GCA_947292085.1). Lineage (GTDB taxonomy): Bacteria > Actinomycetota > Actinomycetes > Actinomycetales > Bifidobacteriaceae > Bifidobacterium. The sequence continues at coordinate 8,638 of CAMYPN010000007.1, read as the reverse complement.
ATTGTTGATGTGGATGGCTTCTTGAAGCGTAAGCGTCAAAGGCTTCGCGATATTGCGCTGGATGCTGTGGATGATGTTCGAGAAACCGGTGAAGCTGTGAATTTGAAGCCGATGAACTCGTTTGAGCGTAAGATTATTCACGATACTGTGCGTGAGGAAGGTTTGCGCTCTAGGTCTCATGGTGAAGAGCCGCATCGTTATGTGACTGTTTATATGTCTGCAAATGCCGTTGATAATTTAGATGACGATGTTGATGATGTGGACGACGTGGATGTGGATGACATTGACGTTGTTGATGACGCTGATATGAATGTTGATGATTTGTATGATGAGCGCGACGTTGACGATGATGATGTTGACGACGTGGATGACGATTATGCAGATGATGAAGATGATTCGGATGATTCAGATTTGGAAGATGCTGAAGATGCTGACTATGATGCAGATTCAGATTCCATTGATGATGAGCGATAGTAGGCAATAAGCGAAACAGAAAACGGAAAGTAAAAATAAATAGTACTCGCTACTTTTGCTGAGTTGTTTTATTTGCTTTATTAATTTTGCTTACTTCACGGATGATATTTATAAATTTAAACAGAAAGTAACACGATAGAACAAAAATGTTTTATTATGTTACTTTTTGTTTTTGTGTTTTTGTTAAGGAGTGCATCAAATGGAAGTTAGTGAATCTGCTGAACCTATAGAAAATGTAGCTGATGAGCTAGAATCTTCCCCAATATTGCAAGAAATCTTAGGAGATGCGCTTCCGAAATGCACAATGTTCCACGTGAAACTTCAGAAAGAAGGATTAATTAGAGGTCTAGTGGGGCCTAGAGATATGGGTATTTTGTGGGAAAGACACATATTAAATTCTGCAGCAGTTGTACCTTTTATTGATGAAATTACGAAGAAAAGTAATAAAAAACGTGTAGCAGATGTCGGCAGCGGTGGAGGTTTCCCTGGAATTGTATTAGCTGCTTGCTTACCTGAAGTACAAGTAACTTTGATTGAGCCGATGGAAAGACGAGTTGCGTGGTTAGATGAGTGCGTAAAACTTATGGAATTAAATAACGTAACTATTTTCCACGGAAGATCTGACGAAGTAATAGAAAAAGTAAAATCTCACGAAATACCTGCTTTTGATGCTGTAACATGCCGCGCTGTAGCTCCAATGACAAAATTAGCTGCGTGGACGATTCCACTTTTAAAAACGCATGGTCAGTTAGTAGCATTAAAAGGTAAATCTGCAGCAGCAGAGATCGAAAAGGCGGCGAAAATGATTCGCAAAGCTGGTGGATTAAATCCTCGTGTAGTTGAAGCTCTTGTTGGACCTGGTTTGCAATCAACGTCAGTTGTGATAGTCGACAAAGCGTAATTTGCTAAAACATTTTTAATGTACAAGATTTGTAATTTTATATTTACGTTTTGAGTAATGTTTCATGTGAAACATATCCATTTTATGCATCTGAATATTCATCAGTTTTAATGTGGTTTTGCTTTTTATTATTTTATTATTTTTTATTATGAACTTTTTCGTAAATTTTGAGAATTTATTATATGATTCATTTCGATTTAAAAAGCTGTTATTTTTATTTAAATTTATGCTGTTTCACGTGAAACAGCATGCTATTTTTACGTGTTTTATGTCCATAGAAGAATAGAAACTTGACACTACATGGTTGTAAAAAAGAGGGCGGGGGTGATACAAAATGGTGGAATCAGCTGCGGAAACCATTAAACGTATTTTTGGAGATTCACCATCTTCGTTAGGTAACGAATTAGCGGATGTCACTACAAGATATCACGCTCTAGAGGGCGTAGTTTATCCAAAACCTTCTGATACGAGAATAATTGCTGTTGCAAATCAGAAAGGTGGAGTTGGTAAAACAAGTTCTACCGTGAATCTAGCTGCAGCTATGGCAGTTGGTGGTTGCAAAGTTCTCGTAATTGATATGGATCCGCAAGGCAACGCGTCTACAGCTCTTAACGTGCCGCATGCTTCCGGAAATCTCTCAGTTTATGATGTTCTTGAGGGTCGTAAAACAGTTTCGGAAGTAAAACAACCATGCCCGGATATTGATGGTATTGATGTAGTTCCAGCATCTATTGACTTAAGCGGAGCTGAGCTGGAAGTTGCGGAAATGCAGGATCGCAACAATCTTCTGAAGAATGCGCTACTTGAGTTCTTAAATAATAGTGACGAACACTATGATTACGTTTTTATTGATTGTGCTCCGTCATTAGGATTGCTTGTTATTAATTCCATGTGTGCGGCGAAGGAAATGCTCATACCAATTCAAGCTGAATATTATGCCCTTGAAGGATTAGGTCAGCTTATTAATACGATTGGTCTTGTGCAAAAGCATTACAATCCTTCGCTAGTAGTTTCTACAATGTTAGTTACTATGTTTGATAGGCGAACGCTTTTGAGTCGCGAAGTTTTCCAAGAAGTTAAGCAACATTATCCGCATATTGTGCTTGAAACTACAATTCCGCGAACAGTAAAAATTTCAGAAGCGCCAAGCTTTGCGAAAACTGTAATAAGTTATGATTCACATGGAACAGGTGCTGTATCTTATAGGGAAGCCGCTTTAGAAATTGCTCAAAGATCAGAAACAGTGTTAGCAAATATTGCTGTAAGACAGAAGGGGAATGAAAAATGAGTTCAACCAAATCTCGTTTAGGTAAAGGTTTGGGTGCTCTGTTCCCAACGCTGCCAGGAGAAGACGATTTAGCTGCTGTTGCTCCTCAAGCTGACGTTGAAACCAAGTCGACATTGCAGGAAAACGTCAATAGTGCTGAAACTGAGTCTCGTGTTTCACGTGAAACTGTAGATAATTATGATGCAGATTCTAATAGTGTATCTGCAAAAAATTCAGAAAAAATTTCTCAAAAAGCGCAACATGTTTCACGTGAAACTATTATGCCAAGCATAAAACAAGCAATTGCTCCGCATAAAGATAAAAATGACGCAAATGGTAACAATGGTACAAATGAAGAGCAATATTCGCATGTTTCACGTGAAACGGGTGATTATTTAAGTACAAAACACACTCGATCAATTAAACGAGCAACTGTACCATCTTTCAATGATGTAGTGCGTCCAATGGATCTTTTCTTCGGCGATAATGTATCAAAAAATCAACGAAAAGAAGAAAACGAAGCTGAAGATAATAGCAACAGAAATTCACTAAATAACACGACAAATTCTGAAGCATCTGCTGAAAATGCTGATACAACTGCGGAAGATCAAGGTTTAAAGCCAATTAAAGGTGGTTATTTAGAATATATAAAGCCGTTAGATATAGTGCCAAATTCAAAGCAGCCACGTACTGTTTTTGATGAAGAAGAGTTGCGCGAACTTGCTGCATCTATAAAAGAGGTGGGTGTTCTGCAGCCAATAGTCGTGAGAAAAATCAACGACGAACAAGAAACGGCACATTACGAGCTGATTATGGGTGAACGCCGTTGGAGAGCATCGCAGCTAGCCGGATTAGAAGTGGTTCCTGCAATAGTGAAAACCACAGCCGACGAGGATATGCTCCGTGATGCACTTTTGGAAAACTTGCATCGCGTGGCGTTAAATCCATTGGAAGAGGCTGCAGCGTACGCGCAAATGATTGACGATTTCGGTTTAACTCAAGCGCAGTTGTCAAAGTCTGTTTCGAAGTCGCGTCCACAAATTGCCAACATGTTGCGATTACTAAATCTTCCAGCTTCAGTGCAAAAGCATGTTTCTGCAGGAGTATTATCTTCTGGTCACGCTCGTGCACTTCTCGGATTAGATAATCCAGAAGAAATGGAATCTCTTGCCCAGCGCATTATTACTGAAGGATTATCTGTAAGAAGCACTGAAGAAATCGTATCGATGAAAAATAATGAGGCGAGTGGCAATCAGGTGCGTTCGCGCAGACAAAGAAACGATCGCTGGGCTGCATCACCTATACGCAAGAAACTTGAAACAAAATTCGAGACGAAAGTGTCTATAAAAGGTAGTGAGAATCACGGTCGCATAGAAATAGTGTTCTCGTCTCCTGAAGACATGAATCGAATTGTCGACATTCTTATTGGACAGTAGTGCAGTAGTAGTGATGCAGTAGTGCTCTCGTAATATTGCACTACTGCAGTAGCGTGGTGTTGCAGTAGCGTGGTGTTGCGGTAGCGTGGTGTTGCGGTAGCGTGACAGTGCTGTGGTAGCGTGACAGTGCTGTGGTAGCGTGACAGTGCTGTGGTAGCGTGACAGTGCTGCTGAAGTAGATGACAGTACTGCAGCATTGTTATCACTCTCATATTCTTACTTCAATAAGTGGTACAACAAGTCTTCTGTAGTGTATTTTGAAAATTTCTTTAGATAAATTGCACCAAAATTGGTACAAAAATGTTTCTATATTATATTATGAACAATAAAAGACAATATTGAAATTGAAAAATTGTTGTAAAGATTGTTGAAAGAGGATGTATGATTTCGGGTAATATTAAAGCGTTACGTCGCTCAAAAAAATTAACGCAGCAGGAATTTGCTAATGTTTTAGGTGTTTCTCGTAACAGTATTAGTCGTTATGAAAACGGTACGAGTGTTATTTCAACAAATTTGATAGATAAGATTTGCAATAAATTCAATGTTTCTGTTTTTGATATATTACAAGAAAAGGAATTGACGTCTGAAGAGAAATACGATTTGAATATGAAAATCGAAGTTCTTAAAGAGCGTGGTGCGCAAATATTGGCTCGCATATATAAGTATGAAGACAGCATGCATATCAAAATTGACGATTCTTCTAATGCGTGGATTGCGATGAGCGATGATTTAGCTGACGTAATCAACACAAGAGTATATAAATTGCGCAATTTTGAAGATATAAATCGTTATAACGGTTATTTAGATGGTATAGAGCGTTTGCTTGATGCTGTAAATAAGAATAATCGAAATTACTTGATAAGTGCTAAATAAATAATCGATAATAACTATGTAAATGTAAGTTTTGGTGTGCTGTGGCAGTAGAAGATTTTAGTGAAGAATATTTCACTCGGTGTTTGCAGAGGAATCTGCGCGCCTTGCAAATAGGTAAACATGCAAGTTCGTAGCCTCAAGCCATATTGCTCGGTGGTCAGAGTGGTGCAGGCAAAAGCACCATTCACATCATAAAACAAAAAGAATTTGATAACAATATAATTATTCTTGATGCTGATAGTTATAGACCACAACATCCAAATTATTATCAATTATTGGATGTGTATGGTAAGGAAAGCATTAAATATACTAGTAGCTTTTCTTCAAAAATGGTGAGAAGTTTAATAGAAAAGTTAAGTCTTGAAAATTACAATTTAGTAATTGAAGGTACGTTGCGTAGTGTTGAAGTTCCGCTTAATACTGCAAAATCGTTACTAAATTGTGGTTATAATGTTTCACTTGCTGTTATTGCCACTAAACCAGAATTATCTTGGCTTAGTACGTTAATTCGATATAATGAAATGCGTCTTGAAAATCCTATAAGTGCTAGAGCGACGCCTAAAGAACACCACGATAATATTGTTGATCACATAGTACAAAATCTATCTGAATTGGAAAAAGCCAAAATATTCGATAGAATCCAGATTTACAGAAGAGATGAAAAGTGTATCTATGATTCTAACAATTACAAAAATGTTCCTGCAGAGTTTACTGCTGCCGATGTTCTTAATGAAGCGCTTTTTGGAAGAGAAACAATGGACGAATTGAAGATGATTCGTCATGCTAAAAAGAGATTAAAAGAATTGTTAAAGCAAGAGAGCAATAACGTATGAAATTAAGTATTTAGTAATCGAATTATATAACCGAATTATATAAATTAGGATTATTGAGTTTTTGTGGTTGTGCATTGGTATTGGTGTGTACTTGTATGCCAAATCTTAATAGAACTGCTACGGTCCACTAATGGCCGTTAGGTGCTGCGCTCAAGCATGTCGTCGCGCCCGCTTTTGGAGGGTTTATCGTCGTCTGCCGCTCCAATCCCGAGAGCTTTGTCTCGTATTTGGAGGTTTTATTTACGTCATCTGCTCCAATCGTGAGAGAGTGTTCTCGTAATTGGAGCTGTCTACCTTACGTTTTGCTCCAATTGCGAGAGGTTAGTATCGCATTTGGAGGGGGTGACGGTGTTTCATCTGTTATGGGTTCGGTTGGTTTAGGAATGCTTATTTATGGAAAGTATCGTGAGTTAGTATCACAAACGGTATTATTTCAAATCTAAATAAACTAAAAATCGAATTAAGAATGATTCCGATTCAATACATAGAGACTCTTGCGAAAAGTAAAATAATGAGTATAACTTATATAGAAGAAAGTTAACACTGAGGTTTTTCTTTTATAAATTTTGTATTTTTCATAAAAGTTAAAAGATTTAAATTATCATCAGAATTTTATCAAAGGAGATTTCGATGGGGAATGAGAATGCATCTGAAGATAGTAATGAAAACAATAAAAATGAATTGCTTGATTGTTTGATTGGAAAAAGAGGTTTATTTTTTACTGGATCAGGAATCAGCATTGAATCTGGGGTTGCAAAAGTTTATGATGTCTTACAACATACTTGTAATAAATTCTTGGTGGGATTTGATAAATGTTATACGTTTGTTCCCCAATGTGTTCCCCAAAAAGAAATGTCTCGTAAAGATTATATTTGTGAAGTAGTTCAACCAGAATTATTTTATTCGGTATTACTGGAATGTACAGGGGATAACCGCGTTTTAGAGATGTGGAATTGTCTTAAAAGAGACCATTTCACGAAGGACTATACACCGCAACCCAATATAATACATTATTTCATAGTAGCTTATTCGCATTTTGCAAAGGTTCCAATTTTTACCGTGAATTATGATAAAATGTTCGAATCAGCTTGCGAAAAGCTTAGGTTGCCCTATCATGTTTATGTTAATCGTCCAACTGATAAATCAGTTGAATCACAAGTAGTAATCTGTAAATTGCATGGAAATTTAAGAGAAAATTCAGGGAATGAAGTAACAAGCAATGATATTGCAACAACAATGTCAGATATTTCCAAAAAAAGCGATTTTGCAGATTATGTAAAAAGAAATATTAAGACTCATGACGTGTGTATTTGGGGATATAGCGGAAGAGACGCGGATTATTTTCCGATTTTGCAAAATAGTCATTATGAGGACAGAAAATTTTTCTGGACGATTGGAAATCCTAAAGAATCTGAAATTGATAAGCAAACAGAAGACAATGCTTCATCATTGCATAATGTAGTCAAGATAACAGGATATCCATCCAATATGAAAGATGAGTTGATGAATGTGTTATTAACTTTTAAAGGCGGCAAAGATATTGTTGATCGTATTCGTGAACTAACTAAGGACAACTCAGTTTCTGCAGAAGAAAAAGAAAAATTTTTAAAAGGAATTGAGTCACAAATTGATGCGGAAAATATATCTTTTAATAAAAAAATATTCTGGATGTTGCTTTTGCAAAGAACTGGGCAGAATAAAGATTTAGGACATATTATTAATCAATACGAAGAATTAACTAGCAAAGAAAAAATTATATTGCTAAAAGCGAAGATTTCCCTTGCAAGAGAAAGTGCGGATTTTGATAAATATCGTCAACTTGCGAAAGAACTAAAGAAAGCAGCAAAGAAATACAGATTGCCATCTAAAGACAGGCGTAAATATTTAGCAGAGGCAAAGTTTGAATATGTATCTTCGTTGCAAATGCGTGTTCCATCGAGCCTTTTTTTAAAAGTGCCGTTATTAAGAAGAAAATACGGTTTATGGCTTTTAGTTAGGTTCCGTTTTGCACTTTTGAATAGCATGTTTATTCGTGATAAAGAATTGTATAAGAATAACGAAGTCGTTGCACAAGAATGTGAAGTTAGGTCTCTGGCAATGGACTGTAAAATTCCATTTTTAAAGGAACGTGCAAAAAGAAAACTTAGAAGTTTATTGGCAAGAGCTAAGGCTATAGGTAATCACGTAACAATGAGTGGAACTTGTAAGTATCTCTGCAGATTATATCCATACAATAAAGATGAGTATGAGCATATGGTTAAAATCGTTGGAACTATAGGCAGTGAGTTGAGCGCATTGTCTATTATTCATAGGGATGAAGATGTCAATAAATCTTTAGAAGAAGCTAAGGAAAATGGTAATACTTTGAACATTGTGAAAGCTATTTTTAAAAAGAAGTCTCTTATAAATGATTGTGCGGATTTGACAATTAGTGATGAAGAAAAAGAATTGCTATTTAAGTCCATCAAAAAGATTACTCCAAAAAGTTTGAAGAAAACGCTTTTGCGCATAGGAAAACGAGAGGGTTTATTTTTGAAAAATAGCAAATAAAAGTCATAACAAAATTTAAATCTATTGCAGAAGAAGATAAATCGACAGAACGTGGGGTGGATTTGTCTAAAACATAAAATCAGCCGATGTTATCGACAAAACGCAAGTCGAAACTGTCGAAAATACCAAATCGTTTGGTGAAATCGACAAAAATCAGGGTGATTTTGTCTAAAACATAAAATCAGCCGATGTTATCGACATTTTCTATTGACTGCCAAAATTATTAATGCGCGCTCAAGCATGTCGTCGTGCTCCATTTGCGGGCGCGACGACCTGCTTGAGCGCTGCGATTTAGCGCGCGAAA
>CAMYPN010000006.1 GCA_947292085.1 uncultured Gardnerella sp. | reverse complement strand
AACTGCCGATATTATGCGCGACTTAGACGAGCATCCAGATCCGCATTGCAGACGCACTTTGCCATACAGTGGCAATATGCCTTGCAATGGCTTAATTAAAACTGACGTTGTGTATTTTGGAGAAGCACTTCCTGAAGGCGCTATGGAAAGAAGCGCGCAAGCAATAATTAAAGCAGACGAATTGTGGGTTATTGGATCAACTCTTGAAGTATTTCCAGCTGCTTCTCTAGTACCGCTAGCTGCGCGTGCAGGAGTGCCGATTACGATAATGAATCTAGGCTCTACGCAATACGACTATTTGGCAGAGCGCATTATTCGAGAAGATATTGCGAAAGCTCTGCCAAAATTAGTAGACGAAACTATTGCAAAGTGATTATTAAAAAATAACTATCACAAAATAACTATCACAAAGTGACAGCAATACCTTCCCAAGGAGATAGTGTGCCATTTTTAAGCGATATAAGCGCGTGATTTACGTCGTAGGTTGTAACTATTACGTCACCTTCTACAAAGCTTTCAGAAGCGCTATTTTGCAATAATTGCGCACTTTCTGCAGGAATAGGAACAGTTGAGTCGGTCATATTAACCATTACGAGCATGCGTTCTGTAGAATCTTCCTGCTCTTTGCAATCAGATTTAAGCTCGCGCAAAAAGGCGTACACACACTCGTCGTCAGCATCAACCAAATTCCAAGAACCTGCGGAAACAATCGGCTCCGAATGGCGCAAAGCAATCAAATACTTGTAAAAAGCGTAAACAGAATATGAATCTTCCATCTGCTCAGCCGCATTAATATCCACATAGTTAGGATTCACACTAATCCATGGCTCCGCGTTATTTTTCGATGCGACATTAAAAGGCATAAATCCCGCATATTTAGAAGCATTCCACTGCATTGGAGTTCGAGAATTATCGCGACCACGCTTTGCGAGCGCATCCATCATCGACTCAGCCGACTGAATATGCGCTTCTTCTACGCGCTGCTTAAACATATTCAACGCTTCCAAATCACGATACTGCTCGAGACGCGTAAAGTGCGCGTTAGTCATGCCAATTTCTTCACCCTGATACACGTAAGGAGTTCCGCGATGCATGTGGAGAAGCATTGCAATCGCCTTAGCGGAACGAACTCGCATCTCGTCGCTAGCCTCACTACCCCAGCGAGAAAGCGCACGCGGCTGATCGTGATTATTAAAGAACAGGCTCGCCCAACCAGCATCCGCTACAGCCTGCTGCTGTTCAGCCATCACACGCTTTAATGCCGTAAGCTTAAGCGGTACAGGATTCCACTTAGTTCCGTTTTCGCAATCAATATCCACGTGGTTGAACAGGAACAACATGTCGAGTTCTTTGTGAGCAGGATCCGTAATATATGTGTTGCGATGCGCTGAAATTCCCGGAGCCTCACCAACAGTAAGATAACCTTCGCGCCCTTCGAAAACTTCTGCACGCATCTCGCGCAAGAATTCGTCTAAACGAGGGCCATCCGAGCAGAACGGGAATGGAGAAGAATAGCCGTCGGCACCAGCAGGCAAATCTTCAATCTGGCAACCAACCTCACCCGGCAAACGGCCTTCAGAATCAACATGCTTTGAAATCTGCGTAATCACATCCATTCGGAAACCGTCAATTCCGCGATCCATCCACCAATTCATCATCTTGTACACTGCAGAGCGAACCGCAGGATTTTCCCAATTCAAATCTGGCTGCTTTGGCGAATACTGGTGAAGATAGTATTCTCCACGCTTCGGATCGTAAGTCCACGCGGAACCGCCGAAATACGAGCCCCACTTATTTGGCTCCGCACCCGGCTCACCAGGCACGCAACCTTCACGCGCAGGTCTCCACCAATACCAATCCGCGTAATCACTAGAAGCATCTCTTGAAGCCTGGAACCAAGCATGCTCGTCAGAAGTGTGATTTACTACCAAATCCATCACAACTTTAAGACCGCGCTCGTGAGCACCAGCCAGAAGCTCGTCCATATCTTGCAAAGTTCCAAAAAGCAGATCAATATCCTGATAGTCGGAAATATCGTAACCGTTATCGTCTTGTGGGGACTTGTAAACAGGACTAAGCCAAAGCACGTCAACACCTAAATCAGCCAAATAATCGAGACGCGAGGTGATGCCCTTCAAATCGCCAATTCCGTCGCCGTTAGTATCTTGGAAGCTTCTCGGATAAATCTGATACACTACAGCATTTGCCCACCAAGGGTTTGGTGTAGCGCCGTTTGTGCGCACGTATTCAGGCAAATTCGCTCTGTCAAAAGTAGTCATTTAATCCCCATTAATTAGCAGTTAAGTAAACAAAGATATATTAACGTTACTAGACAACACTAATGCGTCGCATAACAATATAAGAGAATCTACTTTAGTATCTCATGTTCATATTCGAAAAGTTAAATTCATTATTTTTTCTAGCACGCCTCTTCTTTCGCAAAATTATGAAAACACATAGACATACTATGATAAGCAATACAAATAGCAACAGAAGTATGATTATAAATATAGGTATTCCGCTAGAGGATTTATTTTCTTCACACTTTTCAACTGTAATTGTAGTTGTAGCGGAAAGATCGCCTGATTTTACTGTAATTTTATGTTTACCAAGTGAAGTACTAATAGGAATCTCAACTAAATCATCCACATACATACTCTTAGGAACCGCATAAGAACCGATGTATTTTTCATCGATAAGAATCTGCAATTTAGACTTTCTGTTGAAATATCCAGCAATAAATTTAGTCTTATCACCCTGTTTAACCTTGTCATTAGATAATTTAATAAACTGATTACCTTTAGAAGGCTTACCGTTAATTACAGCGATTGTATTTTTATCAATTAATTTTTCAAAACCAGGAGTTGAATCACACGCATCACCTACACCATCTTTATCCGTGTCGGATTGGCTTTGATTAGCTACAGTAGGGCAATTATCGTGAGCATCATCAATCAAATCACCATCTTTTGTAATATCAACACGAGTAGATCCTAAAGCGATCAAACCATTACTGTCAGTTATTCTCACTACTACATTCCCACCGTAAATATCACTAAAAGTGTGCTTTATTGTAGGTTCAGTAGTTGTAGCATCATATTCACCATCATCATTGAAATCCCATTCGTATTTAGCAATTTTGTTTCCACTAGGAGAATATGAATTTCTTGCACTAAATTCAATAGTAGAACCAGTTTGTGCAACATAAGGACCATCTAGCCAAGCAAACGGCTTATCCAAAGATGAACCAAGCGCTGAGTTTATAGACTTTACTATTTCATCAGTGTTATTTGCATTATAAATTTTACCCGATGTTTCATCTGCAACCTTTTTAAGCGTACTATCGCCGCTGAGTAAATAACCTGTATCTATAGGATATACTTCTACAGGATCAACATCATGTGAATGTTTTATGATTTTCTCAGCTGTTAGACCAGAAGCTGGTTCTGGATCTTTTGCAGGCGCATCCCCAAATACTAACGCTATTTTTTTAACACCATGTGCCCAATTTAGATTTAAAGCAGTGTTTAAACCACTGTACACAGTTTCTGCTTCATCTCCACCGCCATCAACATTCAGTGAAGAAAGTTTATTTTTGATATCAATGGCCTTTGTTGTAAAATCCTGTTCCAGCTTAGATGTGTAATCGTCAGGAGAACCACCATTATTTGGATCATCCTTATAAGTGATTAAAGCAAATCTGGCATGACTCGAATGACTTTTAACATTATCAATAATGCTATTAATATTTTCGCAAACAGTTGCTATATCATCTTGCATAGATCCTGTTGCATCAACCACAAATGCAACATCAATAGGATTAGAAGTAGTAGAATAATCATTGTCTTTCTTGTCTTTAATAATTTCATCAATATTGAGACTATTCACTAAATTTTCAGCCATTTTTTCATGACCGGTAATATTTGGATGATACCACTCGAGTTGATTAACAGAAAAACTAGCCCTTGTTTTCTCATTGCCGTTTTGTATTCCAGCAGTTTCCACTAACTCGTTAATCCACCGCTTAGGATTTGATCTTAATTTTGCAATTCTAGTAGCTGCATCAGCAATATTACTAATATCATATTTTTTATCTAGAATAGCATCTGGAAGGGCAGCAAAGACACTACTACTAGGATTTGGTTCATGCTGATCCTTATCGAAAATACCAGTGTTATCTACGAAAGATACTTTAAGATTAGTTTTTTTCGCATTCCATTTTTTTACTAATTCTTTCTGTTTTTTAACAGCTTCTCTTCCAAGTTTTCTTACTTCCAAAGCTGCAGAATAGGGCTCAGTAGATAAATCTATTAACGTATTATAACCCTTCGTAATATAATGTATTCCAGACTTTGTTAATGCTGTTAAAGCTGCTCCAATAAGTCCTGCAGCATCAGCACATGCTCCACTACACCATTCCTTTGTTAAATCTTTAGCTGCAGAAGAACCTGAAGAAATGCCTTCTAAAAAACTAGTAAAGACAGTAGAACTTGAATGAGTAAGAGTATAGTCAGTATTAGTACTTAGTAGAGGGTACCCCATGAGCACCACATGTGCTTTACGACCATTCGCAATACGATTTTCTAATTTCTCAAGCAGGTCATTTGTACTATTAATAACTTTATTAAGCTTATTATGAGCTTTTTTGACAGATTCTTTACATTTATCATAATTAGGAAGAGCAAAACAGCTAGTAACTATTTTATTAAAATCTACATCGTTGCCACCAGCTGTAAAAGCAACCAAATCAGCATCTTTAGGTAATTTATCTACTTGTTTAAGAATATATCCGTCACTTTGAGAATCTTCCGCAGTGATAGTAGAACCACTATTTGCATAATTACCGTAAATAACAGAATAACCTCTGCTATTTAATAAACGAACAGCATCTTCACCATAATTTCTATGGCTTCTAAGAGATTCAGCCTTTTCATATTTATTTTTCTTATATCCTTCGCCGTAGTAACCTCCTTCATTTGCATATTCTTTAGAACCAACTGTGCCATTACCAGCAGTATATGAATCTCCTATAACATAGAATTTCAAGACATTTGGCAAACTAACTTCGGCGTGCGCAACAGGAGCCTCCTCAAAAACACAAACCGCAATACACATAAAAATACTTAACAGGCTACTTACTGCACGTCTAAAACCTATAACTACTGCCTTCTTCATATAAACCCACTTATAACTAACAAAACATCTATGTATTGATTAGTATCACTGAGTAACAGAAATACACTCTCAGTTTTCAGAATACTACCGTTAAACTCAACTAACAATAAAAAGAATTGTCGGATACGTGAATAAAAAATAAAGATATAAAAAGCGGCTCGCAGTAAAAACCGCGAGCCGCACCTCCTTCTCATTCATGGTACGTTCTGTAAAAAATTAAATACCGCTCATTTCTGATTATGCAGCTTGAATGCAAGTTCCGCCAAATGCACGCCGTGAGTTAAGAACTCGTGAGTGCGGCAAACATAATCGTTTTCGCGACCAAGCTTCGCAATATATCCGTTGATATAATCAACTTCCGTTTTGCGACCGCGGCTCATATCTTGGTACATAGAAGGATAATGCAAAGGATTTGCGACTCTGCTCACATAGTCAATAGCCTCCAGCTCCTGCTGACGCGTATTAACCATACGAATTCCTGCACGATCGCACACGTCGTACGCTTCGTTAATAAGCTGTCGAGCCATATCCATAGCTCCAGGATAAGAAATAAACTGACCCATCTGAATCTGATACATTGTGCACAAAGTGTTAACTACGGAATTGAAAACTACCTTAGCCATGCACGTACCCTTGAAATCTTCCGTAATTGTAGGGTTAAGTCCAGCAGCTTTAAAATCGTCTCGCATAGCAAGCTCAACATCGCTAACCTGCTCGTTCAATGCGCACATATTCATTGTGCCAACGCCAACTTTACCAATAAAATCAACATCACCCGGGCCGTTCAAAACGGTTGCAATCATTGCAGTACCGCCGTAAATACGATCGTCCGAGAAATACTGTTGAATCTTCTCAAAATGACCCCAACCGTTCATTGCAGCAAACACAACCTGATGCTCTTTGAACAAATGCTTACAACGCTCCAACATTTCCGCAAGCTGCATCTGCTTCATAAACACAATCCACACATCCGGATCGCCTTCATACTCTTCAGGTGTGTACATATTTATTGGCACAAGATGACGATTTTCATGGTCTCGGCTCACCATTACGCCGCCCTGTTCACGAACCTTATTCACATTTTCATCCCAGGCGTCAATGAAATCAACATGAATACCGGCCGTTTCCTGCAACAAAACGCCATAGCGATATCCCATAGCTCCCGAACCGATCATTGCATATTTCATGCCACTCATAGTGACACCTCCTTTTAGATAAAAATGTGCTTAGGCGAGATTCATGCGTTTTACAGGAATTACGTCGAAGCGACTACAAATATTGCAAAAGCAAAAGTAAAAACGATTTGCTTTTTGTTTTTATAGCATATTACTCAATTCGCGGAGATTGTCAAAAATTTTTCTAATTGCGTTTCTTATGGCGTTTCTAATTAAAAAATTATTCAGTTTTAACGGTGATTTTCAAAAAAGTTTCGCAAAACTTGTGCACACTCAGATTCACATACTGAACCAATAACTTCCGGATATGATCCTACATGAGGATCTCGCAAAATATCCCAAACAGATCCGCACGCACCTAGTTTTGCGTCCCATGCTCCAAAAATTACACGCTTAAGTCGCGTCTGCAACACAGCCCCAGCACACATAGGGCAAGGTTCAAGAGTTACTACAAGAGTGCAGTCAGATAAATTCCAAGATTTTCGCGAAAAAGCAGCAGATTTCATAGCAAGCACTTCAGCGTGAGCCAAAGGATCAGCTTTCTGTTCTCGCATGTTTGCGCCTTTGCCAATAATATTCCCATCACCATCAAGCACAACTGCTCCAACTGGAACCTCGCCTGCAGAAGCAGATTCTCGAGCCAAAACTAAGGCTTGATTCATTGCAAATACTATCTCATCGCTCATGTTCATGAAATCACTTTACAAACTAAGAAACAAACAAAAATCGAATAAATCTACATAAACCTAAGTGAATCTCTACATAAGCCCAGAAGAAATATCGTGAGTAATAAACCATCTACGAATATCTCCGATTTCATTCATATCAACAGAATGATCGAGACCTCGGTAACGACGTTCTTCAAGCCAAGTGTGCTCCTCAAGCCATGCTGCGGCAGCTGAAAATTCGTAAGGTGGAATCACATCATCTTCTAAACCGTAACCGAAAAATACTGGAGTATTACGCTCCGCTAGATCATCATCTTTCAACACAATTTCAGACGCAAAAGCAGGAACATTAGGTGCTATAAAACCAGAAAGTGAAACAGCAGCACGATAGCGCGCAGGATTCAAACGCAAAACATGTACTGCGAGCGCAGCACCTTGTGAAAAACCAAATGGCACAATATCGCGATTCTCTGGAACATTTTCACACACCCATTCGTCTATCGCGGCGGCAGCAGAATACATATCGTAATCTAAATCTTCGCGCTGCGGCACAGCATCATGAAACCAGCTGTAAGCACCTTCTGCAAGTTTAAGCGGAGCACGTAGTGCAATTGCATCATTGTAAGGCACTACTACTCTCAACAAATCAAGAAGATCTTCTTCGTTGGATCCCCAACCGTGCAGCAAAAGAAGTAGCGGATGAGCAGGGTATGCCGTTGCGTTACCTCTCGAATACTTAGCACACGTTACTTCAAGCGGCTCTCCAAAATGCCCTCTAATTATGTTAGATTCGCGACCAATATGAGATTCATATGTTTTAGCAGACATGAGATTATTACTATTATTGATGCTATTCGTAGACTTATTAGTATTCATAGAATCATCAGAATTAATAGTTTCATTCATAATTTCACCAGCGTTCTTTGCTTTGTTGTGCTAAAAAAATTTAACCCCGGCGTCACGCGCCGGGGAAATAAAGGAGAGAAGAAAGAATAATTCATGTGCGCTTTTGGCGCCCATCTTTTTTTGTTGATATTATTATCTAAACATATAATTCTTAACGCTTCACAAAGATTATCTGTGAATTGTCTGAGAATTTCCTACTTTTCTACCGAAAATCTCGTTTTTAGAGACTCTTCTTTCCCAAATTGCAATTCAGTCATCCAAATCAGCGCGATAAAAATGCTCGTATGAACGAGAAGGTGTTGGACCACGCTGACCCTGATAGTGAGAGCCGTTCACTGATGAACCATACGGATGCACGCAAGGGGAGCTCATCTGGAAGAAGCACATTTGGCCGATTTTCATGCCAGGCCACAATTTAACCGGCAAAGTGCTCACGTTAGAAAGTTCCAAAGTAATATGACCTTCGAAACCAGGATCAATAAAACCGGCAGTAGAGTGCGTCAAAATTCCGAGACGTCCGAGAGAACTTTTGCCTTCCAAACGCGCAGCAATAGTTGCATCAAGTTTCACATACTCCCAAGTAGAACCTAAAGCAAACTCACCTGGGTGCAGAATCCAAGGCTCACCAGGTTTAACAGCAAACTCTTCAGTAAGCTCACCCTGATTTTCCGCAGGGTCAACATACGTATACGCGTGATTATTAAATAATCTGAAGAAACGATCAAGACGCACGTCAATTGACGCAGGCTGTACCATTTCCGGAGTCCACGGAGTCAAATCAATATGACCCTCATCATGAGCTTTGAGAATGTCGCGATCAGACAACAGCATAACGTCAAATCTCCTTGCAAAAGACTGTATAAAAGCAACTTCATCGTTCGCACGAAATATTTTTATAATCTATTTTGCGCGAAAATTACAATATGCACAATTGTAGCGCGTGCTGCAGTCTGTACTTGATTACAAAAAATTTTACAGAAACTAAAAACACAAAAACGCGGTACAAAACGTAGGTGATGCAAGAAAACCACGTACTGTACCGCGTATTTGCGAATCGTTATAATGCACTTATTTCGTTAAGCATCCATTGTCAAAGCTCCTGCAGCTTTGCGTTTAGCCATAAAACGCAAAACACATTTACGCAGCTCAGAGCCAATTAGCACAACCATCGAAAGGCCTAGGCATTCGAACCATTCAGTCCAGTCAAGCGGCACAGTACCAAATGGCTCGTTCAGGAACGGTATATAAATTACCGCAAGCTGAAGTACTACAGAAACCGCTATAGCAGCCCAAAGCCAACGGTTTGCAAACAATCCCACGAACACACTCTGCAAATTAGAACGCGAAGCAAGTGCGTTCAACATCTGAGCAAACACAAGAATTGTGAAGCCCATCGTGCGCGCATGTGTCATTTGAGCAGCGTGACTCATAACTCCAACTGAACGATCCGTAAACAATCCGCCTGCCAAATGCATATCCATGCCAATCAAAGTGATAGCAGCCATCAGTACGCCAATGAATACAATATCTCCCCACATTGGTCGGTCAATAACGCTATCTGTGAGTTTTCGAGGCTTTCTATCCATTACATCGTCAGTTTGTGGATCAACACCCATTGCGAGCGCAGGAGCCGCGTCCGTAAGCAGATTAATCCACAAAAGCTGCGTTGCGAGCAAAGGCAGTGTAACGCCTGTAGAGTTTGGTTGAGTAATTCCCAACGCTCCAGCAAAAACAACTCCGCCAAAAACAGTGAATACTTCGCCAACATTAGAGCTAAGCAAGTATCGCAAGAATTTACGAATATTGTCGAAAATTCCGCGGCCTTCGCGCACTGCTGCAACAATTGTAGAGAAGTTATCGTCAGCCAAAATCATCTTGGCGGACTCTTTAGTTACTTCAGTACCGGTAATGCCCATTGCTACGCCGATATCGGCAGATTTTACTGCAGGAGCATCGTTCACGCCATCGCCTGTCATAGCAACAATGTTGCCTTGACGTTGAAGCGAAGAAACGATAGCCAACTTGTGCTCAGGAGCTACTCGAGCGTACACGCTAGTTTTACTGATTGCTTCGTCAAAAGCAATGTTGTCGTCGTCGCGTGAGAGCAAATCGTCAAGTTCGTCGCCTGTAAGCGCATGCTCATCTTTTCCAATAATTCCAAGATCTCGAGCAATACGCGTAGCCGTAAGAGGATGGTCGCCTGTAATCATAACAGTGCGGATTCCAGCGCGATGAGCTTGAGCTACACTATCTCGAACTTCAATTCGCGGAGGATCAATAATTCCAACCATGCCGTTCCAAATCAAATCAGATTCTAGTACGTCACTTTGTTCCGCAACGTCCGCGATTTGACCTGCAGCGTTAGAAACCATGCCATCAACTTTTGAAAGACTATCGACTCCAAGCGGCCTATAAGCCATTCCAAGCGTGCGGTAGGCTTCTCCTGAAAGACGTTCAACAGTTGCTAAAATATCTTCGCGATCGCCGTCAGTAAGCGGACGCACGGCACCAGCTACTGCAATACGCGTGCAATAAGAAAGAAGAACGTCCGGAGCACCTTTAGCGCAAACCATAAGATTGCCGGAATCCGAACCATCTTTAACAACAACAGACATACGCTTGCGTTCAGAAGTAAAAGGTACTTCCGCAACTCGAGTCAAATGAGCGTAACGTTTGTCTGCTTTTGTTTTACGCGCTGCTACTATTAGCGAAACTTCTGTAGGATCTCCCACAGGCTGCCAATTTTTAGCAGTTTCGTCATAGTGTAAATCGCCGTCGTTAGCTAAACATCCAGAGCCTAAAGCACCTAATACTTCTGTAGCAAGATTTTGCGGAACTGCCAGATCTGCATCCTCAGAACCAATTAATATCATGCGACCTTCAGGCTTGTAACCGCTTCCCGTAAGCTGAACTTCGCCACTAGGTGTTATTACGCGCTCAACAGTCATCTCGTTTCGAGTTAAAGTGCCTGTTTTATCGGAGCAAATAACAGAAGCAGAACCAAGTGTTTCCACAGATGAAAGCTTTTTTACAACAGCATGATGTTTCACCATTCGTTGCACACCAAGAGCAAGAACCACAGTAAGAACAGCTGCTAAACCTTCTGGAACAGCAGCAACAGCTAGGGAAACAGAAAGCAGCAAAGAATCAATAATATCTTGAATAGTATGGAAACCTTCAAGAATCCACATTGATGCAAGAACTACAACAGCAATAATGCACACCGCAATTCCAAGAACTTTAGAGACGCGTACCATTTCTTTCTCGAGAGGTGTTGCTTCATCATCCGACTTTGAAAGCATATCCGCAATTTTGCCAACTTGCGTGCGCATTCCTGTAGCTGTAACTACAGCGCGGCCAGTTCCTTGCGTAACAGCGGTTCCGTTGAAAACCATATTTGTACGATCGCCTAAAGCTTTTGCAGATTGTAAAGTATCAGGTTTCTTACTTACCGCAACAGACTCCCCGGTAAGACTTGCCTCGGCTACGCGTAACGATGCTGCAGCAAGTAATCTTGCGTCCGCTGAAACCGCATCGCCTTCGCCAAGCACAAGAATATCTCCAGGAACAACTTCTGCAGTATTAATGCGCACAACGCTACCATCGCGCAAAACTGAAGTTTGCGGAGCGCTCATTCTAGCTAAAGCTTCGACTGCTTCTTCTGCTCGCGACTCTTGAATGTAGCCGAGAACTGCGTTTGCAATCAAAATAATGATAATTACGATTGAATCAAACGGCAGAATCTCCCCACCGCTGTTTCCTTTATGTTGTGCGCGCTCAACAAACCACGCGATTGCAGAAATAATAGTTGCTGCAATAAGCAAGTAAACGAGCGGATCTTTAAATTGTTCAAGGAATCGTTTCCATGCTGGAATTTTAGGAGCAGCAGCAAGCGCATTCGGACCGAATTGATCAAGTCTTTTTGCAGCTTCCTCAGAGCTTAAACCGCATGAAATATCTACGTTAAGCGATTTAGCTACTTGTTGAACATCACACAATGATGGATCTTTGCTATTAGCTGAAGCGTCAGCCGTTTTATTGGATTGATCAAGAGCGTGATCAACCATATCTTCCCCCTTGGGAGTGCCGCGGAGTAGTCAATAATCGCAATACTAACGCTATTTTTAGCGCTTCGTATTGTAACTATTGCGCGGTTGTGGAATATTGCAATAGTTTGCAACAATTAAGTACCGTTCTATTATGCCATACAACTCGCCAAGCTTAGAAGCAGCAAACTTTGGACACTTCGAAAAGCTATTAATAGCAATGCCTCGGGGGCATGTGAGAATAGTAGTATGAATATGAAAAAGGGGCCGACCAAGGGGTCAGGCGGAAAACATCGTAATGCATTACGCGGAAAAGGACCTACACCAAAAGCTGAAGATCGCGTATATCATAAAGCTTATTTTGCTAAGAAAGCTGCAATTAAGCGCACTTTTGCGGATCCGCGACTAGCAGCAAGAAGAAGAGTGGATAAGCTGGGAACTGATTCAGACGAGTTGGTAATTGGACGCAATGCTGTGCTGGAAGCACTTCGAGTTGGCGTACCAAGCACACAGCTTTATGTAGCAAACCGTATAGAACACGATGATCGCACTCGCGAAATCGTTAAGTTAGCTGGCATGCAAGGGCTAAGACTTCTTGAGGCAGACCGTTTAGAAATGGATCGAATAGCTCGATCTGGCAATCATCAAGGAATTATTCTTAAAGTTCAGCCGTATCAATACCACTCTTTGCAGGAACTAGTAGATAAAGCAGAGAAAAAAGCTCGCGCTATGCAGGAAGCTGATTCTTTGGCTGCACGCATTAACGCTAGACCATTGTTTATTGCGTTGGACGGCGTTACAGATCCGCAAAATTTGGGTGCTGTTATTCGTTCTGCAGCAGCTTTCGGTGCTAATGGCGTTATCTTACCTGAGCGTAGAAGCGCTTCTGTAACTGCTGCCGCTTGGAAGGTTTCTGCCGGCGCTGCAGCTCACTTGCCGGTTGCTCGAGTTGTGAATTTAAATAAAGCTATTCAAAGCTTACGCGAGCGCGGATGGTATGCAATTGGTCTTGATGGCGGCGGCGATAAGCTCGTTGGAGAAACTGGTTTTGAAACTGATCCGCTAGTTGTTGTGCTCGGCTCCGAAGGTAAGGGAATGAGTCGCCTTACGCGAGAAGCGTGCGATGCTATTGCTGGAATCCCAATTTCTAGCACGGTTGAATCTCTTAACGCTTCAGTTGCAGCAGGTATTAGTTTGTACGCTGTAGCAAACGCTCGCCGACTAGCAGCACTTTAAAAAGTAGATTTTAGGTAGACTTTAAGTAGACTTTATCTAGTCTTTAGTTAGTCATACCAGAAATAGACTACTGAAAATAACGGCAGAAAATAAACTTTTACAACCAAGAGAAAAGTGTTTATGACCGAGAAAAAATCTTTAGCTCAACTGTCATTACGTTCACGGCTTAAAGAACACCCTCGTACAGTCACTTTTTCCGCTTATCTTGCGGTAATAGTGATAGTGATGTGCTTCCATGAACCTTGGTTTGATGAGGCACAAAGTTGGCTTATTGCGCGCGACTCGTCATTTTCTGAGTTGCTTACTTTAAGACCACACTACGAGGGTCACCCTCCTTTATGGACTCTTATTCTTTCAATTCCAGCAAAAACTGGTGTTCCGTACGAGATTGGTCTTAAAAGTGTTCAATTTTTGTGCGCAATAGTTCTAGGTTCTTGGCTTATTTTCCGAGCACCGTTTAACCGTTTGACACTTATACTTCTGCCGTTTACTTACTTTTTCTGCTTCCAATACGGTGTTACTTCTCGACCATATGCTCTTCTTTGCGCTACTCTGCTTATGGTTGCGTATTATTGGAGCAGAGCTGATAAGAAACCGTCTGATACTTGGAAATTAACTTTTACGCTTATACTTATGTGTCTATTAAGCGCATATGGTATTGCTCTTGCAGCTGGTTTTGCTATTGTTTGGGTTCTTCAAACTATTCTAAAAGCTGGAATTTCTAAAAGCCCTAAAGCATTATTATCTTTGTTTTATGACAAGAATCGTCTCCTAGGCTGGATTCTATTAGCTATTGTAGGCGTAACATGTTTGGTCTGTATCTGGCCTTATCCGGATGCTTTTGGAGCTCGAATAACTTACGACGGAAACTCTCCTATTATGCAGTTCCTTGCTTTCTTCTTTGTTCTTCCTTCTGAAAGCATGTTTACTCAATTTGCTGGCGATGTTTCTATACGCAAAATGCCATTGCATTTCTTCCCCTCAATATTTGCTGTAATTCTTTCTATTGCTATTTGGATGTTTGCAATTCGTATAGCACGACGCAGAAAAACTCTCATAGTTTTAACTATCCCGTATTTTATCTTCTCAATAATTGCAAATAGATATTTCACACTACATCATGTAGGTCTTATTTTCGTATTCTTCGTTGCTCAATTATGGATTTGTGTTGATAAAAAACCTCTTGATGCTGACGACGTTCCAATAATTTTTACTAAATTATGGAAAGCTTTTACTAAAAATAAGAAACTTGATAGCAAGAAAACTAATTCACGACTTATCGTTCTTGTACTACTGCCAAGTCTCGTTTGGAACACTGTTGCTTGCGTAAGTGATATTTTATTTGATTATTCTGGGTCGCGCGCTATTGCTCAGTACGTCATTTCAAAAAATGCGCAGCATAAGCTTTGGATGACAACATGGCTTAAAGACAAAGCAATTTACGATAGTGACGGCAATTTACAGCAGGCTCCTGGCAACGATACTCATCAATATGCTTGGCAAATTATCAACGCAAACCCATATTTTGATAGTAATCTTTTAAGCTGCAGCTACCAGAATCGCTCGTTTATTACGAATAAGAGAGCAACAGATAAGCAGATTAAGCAAGAAATTGAAAATTGTGCAGCTAAAGGTGAACCTGATTTCTTTATTTTCGTTATAAAAGATCCGCAGTATTACTTTAAAAAGCTTAATTACAATGTTAAACACTATAATTTGCATGTTATAGCTCGCGTACTTTCAGCTTGGAAAGCTGGAGTTGGCTACACGGAAATTAAGGTTTACGAGCGGAAACCGCTTTCTGAAATAAATAAATAGAATAAATAAATAGTTATAAAAATTATTAAACAGCTGCTATATAAATAGTTACTAAATACATAACTAAATATATGCAGCTGTTTAATAACGAAACTTACGTATGATTTTTGCGAGTCTTAGCAGATTAGCAAATCTTGCAAAATTGCACAAGGATTATGACAATTCAGCGCAAAACTAACGACGCGCAAAACCCACAGTTTATAGCTTAAGCGCTAAGCGCTAAGCTATTCTGTTTACCAGAATCCGAATGGGTCTACAATTCCGCCGTCATCACCGTCGTCGTCACCACCGCCACGCGAGAACGGAATATCGTCATCATCATCGTCAGATTTACCATCAGAACCAGGCTTTTTTTTCGGAGTAGAATCAGGCTTCTGATTAGCATCCTGCTTATTGTTGCCTATTACTGAAGCTTCTTCCTGATCAAATTTAACTTTCAGTTTTACAATGCTTCCGTTTCTAACCACACTAATAACAGCAGTATCGTTCAAAGCTGTAGCTCGTACAAATCCTAACAAAGCGTAATTGCTAGAAACAGGCTTATCGTTAAAAGCTACGATCGTATCTCCACTATGCATACCTGCTTTAGACGCAGGAGCACCATTGTTAACAGAAACAACCTGTGCGCCACCTCTGGTTACGCCACCAGATTCTACAGCAACACTTTTAATGGTTATTCCAAGAGCAACGTGCTTTACATATCCACGTTTAATTATTTCTGAAACTACGCGCTTTACTAAGTTAGCAGGAATTGCGAAACCTATACCAATAGAACCTGCCGTTCCGCTTTTAGCTGATGTTGCTGCAATAGAAGAATTAATACCGATTACTTTTCCAGCAGCATTGAAAGTTGGGCCACCAGAATTACCAGGATTAATTGCAGCATCAATCTGAATTGCGTTTGTTACGATTTCCGAACGGCTCTTATCGTCCATAACGGACACAGGCCTATTTAGAGCAGAAACAATACCAGTAGTTGCAGTATCGTCGTATCCCAATGGGTTACCTATTGCCATAACAGGCTCACCGACTGCTAACGAATCCGAATCAGCAAATTCAGAAGTTTTAAGATTTTTCGGAGGATTGTCTAATTTCAAAACTGCTAAATCAGTAGTCTTGTCAGCACCAACTAAAGTTGCACTGCACATCTGACCATTTGCAAGAGTTACCTGAATCTGCTTAGCTCCAGAAATAACATGGTTGTTTGTAACAATATGACCATCTTTGTCGATAATCACACCGGAGCCTTTACCCATTCCTTCCGCAAGTTGCGTTTGGATTGAAACTACAGAACCAGAGACTTGCTGAGCTACGCCCTTCCAATCTGGAGCTTGACCGCCCTTAACAATAGCCGTTCCTTTTGCAGATCTCGAAGATTTACCAATATCAGCCAAAGATTCAGAACTTGGTATAGTAATAAGTCCTTGCGTAATAGCAAAACATATGACTACAACGCAAACTACTGCAGAAACAGCAGAAGATAAAATAGCAACTACAAAGTTAGGAACTTTATTACTGCTAGTTTTACGCTCTTTGTTACCAGTTCCGTTCTGAGTACCGTTTTTAAAAGAAGAATTATTCGAATCTTGGCTAGCAGGATATGGGTTATTAAACATTCCGTAACCAGGGCGACTTTGTAATTCTTGATTTTGTGAATTATCAGACGCATATCCAGGTTGATTCGCGAAATTGCTTCCGTTGCCACCCTCAGCAGGTTGGTAGGAAGGTGGCTGATTGTTAGTAGTATTTACAGGACCGTACGCACCAAATTCTGGAGCTGGACTGTAAACTTGAGTAGGTTGTGATTCTTGTCCCTGAGTTGGCTGCTCTGCTGCCTGTGCAGGTTGAAATTCCTGATTATAGGATTGATTGGCCTGATTATCATAAGCCTCTTGCTTATTAGTGCCATAAATATCTTCAGCCATTAACTCTCCTTAAAAAGCCATTCCACACAATAATAAACCATTCCGTCACAAATCAATACAGTTATTTTTACACGCAACTACATCATTTTATATGCATATGCTCTACATGTCACAATATTTTTATAACTCAACATTACTAACTATTCTTCATGCCATCTAATAAAGTAAATAATATGACAAGTCTTCTTGAGCATCCACGCGGAGCAGAACCTGGTAAGCCAGGAGATCGAAGTGAATTTTATTTTACAACAACTACTCGTTTATCAAATAGTTCTGAAGGTAAGGGGCGTGACGGCGCTAGGTACGGACGCACAGGCGTAATACATACACCGCACGGAGATATTCAAACTCCTGCTTTTGTGCCAGTAGCAACTCAAGCCGCTATGAAAGCAGTGCTTCCGGAAAATATTAAAGATTTAGGCGCACAATGCATGCTTTCTAACGCTTTTCATCTTTATGAGCGTCCTGGTGAAGATATTCTTGATGAAGCAGGCGGATTGGGAAAGTTTATGAATTGGGATAAGCCAACTTTCACCGATTCCGGCGGCTTCCAAGTGCTTTCTCTGGGTGCTGGTTTCAAAAAAACTCTTGCAATGGATGTTACGGGCATGAAGTCCGACGATGTTATTGCTGAAGGAAAAGAGCGCATGGCATTCGTCGATGAGGATGGCGTAACTTTTAAGTCTCCTCTTAACGGAGCTAAGCATCGTTTTAGCGCCGAAATTTCTATGGGAATTCAGCATAAGCTTGGCGCAGATATTATGTTTGCTTTCGATGAGCTTACAACTTTGATGAATACTCGCAGATATCAAGAGGAGTCGGTTGAGCGCACTTTCCGCTGGGCAAAGCGTTGCGTTGCTGAGCATAAGCGTTTAACGCAGGAGCGCTTAGGTAAACCTTATCAAGCGTTATACGGTGTTGTTCAGGGAGCAAATTACGAAGATTTGCGTAGGCATGCTGCTGAACAGATTGCTTCTCTTGATTTTGACGGAGTTGGTATTGGTGGCGCAATTGAAAAGCGTATTATTGGAGACACTTGCGCTTGGATTTGTGACGCTATGCCAGAAAATAGACCACGTCACGTGCTTGGTATTGCAGCCGTGGATGATATTTTTGCTTGCGTAGAAAACGGCGGAGATACTTTTGATTGCGTGGCTCCAGCTCGTTGCGGCCGAAATGGTGCGATTTTTACTAGACATGGTCGCTACAATGTAAAGCGTGCTGAGTTTAAGCATGATCAAGGCCCTCTGGAAGAAGGTTGTGATTGCTACACTTGCACGCATTATTCACGCATGTATTTAAATCATTTGCTTCGCGCTAAGGAAATGAACGGATACACTCTTGCAACAATTCATAATGAGCGTTTCTTTGTGAAACTGCTTGACGATATTCGTGCGTCTATTAATGGAGGCTATTTCGAAGAATTTCGAGATGAATCCTTAGCACACTACTATGAGAATGGATCGCGCGGATAATAATTATTTTTTGAGCATTATTACTACCAACACGCTTATATTTATTTGAATATTTTATTTGCTAAATAAGCGTAAATATGGTAGTTTTATGCTCTGTATGCGAACGTGGCGGAATGGTAGACGCGCTGTCTTCAGGTGGCAGTGAGTGTATACTCGTGCGGGTTCAAGTCCCGCCGTTCGCACTCTTAAGAACGTTGATATTTCAACGTTCTTGTTTTATCTAATGAAAGTCGACTCAACGAAATATCTAAAATTTCGTAATTTATTTTCTGTGCAAATCTGAACAAGTAGCACTAATAATATTGGCTAAACCTTCCATAATGCCGTTTATTGGAGATGCAGAACGCCATTGCAAATAAAGCGATCTGTAAGGTTTAGGATCAACAAATTCTCTTAACACAACTCCAGCAGGCTGCACTATAGGCGGCAAAGTTGATAAACGTGGAAGTAAAGTTACATCTTTACTGCTAGGTATCATATAACGCAATGTTTCAAGCGAAGTTGCAGAAAATTCAGACTGATTAGCCCCAACTTTATTACAAACATCAATCATATTTCTTCGCATGCAATGCCCTTCTTCTAAAAGAAGCACGCGCTGCGAGGAAAGTTTTGAAATCTCAATAGGGCTGGTCTCGTGACCAAAAGCAGAATTTGTAGATGCAGCCAACAAAAAATCTTCGTCAAATAAGTGTTTAACACTAATAGACGCTCTAGCAAAACCTTCGCTAAAAATTGCTGCATCAATCTGACCGTCATCTAATAACTGGCGTAATTCCCCTGATTTTTCTTCAACAAATCTCACTGTAAGATTCGGCTTATATTTTCGCAAAACGGGCGCTAAACGCGGCAGAAGGTATGTGCAAAGAGTAGGAAATATTCCAATAACAATTGTTGACGACCACGGGTCTTCTGCACATCTAGCTGCTTGACGAATATGTGACATATCTGCTTGTATTCGCTTTGCGTAATACAATACTTCTCGCCCTGCAGGAGTAAGTAATTGTTTACCAGAATTTCGCTCAATAAGATCTACTCCTAGAGTTTCCTCAAGTTTTCTTATTTGAGTGGACAACGTCGGCTGGGAGACTTTCGCTCGTGCGGCTGCTTTTGTAAAACTCTCTTCTTGTGCAAAAGCTATAAGATATTCAAGCGCTCTTACGTTCACCAAAGCCTCCATTAATTTTTAACCAAATTCTGCACATATTTCATGCAGAAAGCAAAAATTTTAGTTTATTTAATTTTTCTGCGGCCTACGAATAATATAGTCAAAAGCGGAAAGTGCTGCAGTTGCACCAGATCCATATGCTGTAACTATTTGCTTATACGGCTCATTTGAGCAGTCTCCTGCAGCAAAAATACCTGGGATTTTTGTGCAGCCGCTGCGATCTGTAATAATCTCGCCACGCTTATTCAACTCTACCTGATTATTCAACCAATTGGTATTAGGAACTAAACCGATTTGTACAAATACGCCATCAGTAGTAATAACATTTTCTATATCAGATTTTTCAGCATTATCTACGCGACTGCGATATCGCACGGAAGTTACTTTTTTACCGTTACCATCAATACCGCTTACAGCAGCACTTGTGATTACGTCAATATTAGGCAAATTATGTAGAGTGTTTAGCAAAACTTTATCTGCTTTAAGAGTTTCCATAAATTCGACTACTGTGACGTGCTTTGCAATACCAGCTAAATCTATTGCAGCTTCGACACCAGAGTTTCCTCCGCCTACAACTACAACATTTTTATCTTTAAACAATGGCCCATCGCAATGAGGACAGAATGAGACACCTTTATTGCGATATTCTTCTTCACCTGGCACTCTAAGAGTGCGCCATGTTGCACCAGTTGCGATAATCACAGCTTGAGCTTTCAATTCACCACCAGAGCGAGCGTGTACTGTGTGCAAACCGTAAGGCTTAGAAGATATATCAATAGAATCAACCCAGTCTGGAGTAAATACATCTATATCGTACTGAGAAATATGATCAGTTAGATTTGCAGCAAGTTTAGTTCCTGTAGTGTGAGGCTGAGAAATATGATTTTCAATACTCTCTGTTTCTACCACTTGCCCACCGCGATGGTCCATAATCATTGCCGTGCTTAAGCCTTTTCTAGCTGTATAAATCGCAGCCGCAGAAGCGGCAGGCCCTCCTCCGACGATCAAAATATCATACGGATTTTGAGAATTCATTTTTTGAGCAATAGCACGACTAGCAGGAGAATTTTCACGTGAAACATTAGCGTCGAATTTAGTTGATGAGCCGTCACTTGATTTTTCTTTCTCAAGCTGAGAAAGCACAGACACGAGTTCGTCAATACCAAGCCGCCCAGATGCAATAAGTTCACCATTTTCGAACACTGCTGGCACACTCATTACACCTAGATTATCTACTTCTTCACGAAAAGCGCTACCCTCTACGGCAGTGTGACGAATCGCAGGGTTAATAATAGAAATTGTGTTAAGAGATTGCACAACTTCCGGGCAGTTTAGACATGTTACAGACATATAAGTAGTTAAGTCGTGGGAACCAAGTTGCAAAATTGCAGATTTCTGTTCTGAAGTAATTTTTGCAGCGTAACCACTCACCTGAAGCAGTGCAAGTACAAGTGAGCTAAATTCGTGGCCTAAAGGCAGACCTGCAAAAGTAACTTCTATATTATTTTCTTTATTTTGATTATTTTGTGATTCTGTACTGCGTATTACAAAGCTTGGTTTGCGCATAATATTGCACGAAATACCTGCTTTTTCTCCGTCAATAACACTAATTTTTTCACTTTGTTGAGATACTTCTTTTAAAAGGTTACTAACTTTTTGAGATGTTTCCGAATCGTCAAGATACGCTACAATCTCAACTGGCGATACCATTTTCTTCAATAATTGCGCCAACTGATCAGTTAAAGACGTATTCAACAAAGACATAAAACTTTACTTCTTTCAAAATTTTTTATAACAATTAATTATTGTAAAAATCATGCGCGCAGGAAATTAAAAACTTCCTACGCGCTTTTAGAAAAATCAGATCTTTCCAACTAAATCAATAGAAGGAGCCAATGTTTCTTCTCCCTGCTCCCACTTTGCAGGGCATACTTCGCCTGGGTGATCTGCAATATACTGTGCTGCTTTAACTTTGCGAAGAAGCTCATCAGCATTTCGACCAATGCCGTCGGCAGTCATTTCGAAGAATTGAATAATACCTTGAGGATCAACCAGGAATGTAGCACGATGCGCCAAACCAGATTCTTCATTCCAAGCGTCAAAGTTACGCGAAAGAGCACCAGAAGGGTCACCCAACATTGTGTATTTTACTTTGCCAATTGCTTCAGAATCATCATGCCAAGCTTTGTGTACGAAATGCGTATCTGTTGAAACTGAATACACTTCTACTCCAAGCTTCTGCAACTCTTCGTAGTGGTTAGCTAAATCTTCCAACTCAGTTGGGCACACGAAGGAAAAATCTGCTGGATAGAAGAAGAAAATTGCCCATTTGCCGAGTACGTCAGCGTCACTTACTTCAGTAAACTCGCCATTTTTATAAGCATTTACTTTAAATGGAAGAATGTGCGTATTCATTAAACTCATAACTACTCCTAAATTCTGATTTTGCGCTTTCTTTGCGTTTATCTTTCAATATCAAAAATAGATTACATCTATTAAAAATTCTAGATTTATAGGCATTTTCTATAGTGCTTATGTGAATCATCAATAAAAATCAACAAAATAATAATTTCATATTTTGATCGAAAATAATATCAGCAATTTGTACACAAAATGCGCATCATTTGCACATTTAGCCTATTTTTAAGGCGTAAAAACAAGCCAAAAACGTTGATATACCAACGTTTTCCACGTGGAGCGGATGACGGGAGTCGAACCCGCCTCTGAAGCTTGGGAAGCTTCCATTCTACCGATGAACTACATCCGCATGTTGCACAATAAATTACAAGTGCTAAAACAAAAACACTTCAATAAATGTGCAACTTTTTAAGACTAGCACGTACTATTGAGCACTTCAGCACAATAGACGTAACTATTTATTCATTTAATGCAATCTTTACGAGATCAGCAGTAGAAACTACCTTCTTACGAGTGCGCTGCTCTTTGGCACCAGATTCACGCTCATAAGCATCAACACGTTTCCAGCCAGCATAGTCTATTGCCTTTATGCCACGAGACTCAAGTAATTTATTTATAGACTGAGGATCTCTATCTATATTTACAAAACCACTTTTTGCAAGATCTTCCAACATGTTGCCAACTATGAACAGAGCATCCGATTTTGTAGAACCGATTAATCCAACAGGTCCACGCTTAGCCCAGCCAGTAGCATACAATCGTTCTCTAACTTCACCATCTTCTGCAGCAGTTGTAATGCGTCCTTCACTATTTGCAAGCAAAGTACGTTTTTCATCGTAAGCAATGCCAGGAACTTCAGCAGGATGATAACCAATTGCATGATACACTGCTTGCACAGGATACTCTTCAAATTCTCCAGTACGAGACATTATTCCGTCTGCGCTAGTTTTAGTACGCTCAACGCGAATCGCTTTAACATGCCCGTCTTCGCCAATAATTTCTACTGGAGCTGAATTGAAGTGAATTACGTAACGTTTATTAGCAGTTTTCCCTTCAAAATCAACGTTTCCAGCATCTTCCATATCTTCAGCCATATCGCGAATAGCAAACAGTTCCTCAACCATTTGGCGAGTAAGCTTATCGTTGCCAGCTACTTCTATTGTTTCTTCATCAAGCTCAAAATCATCCTCATTTATAACAATCTGAACTCCGGATAACTTTTCCATTTCACGTAATTCTTGAACTGAGAATTTTGCTTGAGCAACACCACGGCGAATAAATAAATGCAAAGTTTGCGTACTGTTTTGCTGTAATCCTTCATAAACATCATCAGGAATATCAGTATGAGCACGCAAATAATCAGGATCTCTAAGAAGCTCGCGAGCAACGTCCATTGCCACGTTTCCGCCACCAATAACAGCAACTTCCTTAGCTTCAAGAGGCCACGTGCGCTTACTAGTTGGATATCCGTCGTACCATTCTACAAATTTTGCAGCACCATAAACACCATCTAGATCAGCACCCACCACTCCTTTAAGTGGCCTATCTTCAACAGCGCCAGTAGCGAAAAGCACAGCATCGTAGAGAGCTAATAAATCTTCAAGAGTAATATCTTTACCAAATTCAACATTCGCATAAAGATGAATATTTGGATTATCAAGAGTTTTTTCTAAAGCATCGGCAATAAATTTAATACTTGGATGATCTGGAGCCACACCGTAACGCACTAAACCGAAAGGTACAGGCAATTTTTCAAAAAGATCAATGCGAGCGCTTGTACCAAGCCCTAATTCTTCTCCTTGTTTTGAAAGTTGTCGCAAGAAAATATCTGAAGAATATACTCCTGCAGGACCAGCTCCTATAACAGCAATACGCAATTCAGGCTCACTGTTAAAAGCTTTTTCATTTATATTATCTTTTTCCATTATTATCCCCATATTGAACTGTATAATACGGCAATTTTGCCGTTTTTTCGCGCATTCTGCACGGTCTTCAAGCATGGGATGCCTTCGCGTGCTTCTTTAGCACTCAACAATCAAAAGCTTCCGCGTATGCTTTCATATTTAGACTAGCGCATAGTTAAGTATTAGAAAATGCTTACGAAAATAAATTTCTGCTACTATTGTTAACTATTTTCTTATTAACCATTTTCTTAATCTACTTCTTTATTTGGCCGCAAAGCTGTTAACGCCCAAGTGATAGAAATTACGTCAATAATTTCTTGCATCATGGCTCCTAGAACCGCAGGAATAAATCCAAAAGCTGCAAAAATCATACTAATAATTGCTAAACCAACTCCCAGCAAAACTGATTGAATCATAATGATTTTTGTACGTTTTGCCACGCTTATAGCACTTGCTACAGCAGAAATATTATTGTTCATAATAACAACTTGCGCACATTCAGATGCTGCAGTATCAGTTCCATCTGTAACAGCTACGCCAATATCGGCAGCTGCAAGAACTGGCGCATCGTTTACGCCATCTCCTACCATCATTGTTACTGCTGCAGGTTTACGAACATTAGAATCACTGTAATCATTTTGCTTTACGTATCTAAGCTTATCTTCAGGAAGTAAATCAGCATGTACAGAATCTATCCCAACGCTTGAAGCTATTGTTTTTGCCGCCTGCAAACCGTCTCCAGTAAGCATTGCTATAGAGCGCACTCCTAGCGAACGCAATTTTTTGATAGTTGATTTTGCATTATCTCGCGGAACATCTTTTAGTACAATGCGACCTACAAGCTTTCCATTGAACGATACGTAAGTTGCCATTTCGTCTGAAGCAAGAGGTTTTCCTGTAGCATAATTATCTTCTTGCTCTGTTACATACTTTCTGCGTCCTACACGTACCGTAATACCATCTACAATGCCTTGAATACCCTGTCCTGCTGTTTCCTTAACACTGTTAACTACAGGATATTCTCGCACGCTAGGAATCTGCGGAGTAGACGATGGATGCTCACGCTCCCATAAAACAGAACCCGCTTTTGCAATACCACCAGCGAGAATATGCTGAGAATATGTTTCCAGCACGCCAGCAAGCATAACTATGCGATTAGCTTTTTGCGTAGTATCAATTACTTCTACTGTAACAACTTGCGGCTGTTTTACAGTTAACGTGCCAGTTTTGTCGAAAAATACGTCAGTTACGCGGCTTAACTGTTCAAGTACATTTTGACTTTTTACTACGATTCCAAGCTTTGCTAAACGACCCGTACCAGCCATACAAGCTACAGGAACAGCTATCAGTAGAGGACACGGCGTTGCCAACACTAGCACCTGCGCGAATCGCAAAGGCTCTCCTGAAATAATCCAAGCTGCAGCCGCTAACATAAACGAAAATACTGTAAACGGTACTGAAAGCATATCTGCAAATCGCACAACAGCTGCGCGAGAAGATTTAGCTGATTCGACAAGCTGCATAATTTTTTGATACTGCGAATTTTTAGACAGTTTTGTTACGCGCATAATAAGCACAACACCACCGTTTACGCAGCCTGATAGCACTGACGCTCCAGCATAAACTTCTCGAGGTACAGATTCACCATTAATAGCACTTGTATCTAAAACAGCTGAACCACTTAATAGTTCTCCGTCAACAGGAACAGTTTCGCCAGGAAGAACAATAATAACATTGCCAATTTTTAAATCATCAACAGGAATCGTAGTGTAACGCTGTAATTTTGAGACAATAGAACCATCTGTTTTTGCTTGCAAAAATGGGCAGACATTGCGTTTATGAGCGCAATTATGGGATTGATCATAATCTTCTGCAGAATCTGTAGCATAAGCAGTATCTGCTTTCCTAAATTCAGCATGCTGACAAAGAGCGCATAAAGTTGGCTTGCATTGATTGTCATTTGCGCATGGCGGATTGTAATCTTCGATCGCATTTTGAATATGATGTGTTTCATGTTCAATACCAGGCAATGTCATAAGATGGGCTGTTTTAGGAGAAGCATTTACTAAAAGTGACAAGTTGCGTTGAGCTTTCATATTAGCAAAATCTTCAATCGCCTCTCCGGTCCAAACCATTACAACAATAAGATAGCTTGCCCAAAACTCCCCTGTACCAAGTGTTGCTAATAGTGCAACGAAAGCAAGCAAATCTATACCCAACGTTCCATTTTTTAAATCGCGAATCATGCTACACAACGAAATAACACACGTGTAGGCTACAAAAATAACGATAATAAACTGGCCAACTGTTAAATTTATTGCAATATTGTAATTGATACGTGCAAAATCGAAAATTTGCTGCAATAATTTAGAAAATTGCTTACCGAACGCTGTTAATACAGAAGTATTCAATACATATAAAACCGCAATAAACGGCAATGCAAGAGTAACAATTGTTAATTGTGGAACACGACGGCAATACGCTAAAAGTTTACGCATATACTTTCCTTACGCTGATCAGGTTAACTACGAGAAACGTTGCTAACACGATTTCACGCCTTGTTAACCCACTGAGAGCAGCAAGATCATAAGATTTAATGCACTCAATACACGGCGTAAAGATACTAATATTTATTTATTAATATTCATTATAATAACATGCCTTGATGAGAAAGATTCTCAAAAAAATTCGGCACTAAGCAACAATCTATAAAATAAGGCGGGAACTGTTACATTTAACAGCCCCGCCTTTGTTTTTAAGATATTAAAGCACTACTCAGTGATCACTCATCAACGTGTGCTGGAAGAGCACCAGTGTGCCAAATGCGATCGAGGTAATCTTCGATAGAGCGGTCAGAAGAGAAGTAACCAGAGTTGGCTACGTTCAAGACTGCCATGCGAGCCCACTTCATTGGATCGCGGTAAGTTTCCTCAATCTGAGCCTGAATATCCATGTAAGAGCTGAAGTCAGCCATTGCCATGAAGTAATCGTGGGTAAGCCAATCGTTGACGAGTGGCTCATACACGCTCTTGTCGCCATTGGAGAAGGTGCCGTCAGCAACCATATCCACAGCAGTCTTCAAGCGAGGATCAGACTCGTAGTACTTACGGGATCCGCCGTGATCGTAGCCTTCAGCGTAGAGCTTATCAACTTCGTCAACGGTCATGCCGAAGAGGAAGAAGTTCTCAGCGCCAACGCGCTCGCGAATCTCAACGTTTGCACCATCGAGAGTACCAACAGTCAAAGCACCGTTCAAAGCGAACTTCATGTTACCAGTGCCGGACGCTTCCTTACCGGCTTGAGAAATCTGCTCATCCAAATCGGTGGCAGGAATCAAGTTCATTGCAAGTTCAATGTTGTAGTTCTCTGGGAAGAACACTGCGAGCTTGCCCTTGCATGCTGGGTCGTTATTCACCACGCGAGCAACATTGTTAATGAGCTGAATGGTGAGCTTTGCCATAGCATAGCCTGGAGCGGACTTAGCGCCGAAGAACACGGTGCGTGGAAGCATCTTGTCGACGTCGATTGTGCCATTCTTAATTCCAGCGTACATGGAGATAACCTGGAGGATCTTCATGGACTGGCGCTTGTACTCGTGCAAACGCTTAACAATGGTGTTAAACATAGTGTCTGGGTTGATTTCAAAGCCATACTTCTGCTTTGCGAAATCAACGAAGGCGAGCTTGTTCTCTTGCTTAACCTTAGCAAACTTCTTAACGAAGGAAGGATCGTCAGCCAATGGCTTCAAACCTTCGAGAAGCTCCAAATCACCCTGCCATGCGTCGGTGCCCAAGCCCTCAGTAATAAGAGCAGACATGCGTGGGTTGCTCAAACGCACAAAGCGACGAGGAGTTACGCCGTTAGTAACGTTCTTGAACTTATCTGGGTAAACGCTGGAGAAGTCCTTCAAGGTAACATCCTTCAACAACTCAGAGTGAAGCTCAGCAACGCCGTTAACGTAAGAACCGCCGTAGGTAGCCAAGTAAGCCATGCGAACTACAGCACCTTCGCCATTTTCGTCAGCGTCGGTAGCAATGCGCATGCGCTCAACCTGATCTTCGGAAACACCCTTGCTGCGAAGCTCGTTGCGGAACTGCTCGCTAATGCCCTGAATAATCTCAAGGTGGCGTGGCAAAAGTTCGCCAATAAGCTTGGCTGGCCAAACTTCCAAAGCTTCTGGAAGCAAAGTGTGGCAAGTGTAGTTGAAGGTCTTGGTGGTAATACCCCAAGCGGTGTTCCAATCGTAGCCGTACTCGTCCATAAGAACGCGCATAAGCTCTGGAATGCCGATAACTGGGTGAGTATCGTTCAACTGGAAGTTGATCTTGCTTGGGAAGGTGGTAAGATCTGGCTTATCTTGACCAGGATAGAACACGCGAATAGCATCGTGAATAGAAGCAGCTACGAAGAAGTACTGCTGCTCAAGACGCAAAGCCTTGCCTTCTGGAGTGGAATCTTCTGGGTAAAGAATCTTAGAAATGTTTTCTGCTGCAACCTGTGGCTTTACAGCATCCAAGTACTCAGACTTGTTGAAGGTGAGCAAATCAAATTCGTCGTAAGACTTAGCAGTCCACAAGCGAAGAGTGTTTACGCGACCAGAATTGTAGCCTGGAACCATGTAGTCAACTGGTACTGCACGAACAGACCAAGCTGGCTTCCATACGCGCTTGCCGTTTTCTTCTACAACTTCACCACCGAAGTTGACGCGCTGGTCACGACCATAATCAATGTGACCCCATGGCTCTTCATTGCTAAGCCAGTAATCAGGGGTTTCAACCTGCTTACCTTCTTCATCAAAGCGCTGCTTGAAGATGCCGTAACGATACTGGATGCCGTAGCCGAATGCTGGCACGCCAATAGAGGCGAGTGAGTCGATAAAGCAGGCTGCGAGACGACCCAAACCGCCGTTACCCAAACCTGGCTCATACTCAGCATCGATAACAGCCTTTGGATCGAAGCCAAGCTTAGTAACAGCCTTATTGAATTGGTCAGTAAGACCAGCGTTCAACAAAGCGTTCTCAAGCTGCTTGCCCATCAAGAACTCTGCGCTCAAATAGCCCACAGCCTTGGTATTGCCGTTAACCATGTCATGCTGGGTCTGCATCCAAGAGTCCATCAAGTGACGACGAACTGCGGTAGCAGCGGCAACATACACATCTGCCGTAGTGGCCTGCTCTGGCGTTACACCCTGGGTGTACTTGAGGTGCTCTTGAAGTTCTTTGGCAAATGCCGTCGCAGTAGTTTTGGCTTTCGGCGCGACGTGTTTAGTCATATTTGACTCCTTGTGCCGTTTGTTATATTTCCTAAAAAGTGTGCTGCCCGAAACTTTATGTTTAGGCAATTAAACCGATACCGTGTTGTAGTTATCTACAAAAAGGCATGAAGGAATACACACGATTTCATTGTCAGATAATAGCACAACCCGAACCCTTATATTATGTGCAGTAAAACATATAGATAATATTGTAAATTGCAGAAATTATTACATAAAAATCTCCCATTTTCCGATTATTTTTGAGAAATATTGATATTTTTACTGCGACATCGACACACTTAATACTTACCTACAGGTTCGTTTGTTAAAAAAAGTAATCAAAATTTGTGCGATTACGTGCTAAAAGTGATTATTTTTAATCTAAGAAATGTTATAGAAATGGTATTACTCATTTCTAAACGCTAATGCATAATGCTTAATATGGCAGTAATTCTTGAACGAGATATGAAAAAAGGGAAAAACTCACTAAATAAGTGGAAAACGCAAGCGCAACAAGAAGCTATCAGAGGAACAAAATTCCAGGAAATAGATAGTCAGATTATGGAAATTACAAAATCTGACGAAGCTATGGCAGTTCGATATTCGCTGTATCTACTAGAACTACGCGCTCCTGGCAATTGCGTTGAAGTTCGAGTATCCCCATGGGGAGCTGTGAAAATCTTAGAAGGTCCAGAATCTGACCCTCACAACTTAACCCCTCCAGACGTTATAGAATTAGAGCCAAGTGTTTGGTTGCGATTAGTTTGCGCAATAAGCACATGGGATGAAGAAAAAGAAGCTGGAAACATAAGCGCAATGGGTGAACGAGACAATTTGAGCGCAATATTACCGCTAGAAATATAAAATCCGGGTAAATTGCGCTACAAACTGCAACAATACTATGCAAAAAGCAAAAGTTACGTACTGCTTTTACTCACTTATCACTTTTTTTATGCATGAAACTTGGCAAAGGCATAGGAATATGATGATGTGCAGGAGTATGCGCTGCATTAGAACCTGCGTTTTCGCTACTTACAGCCTTGGCAGCAGCTTCAGCAGCCCACTTAGCATACTCGTCTAGATCATCAAGCTCGTTTGCACTATTATCCTCATGTTCTGCTGCATTATCTTGAGCTTGGTTGACGTTGACATCCGTTGGATTACCTTCAGCATCAAAGTCCTCGCTCGATGCAAACGGATCATAAGATCCCTGGCCTGGCTCATGCGCATTAAGCTCTTTAGCGAGCTCGTCATAATCCGTATCGGTCGTCAGGTACTTGAGCTTACGGGCAATTTTCTGTTGCTTTGCCTTCTGTCGTCCGCGGCCCATCTGACCCCCTCTATCTACCGTAGCAATGAATTCATCACACAAAGCGTACCACTTTGCCGCAACAGAGTGCCTTGTCTGTGTAAACTTTTACGATAAAAGCCATATTTTAAGCGCGAAATAAATGCTTCCTAAGGAGTAAATCATGGCTGAAGAAACGCAGGTAACTGCAGCAGGTAACGAGATTAGTGCAAGTTTCGTCGCAGCTCAGCAACGTTCTGATAGAACATTAGAAAAATTAAAAGCAAATCCGTCAGCATTTACCATGCTAACTGGAGATCGTCCTACTGGAAGATTGCATCTAGGCCATTACTTCGGTTCCATTAGAGAGCGCGTTGCGATGCAAAATCGCGGCGTAAATACAAACATTATTATCGCCGACTATCAGGTTATTACCGACCGAGACACTACAGAACATATTGAAGATAACGTACTGAATTTAGTACTCGACTACATGGCAGCAGGAATCGATCCTCAAAAAACCATGATCTTCACACATTCCGCTGTTCCTGCAGAAAATCAGCTTATGCTTCCTTTCCTTTCGCTTGTTACAGAAGCAGAGTTGCACAGAAATCCTACAGTTAAATCCGAAATGGAAGCTTCAGGACACGCTCTTACTGGACTTTTACTAACTTATCCTGTTCACCAAGCTTGCGATATTTTGTTCTGCAAGGCAACAGTTGTGCCGATTGGTAAAGATAATTTGCCGCACATTGAAATTACGCGCACTATTGCTCGCAGATTCAACGAACGTTATGCAAAAAAGAATCCTATATTCCCAGAGCCTTCTGCAATTCTTTCTGATACTCCTGAAATCCCAGGCTTAGACGGACGAAAGATGAGCAAATCTTACGGAAATTCGATTATGCTGGGCGCAACTGCTGAAGAAACTGCGAAACTAATTAAGAAGAGCCCAACTGATTCTGAGCGAATGATTACATTTGACCCAATAGCTCGACCACAAGTTTCTGCACTTCTTACAACTGCAGGTTTAGTTACAGGTCGCGATCCAAAAGATATTGCTGAAGAAATTGGTAACGCTGGAGCAGGTGCGTTGAAAGCTTACGTAATTGAAAACGTAAATAATTTCTTAGCTCCTCACCGTGAGCGTCGCGCAGAACTTGCAAAAGATATGGATAGCATTCGCGATATTTTACATGACGGCAATAAGCGCGCAAATGCTATTGCAGAAGAAACTCTTGCTCAAGTGCGAGACGCTATGGGAATGAAATATTAAATAAATAACATCTCGCGAATTAGAAATTCTGTAAAGATTTTATAAAATTTTTATAAGCAAAATAATAGAAAGCCGCTTGCATAATTTGTAAGCGGCTTCTAATTTTTTGATCAACAAAACGTAGTATTAAATCAAACGTCGTAACGCCAATTTTTATCAGTAATAACTCGAGCTACAGCAAGACCTAACGGCAAGCAAATAATTACCATAAAAGCTCGGAAGGTCCAATCCAAAGCCGGAAGAGTATTAAATTGGCCTAAATAGAACATTGCACGATACATATAAAGTCCCGGAACCATAATCACAATAGACGGAACAGTGAGACTAATTCGCGGATAACCTAAATATTGCGGTGCTAAACCGTGTCGAACTATCGTCCTCCAGGCGGATGCAAGCAAGCCAGCCAAAAGAGCGCCAGTAAATGCTGCTATTTCGGCAGCAACACCAAAATCAGCCATGGTAAGACGAAGCGTATCAGTAATAGCTCCAATAACACCAGCAACTAAGCACATTCTTTGCGGAGAATTAAACAGAACAGAGAAGCCCCACACGCCTGCAAAAGCAGTAATAAGTCGCAAAACAGCGTTAAGCCAAGGGTTTAATCCTAAAGGAGTGAAACCTTGAGGATTAAGCTGAACAAGGCTTGCTACCATCCATCCAGCAAGCGTTCCCATCAGAATAATCGCCATCGTGTAACATAAGCGTTGAATTCCTGAAGGAAAATCAATTTTCGCTATATCTAAACCGCCTGTAATAAGCGGGAATCCAGGAATCACGAACAAAACTGAACCAATGTACGCAGTGTTATGTTTAAGTGCTGCAGGATCAAAATATCCAATAAGTCGCAAAGAGCAAATGCAAGAAAGAGCACCTATTGCAACCGCAATAAAAGTTACTACAAACTGATTTAAATGATGCATAAACATTCGGCGACGAACATAGTGGCCAATTCCAGCTCCAATAAAAGCTCCGAGCATATCGTACGGGCCACCGCCAAGCAAAAATGCGAAGGAAGCGCAAGCAACAGCAGAAGCAAGTCCTGCAAACCAAGGCTTATAAAGCGGCTTACGGTTTTTAATTAAATCAAGCCTATCGTGTACTTCTCTAACAGTAAGCGGTTTATTTGCATTTTCAGCATCATCACCATATCCGTGATTTATATGATCGAAATGCTGTTCGTAAACGTGCTCTGGTTTAAGAGCAAAAATTCCGTGAGGCTTTTCGTTTTTAATTTTTTCTTGTAAAGCCTTATCTTTTTCAAATTTTGCAGCTTTTTCTTCAGACTGTTTCGCAGTTTGCACAATAGTTTTTTCATCATCCGAAGCGTGCAAAGTGTCAACTAATTCTTTCGAAACTGTTGCTTTTGAATGGTATAGAGAATCGTTTCCAAGCTTTACATTAAACCAGTCTGTAAAGTGCTCTAAAAGCCATATACGTTCTGTATTTACGCCGGTTGTAGGCAAATCAACTACTTCAGTGATTCTCTCATGCTTGTCTGTGCAAGTTGCTTCTATGTCCGTAAGATTCACGTCTGCTCTTACGTTTACACCCATAGGTTCGCCAACTCTATGCATTAGCTCTCTCACTCGGTAGCTACCAGTTCCGGCACCTAATCCGAGAGCACCTACGCGAATAATAATGCTAGATTTTGCTGCGATTCCAGCCTCCGTAACAGGCTTATCCCAGTCACGCTCAACGTCGTCCATATCGAGAGGAATGGCATGCGTATGGAATCGTCCTGACGGTTTTCCTACAATATGACCATTTGGAAGAATTTCCGGAATGTTATTACTATTGCCGTCGCTTCCGTCGAAATTATTGTTTGCATTATTGTCTGCTGTGCTCACAATTTTTCAGTATACGCACTACCGTTACCTAGATCAGGTTTATTATTTAGCTCAATTAAACCCAATTAAGCTCAATTTAGCTTGCGTATTAATTTTCAGTCCGGTGGTAGTTTAACAATTATGTTGGTATCTCGCTGGAAACAGAGGCTGTGGGCTCGCAACTTTTGACCTACATAACCGCGGAGGAGCCGCGGAAGTCAGCTGACCGAGCAACCTTATGACTGGCGTAAGGAGGTCTGATGGCTGATCAAAATCAACAGGTCAATCCAGCAGACGCCACTATTGTGACGTCTGGTTTAGGTCGAAAAGGACCAGAGGAGCGTGACCTTCCAGAATCGCTTAAGCAAGACATGGATTTGTGCTTGCATATTCTTCGCGATGTTCTTGGAGAATTTGATGAAAAATTGCTTGCAGTATTCGATGAAGTACGTCTAAACGCTGTAGAAGCAAGCTCTGCACATTTTGCACAAATGGTTGATGCAGAATCTACTGCCGATGATGGTCTAAGCAAGGCTGTTGAAAAAATTAACGGCATGGAATTGCCTGATATGCAGCTACTTGCGCGCGCTTTTGCAACATACTTCCACCTGGCAAATTTGTGCGAAGAGAATTATCGCGTTTCTGTTCTGCACCAACGTGAGTGTGAAGTAAGCGATGCAAATCCTGTAGATCCAGTTAATGAGTTGACTTGCGCGTATCACAAACTTCTTACAGAAATGGGTCCTGCTGAAGCCAAGGAATTGCTTTCAAAACTTGAATTCCATCCTGTTTTCACAGCTCACCCAACTGAAGCTCGTCGTAAAGCTGTTGCTGGTAAGATTCGCCGTATTTCTAAGCTTTTAAGCGAACATGATAGACTTGGCGGATCTGATAAGCGCGAAAATTATCGTCGTTTGTATAACGAGATTGACGCTTTGCTTCGCACTTCTCCTATAGCTTTGAAGAAGCCAACTCCTGTTGAAGAAGCAGATACAATTCTTGATATTTTTGACGCAACCTTGTTCGATACAATTCCGCTGGTTTATCGCAGATTTGACGACTGGCTGCTCGGTAAGAAAGCCGGCTTGGTTCCACCTCGCTGCCCTGCTTTCTTCCACCCAGGTAGCTGGATTGGTTCCGACCGCGATGGAAACCCGAATGTTACTGCTAAAGTAAGCCGTCAAGTTGCACGCAAGTTTAGCGATCATGTTTTGACTGCTTTAGAAGCTCGTACTCGCGAAGTCGGCAAATGCTTGACTATGGAAACTCGCACAACGCCACCAAGTATAGAACTTCTTGAGTTGTGGAATCGTCAGCGTGAGATGAGCGAACAGCTCACAGAGAGCGCATCAGATGTTTCTAATAGCGAACCGCATCGCGCCGTGATGCTTGTTATGGCTGATCGTTTACATCGTACGATTAGCCGCGATACAGATTTGATGTATCATTCTTGCGAAGATTTTATTGAAGATTTACATATTGTTCAGCGTTCACTTGCTGAAGGTGGAGATCCTCGAGCCGCTTACGGTCCTTTGCAAGATTTGATTTGGCAAGCGCAAACCTTCGGATTCCACATGGTTGAAATGGAATTCCGCCAGCATTCTCTTGTACATTCTCGTGCTTTGGAAGATATTCGTGAGCACGGATTACACGGTGAGCGCGGTCCACTTCAGCCTATGACTCGCGAAGTTCTTGATACTTTCCGCGCTTTGGGAGCAATTCAGAAGCGTAACGGTATGCGCGCTGCTCGCCGTTATATTATTTCCTTCGCAAAGTCTGCTCAGCATGTTCGTGACGTGTTTGAATTAAATCGTCTTGCTTTCGCTCACCCACAGGATGCGCCAACTCTCGACGTTATTCCACTGTTTGAGCAGTTGGAAGATTTGCAGAACTCTGTGAACGTGCTTGAGGAGATTATTAAGATTCCTGAAGTTCAGGCTCGTCTTAAGGCTACTGGTCGCAAGATGGAAGTTATGCTTGGCTACTCGGATTCTTCCAAGGATGCCGGCCCTACTTCCGCAACTCTGGCTTTGCACTCTGCTCAGGAGCGTATAGCTAAGTGGGCTAAGAAGCACGATATTGATTTGACGCTTTTCCACGGACGCGGTGGCGCCGTTGGCCGCGGTGGCGGTCCTGCAAACCGTGCAGTTCTTGCTCAACCTGTTGGTTCCGTCAATTGCCGATTTAAGTTAACCGAACAGGGCGAAGTTATTTTTGCGCGTTACGGTAACCCAATTTTAGCAATTCGTCACTTAGAGTCTGTTGCTGCTGCAACTTTGCTTCAGTCTTCGCCAAGCGTTGAGAAAACAAATACTGAGATGACACACAAGTATGCTGATATGGCGCAAAAGCTTGATGTTGCAGCTCATGAGCGTTTCCTTGATTTGCTTCAAACAGATGATTTCACTCCGTGGT
This sequence comes from uncultured Gardnerella sp., assembly GCA_947292085.1. Lineage (GTDB taxonomy): Bacteria > Actinomycetota > Actinomycetes > Actinomycetales > Bifidobacteriaceae > Bifidobacterium. The sequence continues at coordinate 5,564 of CAMYPN010000006.1, read as the reverse complement.
TCTCTACAGTTACACCGCTAAGTGAGATTGGTTTGCTCCCAATCGGTTCTCGCCCTGCAAAACGTGGTTTGGGCGCAAAGTCTTTGGATGACTTGCGTACTATTCCGTGGGTGTTCTCTTGGGCACAGGCTCGCATTAATCTTGCTGCATGGTACGGCTTGGGTACAGCTTGCGAAAAGTTTGGCGATTTGGAAACTTTGCGTCGCGCTTACGAAGAGTGGCCGCTGTTTAGTACTTTTATTGACAACATTGAGATGTCTTTGGCTAAAACGGATGAGCGTATTGCTCGCATGTACTTAAGCCTTGGAGATCGCGAAGATTTGAGCGATAAAGTGCTTTCGGAAATGCAGCTTACTCGCAAGTGGGTTTTGCAGATAGTTGACGATAAGTGGCCGCTGCAGCATCGTCATGTTCTCGGCCAAGCAATTCGCGTGCGTTCGCCGTATGTTGATGCTTTGTCTGTGATTCAGTCACTTGCTTTGCGCAAACTTCGCAACAAAGTAGATAAGGAAGAATTGAGCGAAAGCCAGCAGGCAGAGTTTATTTACCTTATCTTGTGCACTGTTTCTGGTGTTGCTGCAGGCTTGCAGAATACTGGATGATTTTAAAAGGTTTCAGTGTTGAGAAAGCCTTCGCATTGCTATTTGATTAATTAATTTTATTTTTCAATTTAGCTTGCGAAGGTTTTCTTATATTTGCTTATTTTATTTTCGCTTATGTTCTTATTTCTAAGCATTTTATTTTTGAGTATCTTATTTTAAGCATCTTTCGCTAAACGTCTTTGTGAATATAGAATGTTGTAGGTAATAAAAAAGCTTGTTTTAGCTCCGTACTAAGAGGTTATTATGCAAGATAATTCAATTAGTGAAGATTCCTTGTTAGCAACATCAATATTGAGTTCGCTTCTTGCAGGAAATCGCAGATTTGCACAGAATAAATCTTCTCACGCCGGAGTAGATAGTAAAACTCGCGAATCACTTATTAATGGTCAAAATCCGGGAACTGTGGTGCTTTCTTGTGCAGATTCGAGAGTAGCTCCAGAATTTGTTTTTGATGCAGGACTTGGGGATATTTTTTCTGTACGAACGGCTGGCGAAACCGTAGACGACGCTGTTATAGAGACTTTAGAATACGCTGTAGCTGATTTGGGAGTGAAAGTACTTATCGTACTAGGACACGAACATTGCGGGGCTGTAAAAGCTGTTTTGCAGAAAGTTTTGCAACTTGTTGATCAGTATGGCGAAGAAATTGCGAGCGATATGGTTGAGTCTTCAGACTCAATCTTGGTGCGCTATTTAGGCCCAGCAGTTGTTTCGGGTATTGAAGAAGAGCTTGGAACTGATGATATTGAGCGCATCCACATTTCTAATGTTCTAGCTGATATTTGTGATAAATCTCAAATTATTCGTGAAGCTGTTTTCAACGATCAATTAATGATAGTTGGCGCAAGATACCGCATGAGTGACGGTCTTGTTGAAATGCTTTCGTGCTGACTTAAAGTTTTTAAAATAATGGGAAAACAAATGAGCGCAAGTTCTTCGCCTGTAAATTGCGCGTGTTCACAACGCAGTAAGTTTTCTAAAAAAACTCGCGAAAGTTCAGCAAATTACCTGTATCTTATAGCTGGAACGCCTATTCTCGCTCTTCTTATTGCTATGGCTCCAGCCTTGCAAGCAAAAAATCCTTGGCTGCTCATAGATGCAACTACAAGAGGTATATCCGGATTGCTTCTTCAAGCAGTTCCTTTTACTCTTATTGGCGCTTTAGTCTCTGCTGCGGTTGAAACTTGGGTGACTTCAAAATATATTGAAAAGCATGCTCCTAAGTCTACTGCTGGCGGATTTTTGCTCGCAATTATAGCTGGAGTTTGTGTACCTGTTTGTGATTGTGTAATAGTTCCTACTTTTTCACGATTAGTTGCACGTAAACTTCCATTATCTTGTGCTGTAACGTTTTTGTGCGCTGTTCCTGTTGTAAATCCAATATCTATTTGGGCAACTTGGTACGCTTTCTACGATGTTCCCGCAATCGTAATTATGCGCATTGCTTTAGGCGTTGCCGTTGCAATACTAGTTGGATTAAGTTTCGTAATATTTCCACAGAAAACACCAGTTTTGCGAGAAAAAATAATGTCAGATGTTGATTGTGCTTGCTGTGAGCATAATAGTCCAATTCCCATAAACCGCTCGTTTATAGGCGATATTAAACGTTACGTGAAGCATTTAATGGGAGATATTCTTGTTCTTTTGCCAATAATTGTTTTTGGAACTGCTGTTGCTTCTCTTATACGCGCGTGGCTTGGAAGCGATCCCGCATCTCGTATTAATGCCACTACCGCACTTGTAGCTATACCAGCAATGATGCTGGTTGCTTACGCAAGTTCTTTATGCTCAAGCTCTGATGCTGTTATAGCTCGTAGTTTGGCCGCTTCTCTACCCATGTCTTCTGTAATGGTATTTTTGCTTTTTGGACCTATGTTAGATTTAAAAAATACGCTTATGCTGGTTTCAGATTGCAAAGCTAAATTTGTATTAAGACTTACTTTAACTATTGCTATAATGTGCTTTTTTGCTGCCTTGCTAACAAACTTTGCTTGGGGAAGTGCACTATGGTAGAAAATAGTCACAAGTGGCCAAAGTTTGCTGATTATGTTTCAGCATTATGCTTATTTTGTTTTTCATTATCTCTTGCGATAAGTGCTTTTTCTGGAAGCTACACTGTGCTTACCACTCCTCGCGCATATTTGTATCTTTTATTAGCGTCTTTTCTTTTACTGGTTTTGTCTATATGCGCAGCTTTTGGAATGTTTAATTTTAGTGCAAAAGATTCGTTTAGAATTTTTGTTGCGCTAGTAGTTCCAACTCTTCTTATAGTCATACCTTTAAGCAATGCTCAAAATTCTCGTAGTTTAGATGGTTTTGATCAATATTCTGGGGGCAGAGCTATAGCTATAAGAAAAGAAGTTGGCGTGCACAAGTTGCGCGGATTAGACGAAAAAAATCGTACTATTCGAATTAGCGACGACGATTTTGGTTTATGGTATGACGAAATTGATCATAATCAAAAAAAATATTTGGGGTACCGAATAATAGTTAATGGTTTTGTAAGTCGAAATAACACTTTGGGTGTTAATCAATTTCGTATTTCTAGACAATTTATGTCTTGCTGCATTTTGGATATGTCACCATTTGGTTTTGTAGTTGAGTCTTCACAAAAAACGAGACTTAATGAGCATAAGTGGATTAGTCTTGTTGCCACTGTTAGTAAAGGAAATATTGGCATACCCGGCTACCAGCATTACGGCTCTGTACTTAAATTAGTGTCAGTCAGTGAAGTTAAAAAAATTCCAACAGGATATTTTTATAGACCGTAACTGTTTTTATATTTTGTTTCACAAATTATTGTATTGATATCAGCCAGAAGTCAACTAAGATAGCAAATATGGCTCTGGGTTTAAATATTGCGCTGATTTTTGTTTTTCTGCTTTTTGGTTCCGTTTTTGCGGCCACAGAGCTTGCATTAGTTAGCCTTAGAAGTTCACAAATAGATCGCATGGAATTGCAAGATTCTAGAGGTGCTAGGGTTGCGAAAATAGCTAGAGATCCTAATACTTTCTTATCAACTTTGCAAATTGGCGTAACACTTTCCGGATTCTTGTCGGCTTCTTTTGGAGAATCTGCCATAGCTCCATGCGTAGTTCCACATGTGCACGAGTGGGGTGTTCCAAAAAATATTGCTGGACCTCTTACAACAATCGTTTTAACTTTGATTATTTCGTACTGTTCTATAGTTATTTCAGAGCTTGTTCCTAAACGTATCGCTATGCAGCGCGCTGAGCAAATCGCTAGGGCCACTGTACCAGCTGTAGATATTTTCTCGAAAATTTGTAAACCTCTTATATGGCTTATTGCTAAAAATACAAATGGTTTTGTTCGACTTCTCGGTTTTGACCCGAATGAGAAAGAGAGTGAAGTTTCAGACGAGGAGCTACGAGTTCTTGTAAATTCAAATAAAAAACTTAGCCAGGATGAGCGTAACATTTTGGATGATGTTTTTGACGCTTCTGAAACTATTGTTGCTGAAGTAATGCGACCTCGTGCGGATGTGGAGTTTTTGGAAGGATCTTTAAGTCTAGAAGAAGCGGCTAAGAAGATTCGCGAGTTGCCGTACTCTCGCTACCCTGTTACTGGGAAAGATTTTGACGATGTGATTGGTTTTGTACATGTTCGAGATTTGCTTGATGTGCGTAATCCGAACGCAAAAACAGTTGCGGATGTTACTCGAGAAGGTATTAGTTTGCCTGGTACTTCTAAGCTTTTGCCTAGCTTGGAACTTTTACGTAAGCGTGGAATACATTTAGCTGTTGTTATAGACGAGTATGGCGGCACAGATGGCATTGTTACGCTTGAGGATATGACAGAAGAACTTGTTGGTGATATTCGCGACGAGTACGATTTGCCAGACGGTTCTGATCAGAATCATGCCAATAAATCAACAGTGTTTGTGAATGGCGTTGCTACTGTTGACGGTGGAATGACTATCGAAGATTTTGCTGATATTACTGGAATAGAGCTTGAAGATGGCCCTTACGAGACGGTAGCTGGATATTTCCTTGCTCACACTGGTTCTATGGGCTCTGTTGGCGCTGTTCTTCATGATGCTGATGGATATGATATGACTGTGACTGAAGTGGAAGGAAGACGTATCGCAACTATTGAAGTTCGAAAGCAAGCAGAAAAGGAAGATGCTGAAGAAAATAAACTTTAAAGGAGTAATCTTTTTCAGCTGACTCTAATTTTTTGGATGTAAAATAAAACAGTAAAGCAACAATAGTTAATCATAATTAGTATTAAGTTGCATGTTGAAAAATAAGCGGAAGGATGTCTAAATGACTCTAATGCATGTGTTACCAGGTCTCGATGAAGTGACAAGTGAAAAAACTGTTGCTATTTTGCAGAATCGTTTAAGCCAAGAGCAGGAAGCTGCTTTATTGCTTAAGCATGCTCATTGGAACGTAACAGGTCCAGATTTTATTGCCGTGCATGAAATGCTTGACCCACAGGTTGCTGAAGTTTTAGCACAGGCTGATGAGACAGCAGAACGTATTGCAACTCTTGGTGGTTCTCCGCTAGGTCGCGCTGACGATGTTATTGGCGTTCGTACTTGGAAGCGTTTTGCTTTGACTGGTCGAAAGTCTACAAAAGAGTATTTGCAGGCTTTGATTGAATACTATAACGATATGATCGCTAACGATCGTAAAGCTATTACTCAACTTGATGAGCTTGATGTTATTAGTTCAAATATTATGCAAGATCATGTGCAGCAGTTGGAAAAGTTCCAGTGGTTTATGCGCAGCCATTTGGAGTAGTTTTTGGCTAAATACTAGTCTTTTCTGCTGTAATAATTAATTTATGAATTAAAAACCGCAACATGCTATTTTTTATTTTATGGCGTGTTGCGGTTTGACATTTTCTGTGGGTGTGCTACTGTATCTACTTGTATGTTTTAGGTATACAAGTTGGGCCCGTAGCTCAGGTGGTTAGAGCGCATCCCTGATAAGGATG
>CAMYPN010000005.1 GCA_947292085.1 uncultured Gardnerella sp. | reverse complement strand
TAGCTAGCTTGGCATTTGGAATTGTGGTTGTTAGCACCATTCGTCAGTTTGGTGTGAAAGATCCTAAAGATGTGGCAGTGAATACTGCTCGTTCTGGTTTCTTTAGTTGCTTGCTTATGGCGTTGATTTACGTCGCAATTGTTATTGTTGGTGTGCGTAGCCGTGCAATGTTCCCACCTGCGAAAAATGGTGGCGTAACTTTGGCGCAAGTTGCACGCTACCATCTTGGAAACGTTGGCTTGTTTGTGCTTGCTGCAACTGTAACGCTTGCCTGCTTAAAGACTGCGGTTGGCTTAATCGTAAGCTGCTCGGAAACCTTCTCTAAGTTATTCCCTAAGGGTCCTAGCTATCGCGTTTGGTCTGTGTTGATTACGCTTGTTTCGTTTGGTCTTGCAAACTTTGGTTTGAGCGCAATCATCGAATACGCGGTTCCAGTATTGATGTTCTTGTATCCACTGTCAATCGTATTGATTCTTTTGGCTTTGTGCGGTCGACTTTTTGGAAATTCCAAAGTCGTGTACGCTTGGACACTTGGTTTTACTGGTGTTGCAGCTGTATATGACTTTTTGAATAGTTTGCCAACAGCTTTGCGCGACGCATTGCATATGAACGATATGTTGATAGTTGCTCAAAACTGGCTGCCGTTCTCAGAATTTGGTATGGCTTGGGTTTGCCCTGCTGTTGTTGGATTTGTTGTTGGATATGTTCGCATGGTTCTATTTGACAACAAGGATATGAAAGAGATGGTTGAAAATACTGTTGCTCCTACTGCTGAGGGGAGTGTTCTAACTGAAGTAGAAAATGAGTAAATTTATTTATCTGATATAAAATTATAAAACTCGCTATCTTCTTTAGAATTATTACAATATTTTCATAGCAATAGCGCGGATATTTTATTTACTAATTATTTAGTAAGTAAACGTATCCGCGCTTTATTATTTGTGCATAAAATTTAACGTTAGAAGTTGCTTCTTTCCAAGTGTTAAATACATATTGTTGTAAATTGGACGATATTATAAAATTGATAGTTAATGAGGGGATAACTGTGTTGAAGGGGATCAATATGGATAATGAAATTAAATTATTTGAAGGTAAGCAAGTACGTTCCGCTTGGAATAACGAAAAAGAAGAATGGTATTTTTCGGTAGTGGATGTGGTTGCCGTTTTGACGGATAGTAAGAATCCGAGAGACTATTGGTATCGTGTAAAAAAGCGCATGAGCGAGGAAGAAAAAAGTGAGTTGTCGACATTTTGTCGACAACTGAAACTTGCATCGTCTGACGGGAAAAAATATGAGACAGACGCCGCTGATGTGCAAGGAATTTTGCGTATTATTCAGTCAATACCATCTCCCAAAGCTGAGCCATTCAAAATGTGGTTAGCGACAGTTGGTAAAGAGAGAATTGATGAAGTAATAGACCCTGAGCAAGCTATTGATAGGGCCTTAGCAACGTATTTGAAAAAAGGTTATTCACGAGAGTGGATTAATCAAAGGCTTCAGTCAATTCAAGTAAGAAAAGAATTGACTGATGCTTGGCAGGATCATGGTGTGAAAGCTGGGAAAGAGTATGCAATTTTAACGGACGAAGTGTCTAAAGCTTGGTCGGGGATGACGACGAGAGCGTATAAAGATTTTAAGGGTCTTAAGAAAGAAAATCTTAGAGACAATATGACCACGCTTGAAATTGTGCTGAATATGCTTGCTGAGGCAACAACTACTGAACTTACTAAAACCAGTAATCCAAAGGGTTTAGCGGAAAATAAGCAAGTTGCTAAACGTGGTGGAAGTATTGCTGGAAATGCTAGAAAAGAGATTGAAAAAGAAACAGGTAAACCAGTTGTCACATCGCAAAATGCAATTGACTTTGGGAAACTTATTGAGGATGTTGCTAAAGAGGCTGAATGATTTAGGTGATTAAAGCAAAAGGCCTACCGTGCTTGTTTGCGGTAGGCTTTTTGGTTAGATTTTTGACGCGATTATAAACGTGCGATTAGAAGTTGCCGCCGTTCCAACCCCAGTCAGTTGTTGCAGTGTAACGAATATAAGTACGGTCTTGAGGCACGCCAAGCTCGCGCTCTAAAGCTGCCATAATCTGCTCTGTCAACTTTTCCCAAGCAGACCCTGGTACGCTGGATCCGAACACGTTCACCTCAACGTAAGCTGCAGGCTTAGTATTGTCTCCCGCAAAATAAATTTGCATATTGTCCTCGAATGGGCACATAAGCCAGCGTTCGCTTTTTCCTGGAACTGCGCTAATCGCCTTGCCGTAAGCAGCTTTTAAAGCTTCGCGCTGCTCTGGCGTAGTGCTTACAGAAACATGAGTATGAATAACTGGCATAATCGCTCCTTTGCTGAGTTCAGTAAGTTTTATTACTACACAATTATATGTTATTTGTTAGCAGTCGCGTGTTTAATGGAGATTATGAAGAAACTTATTGAGCAGGTTGTTAAATTCGGAATCGTAGGCATTATTGCGCTTATTATTGATGTTGCGTTACTCAATTTATTAATGCTTGCGCACTTAAATAACGTGATCGCTGGTACTATTTCTTTTGTAATTTCACTAATCTTTAACTATATTGCCAGCATGAAATATGTTTTTAAGCATCGCGAAGATATGGCAAAGTGGATGGAACTTCTGATTTTTGTTATTTCTGCAGTCATAGGTTTGCTTATTAACGATTTAATTATTTGGGCTAGTACGCTTGGGTTAGCTGAAAGCTTACGTGGATCTGCAATCTACGTGCTGCGCACAAATATAGGAAAGCTTATAGCAACTGTTGTTGTTGCTGTATGGAATTTTATTATACGAAAGTGGTTGCTTGACGATACTAAGTCTCAGCAGCCTGGGTATGTGGCCGAAGAAGATACGAGTTTTGCTCATCGTTTAGGAATGTGGTCGCTTAAGCATACAAAAAATTGCAAGTAAGTTGAATTTTATAAGCAGAAAGTAGAGCGCAATGCCAGCTACAACAATTCATTTTGTGCGACATGGTGAAGTAGATAATCCTAAGCACGTGTTGTATGAGCGTCTTCCGGGATTTCATCTCTCGGCTCGCGGAGTGAGGATGGCACAGGCTACTGCAAAATATATAGCTACAGTTCCACAAATGCGCGGAATAACAAAAATATACTCCTCTCCACTAGAGAGAACCCGTGAAACAGCGCGTGAAATAGAAAATGCGTTGCGAAATATTCCAGATTCTGCTTATGTAAAAGCTCACTGTGATGAAGATTCTACTCAATCTCAAGAGAGCGACATCATTTTAGATAAACGTTTAATTGAAGCTGGAAATAATTTCCGCGGAAAACGTATAGGTTACGGTGAAGGCGCTCTGTGGAAAAACAATAATTGGAAGCTTGTTGCGAATTTGTGGAAGCCAAGTTGGGGAGAAAGCTACAAAAGTATTGCTACTCGCGTAAGTGATTTTGCTCGTGAACAAGTTTGTAAGCATCCAGGAGAACAGATTATTGCTGTAACTCATGAATCTCCAATATGGTCTTATCGTCATTTGCTTGAAACTGGCCACGCTGAGCATAATATGCTACTTCGTCACACTGCACTAGCATCAATCACTTCTATTACTTACGATTGTGATACTTTGCGCGTGCTTTCTATAACATATGTTGATCCAGCTGCGAATGTGAAATAAATAGTTGAGTGTGCGAAGGAGTGTTGAAATGATGAATACTGATGAAGTAACTAAAGATACTGAAAGTATTTCATCTTTAAATGAGGCTGCTCAAGCTTCAATAAAATTAACTGCATTGTGGCCTCTTACAGAAGTGCGTCATCTCGATAACGATGCGAAATATGCTGAAAATCTTGAAGTGCGCTCAATGCGAGCGATTGCCCGTATGCTTACTGGCCTAGATGTTACAGTGCCGGATGCTGAATTTGTTTACGAAGGTGCGGATGAAATTCCAGGGAGACCTCAAGAAATAGTAGACGCTCTTCTTGCAGCTGCTGATGCTTATGACAATATGGATTCATGTTATGATCCTCATTATTATGAGGCGGAAGAAGAAATTTTAGAATCTAATAATCGCAATATAGATTCTATTTTTAAGAAACTTACAGCTCACATTTCTGAAGATATTGACGCAATTAACAATGCTGCAAATACGCTGGGAGTTAAGGGAAACTGGGGTAGTGAGAATTTACAAACTGCAGTAAATTGCGCAAAACAAGAGTCTTATCTGTATAAATCAGAAACTATAGAAGTGCAAAAAATCACTGCAATATTAAGTATTCTAAGTAATCTTATTTTGCAAACTAACGATATTCGCGAAACTTTACCGATTTTTCTTTATATTAACGAGGTGTGTGAGTGCGCTAGCGTTCCGCGAATGATGTTTAAAGATTCTCAGTGGCGTGAGCTTGTTGATTGTGTGCGCAATTCTAGCGATAACTGCAATTGTGATAACTGCAATTGTGATATAAGTACGTTGGTTAATTTTATCTCGCCTCTGCTTATTTCAGAGTGGGAAAAGCATCGTGAAGATGTGCTGTGGGATCCTGAAGTTGCGAAGAAGCTCGCTAAGGAAGAGGATGATAGAAAGTCTCGCGAAGCTCTTGCGGCGAAGTTTGCGCATGTTGAAGGCAATAAAGAATCTACTCAATCTTTAGATTAAAAGCTTTTGATTTTATAAACGTGGATTCACGTCCGTAACGCGCGGCACAATGGAACCTATGACTGATATCGAGGAAACTCAAGAAGTTGCTAATAATGCAACAAAATCCACAAAGCCTGAACTTCCAAAGAATGTTCGCGTGCGCTTTTGCCCTTCCCCAACTGGTACACCTCACGTAGGTATGGTTCGTACCGCGCTATTTAACTGGGCTGAAGCTCGCCATACTCACGGCAAATTGCTGTTCCGCATTGAAGATACTGATAATGAGCGCGATAGCGAGGAAAGCTATCAGCAGATTATTGAGGCTCTTCGTTGGCTCAATATTGATTGGGATGAGGGCATTGACGTTGGCGGAGATAACGGCCCATACCGCCAGTCCCAGCGTATGGAAATTTATAAAGACGTAGCACAAAAGCTTTTTGAAGCAGGATACGCTTACGAATCCTTCTCTACTCCTGAAGAAATTAAAGAGCGTAATGTTGCTGCAGGTCGTCCAGCTGAGTTTGGTTACGATGGTTACGATCGCAATCTTACAGAAGAACAGAAGCAAGCTTTCCGCGAGGAGGGTCGTAAGCCTGCACTTCGTTTGAAGATGCCGAATGAAGACATTACTTTTAACGATTTAATTCGTGGCGAAATCACCTTTAAAGCTGGATCTGTTCCTGATTATGTGATTGTGCGTCCGAATGGCGATCCACTTTACACGCTTACGAACCCTGTTGATGACGCGTTAATGGATGTAAACGTGGTTTTGCGCGGTGAGGATATTTTGAGCTCCACGCCTCGTCAGATTGTGCTTTACCGTTATCTTATGGAAATGGGTATTGCTAAGGAAACTCCGCTTTACGGACATATGCCTTACGTTATGGGCGAAGGTAAGAAGAAGCTTTCTAAGAGAGACCCTGAATCTAACTTGTTCTTGCATAGGGATAACGGTTTTATTCCAGAAGGCTTGCTGAATTACTTGGCTTTGCTCGGCTGGTCTATCGCTCCTGATCGTGACGTGTTCACTATGGACGAAATGATTGAAAAGTTCGATGTTCGCGATGTTAAAGCAAATCCTGCACACTTCGACTTGGATAAAGCAATTTCCATTAACGCTGAGCATATTCGTATGCTCGATCCGCAAGATTTCTTGAATCGTTCTGTGCCTTACTTGCATAAGGATGGCGTAGTAAGTGCGGATTCTTGGGATGCGTTAACTGACCGAGAACGTGAAGTGCTCACCGCTGCTGCACCTCTTGTACAGCCTCGTGTACGCTTGCTTGGTGAGGTAGCTGGCATGGTTGGTAGCCTTCTTAGCGAAGACGGCTATATTGAGCCAGATGACGACGCTCGTAAACAGTTGAAGGAATCTGCAGGCGAAGTTCTTGATGCTGCGCTCGCTGCTTTGAAGGGTGTTGATACCGCCGATTGGCATACTGATTCCTTGCATGAGCTTTTGAACAAGAAACTTGTTGAGGAAGCTGGTTACAAGCCGCGTTTGGCATTTGGTCCTGTGCGAGTTGCACTTTCTGGCCGTCGCGTTTCTCCGCCACTGTTTGAGTCCATGGAAATCGTGGGCAAAGATGTGACTTTGGCGCGTTTGGCTGGATTGCGTGAGCATTTGTAAATCGCAAATAGCTTTTAAATCTTAAGTAGATTTTGTATAAAGCGGGGATGTAGTTAAATGCTATATTTCCGCTTTTTATTTGTTTTCTGCTACTTTTAATATATTTTCGACACGCCGCGGTTGCGTGTTGAGCTGTTATGTTGTAAAGTCGTCATTTGTTGCGTCAAGAGGCGTAGCTGATAAATGAAAGCCCCCGTCGTCTAGCGGTCTAGGACTACGCCCTCTCACGGCGCCAACACCGGTTCAAATCCGGTCGGGGGTACAAAGACGGAACGGTTCCAAGAGCCGCGAAGCCTGCCAATTGGGGTATGGTGTAATTGGCAACACAGGTGATTCTGGTTCATCCATTCTTGGTTCGAGTCCAGGTACCCCAGCGAATAGCTCTCGTAGAACGAGGGCTTTTTTGTTATTTGTGTTATTTTGGCATATAGTCCGTTATGCTACTTACCCGATTTTGGGAATTAAATCTGATTAGAAATCAATAATTAGGATTAGAAATCAAAAACCCCGGTTCAAGACCGGGGTTAGAGAGAAGAGAAGAAGAGAAGTTTAATTATCTAAACCAAACTATCTTTTGCGATAGTTTCTTTCGTTGATGTCTCTATTTTAAACATATGATTCTTAAGGTAAGTATGTTGTTTCCTGTGAGTTTTCTGTAAATTTCAAATATTTTTACTGTTTTTGAAGCTTTGTACAATTTTTCTCAAAATGCTTATGAGTTTTGCGGTTACATACTAAGTGCATGTGCCGTATGCTTGAAGTATGACAGATTCTGCACAGTCTGAAGTTGATAATGCAACTTCCACACTACCTTCGTCAATTTCAGCACGTTTAGGGAGATTACAATTTCACCTTTCTGGAAAGTTTCGTGTGCTGCAGTGTGCAGACGTACAGGATGTAGCGCATATTTCTAAAGACACAATCAGTCTTATAAGTGCGGCCTGTGATGCAGTGCGCCCAGATATAGTGATTTTTACAGGTAATCAAATTGCTGGTTACGAAAAAGATTTTTCACGCACTTTCCGCCGTCGTAACGTTCAAAAAGAAAACGGCAGCAGCGAAATTACGTATTCTATAAATTCTAAAGACAAAGAGAATCTTATTTCGCAGGTTAAATCTCATATTTCGCGCATGGTAGAGCCTCTAGAAAAACGTAATATTCCATGGGTTGTCACTTATGGTAATCATGATTTTCAGTGTGGTCTTAGCAATTCTGAACTTGATAGCTTGTATCAAGAATATTCTTGTTGTATGAACAAAAGTGCAGTTCATGAAGAAAGTTTTGGTACTGTACAATGCGTTAATTCTATTCTGCCAAAACAGTTAGCTGTTCCGTGCGAACCAGGTACTTTTGCATTGCCTGTTATGGATGTGCAGCAGGAACGTAACGTTTTTGCGCTAGTTTTAGTTGATTCTGGAGATTACGCAATTGAAGGTGGGTATGGTTCTCCGTCTAAAAAAGCACTTAATTTCCTTGAGAAATTACCAACTTTAGTTAATTCACCTCTGTGCGTTTTTCAGCATTTTCCACTTCCTCAGTATTACGATCTTATGCGTGAGGTTCCGAAAGAGTTTGCGGCTCAAGAACATGCGATTGAAGGGTATCGTAAGTTTAGTGAGCACTATTATGCTTTGGATGAGTCTAAAGTTTTGCCAGATGGATACCTTGGGGAAGGTATTAGCTGTCCAGATGAAGACAGTGGTGAGTTTGATATTCTTTCAAATTCTGAAACATTCGCTGTTATAGCAGGACACGATCACAGGAACGCTTTTGCTGGAAAAGTTAATAAAGATGGTATTCTGTTTGTCGCTACTGCCACATGCGGTTTTGGATCTTATGGTCCGGAACCTGCAAAAAGAGGGGTACGACTTCTCGAATTTGATATCCGTCACCCATTTGAGCCTCGTACGCAAATGCTTGAATTTGGCGATTTAGTGGGAAAATCTTCTTCTAAAAAACCTTATACTTATGGTCTTACTGCAGAATCTGAGCATGAGCTTCCTGAGGTCGATTTATTGCGTAAGCCTTCACTTTTGGCTCGCATCGTCCATCATTGGCGTAATAAATCTTCACGTTATTAAAACTATGTTCTAATTGAGGGTTACAAGCATTTTGGCAACTCTTACAGTATGATAGTGATAGTTTGTGAAGTGTGAACGAAAGAGGTAAGTGTGTCCGCACAGAATACGTCTGAGCATAATAGCAACACTGGTATCAATGATGAGGATGTGTTGCATGTAGAAGGCGGAAAGCCGCTAAATGGCACTATTAAAGTGCGAGGAGCTAAGAATTTTGTGAGTAAAGCGATGGTTGCTGCTCTTCTTGCTCCTGGTAAGTCCGTACTAAATAATGTTCCTGAAATTCGTGATGTACACGTGGTTTCTGACTTATTGCGTTTGCATGGGGTTGGCGTTGAAGTAAATGGAGCTGAAGGCGTTGTTACTATTGACGCTAGTAGAGTGCAGCTAGCTGATGTTGCGGACGTTGATACGCTTTCTGGATCTTCAAGAATACCTATTCTTTTCTCGGGTCCTCTTCTCCACAGGCTGGGTGAAGCTTTTATTCCTGCGCTTGGAGGATGTAATATTGGTGGCCGTCCAATCGATTTTCATCTTGAAACTCTTCGAAAACTTGGAGCAAATGTAGATAAAGATCATGAAGATGGTATTCATATTACTGCTCCTAATGGTTTGCATGGTACTAAGATTCATTTACCTTATCCGTCTGTTGGTGCTACTGAGCAGACGCTACTTGCTGCAGTTTTAGCAGAAGGTCGTACGGAACTTTCAGGTGCTGCTATTGAACCTGAGATTATGGATTTGGTTGCTGTTTTGCAAAAAATGGGAGCTATTATCTCGGTTGATGTTGATAGGACCTTCAGAATTGAGGGTGTTAAAGAGCTTCAAGGATACACTCATACTGCTTTAACAGATAGGATAGAAGCGGCATCTTGGGCTTCTGCAGCTTTAGCTACTCACGGTGACGTGTTTATTAAGGGTGCTACACAGCCTGAAATGATGACTTTTTTGAATGTGTTCCGCAAAGTTGGTGGAAAGTTCGACGTTACGGATAAAGGAATACGTTTCTGGCATCCAGGTGGAGATTTACATCCTGTTGCTATTGAAACAGATGTTCATCCTGGGTTTATGACAGATTGGCAGCAGCCGCTTGTTGTTGCTCTAACTCAGGCTAAAGGTTTGAGTATTGTGCACGAAACTGTTTACGAGAACCGTTTCGGTTTTACTAAGCCTCTTGTGCAGATGGGTGCTATGGTTCAGTTGTATCGTGAGTGCTTAGGTTCTCTTCCATGCCGTTTTCAGCAGCGCAATTATAAACATTCTGCTGTTATTTTTGGGCCGACTCCGCTTACTGGACAAGATATTGACGTACCAGATTTGCGAGGTGGTTTTAGTCATTTGATTGCTGCTTTAACGGCTAAAGGTCCTTCTAATGTTCACGGTATTTCGTTAATCGATCGCGGTTATGCAGATTTTCGTGGAAAACTTCTGGCTTTGGGAGCTGATATAGATTAGTTTTATTTTTAATAATTTTTCTATAGTTTTCTACTAGAGTTTTTCTACTAGAGTTTTTAAGGCGCTGGGACTTTACGTTTCAGCGCCTTTTTTATTAAATTTAACTTATTAACATACTAAAATCCTTATTTTTCTAGGGTTTGTTAAGCCTGTATCCACAATGTTGAAAAAATCTTTTTTTAAAATTTTTTATTGTGTAAAGTGGTCGCAACTATTAGTTTTACGTAAGTTTTGCTAATCAAAAACGTTTAAAAACTTTTAGTTAACTTAAGTATTTTAAAAATAATTGTGCTTAACGCGTAATTGGGGAGGTGTTTAGTATGGCTTTGGTATCAGGTAGATATCAGTTGCTAGGGCAACTTTTTTCAGATGATGCTGCTGTTTTTCTTGCTTCAGATACAATATCTCGCAAAAAGCGTGTTCTTGTAGCATTATTTCCACTTACGCAAGATGATCGTAATAAACTGTTTTTGCGTCGAAATAGCATACTAAACGCTTTACATAAAGTACAGTATTTATCTTTTCCAAATATTGTCGATGTTGTTGAAGAAAACGGTAATGCTTATCTAGTTAGCGAGTATCTGTGCGATTCTATAGATCAATATCGAAATCATGAAATTGCAGCAATAGCTTTGCGTTCTTGTTTACTTAAAGCAGACGGATTGCAGAATATTTCTGCAAGTTCTGAGGAATTAAATGCAGATAATAATACTAAAGCCGTAAAAAATAATTACGGAGTTTTATGCAGAGCTAAGGAAACGCGTTCGGATTCAATCAACCGTAATAGCTTACGTGCAAAGCATGGAAACACTGTTAACAAATTTACTGGATTTTTTGCTCGTAAACAAAAATCTGCACATTTATATGAATCTAATAATATTTATGCAGAAAGCGGAGAGATTCTAGCCAAGCGCACTGCTGTAGTAATTTGCTCAATGCTTGCTCTTGTTGCGTGTTTTATTATGTCACTGCATTTTTTGCGATCTTGCGGAGCAGAAAGTAGAGGAGCCGCTAATAAGACTGCTTCGAAAAATATTGCAAATAGTGAACATAGCGTACAAGCTCAAATGATTTCTGATGACAAATTATGTGCTTTAGATAATGAAGATGTAAGAACCTCTTATAGAGCATGCTTAAGAGAAATAAGAAAAACTGGCAATGCTAATAAAGTGTTTTCATATGTTGAGCGTTCGATGAATTTGCAGAAGAGTATGTTAAAAAAACATGAGATTGCTAAGATTTCTCCAGAACCGCTATTACAGCTTCTGAAATATCAGATTGCAGATAAACGTTGGGATTCTGCGGAAGAACAGTCGTTTATGGGAATTATGGCTGACTATGAGCCATTAATGCGAAAGAATGCTGACGGTTGGACGCGCTTTACTTATGCAGTTGGTCAAGCCTACTGGTATTACTTTGCTGGATTTTCTGGTGAAGTATTGGATGAGGAAAGACAGTCAAGAATCAATGTTGCTTCCGTATGGATGGAGGAAGCAAAAAATAGTGAAAAAGATTCTAATGCTGCAGAAGATATTAAATCAAAAATAACACTGTATTGCGAAGTGGCAGATTTATATTCGCTACTTAATAATACGGATAGTAATAATAACTCCTCATACTATGTAGATTATATTGAAAAAATTAGCTCACTTCTTAAATTATCGGAAGAAAATAATAACGATATGATTCGTTTAGATTCCAGCGAACTTGTTATGGAATCTGTGCAATCTTGGGCACCTGCATTTAAGTGGAGTGGAATTAGTTCACAAAAAGTTTTGGAATTAGTGAATAACGCAGTAAGCTGCGCTCGCGAAACAAATGTAACAAATGAAGAATGTATGAAACGAAAGCAGCATATTTTGGATATAGAAAATGCTGTTAAACAGTATGTACAAACTACACTAACTTAACTTTTAATAATTAAAAAATTGGGGATATAAAACGAGCAAATATGTAAAAAAATAAGATATTTGTTCGAATAAAAAAGGGGGAATCATGGTTTCAAATAACAAATGCAAGCAGTCTAATAATAGACGAAATCAGCATATGCAAAGAAAGCAAAGTGAGCGTAAAAAGAACATAATTATGCTCACAATGCGAATGCTAGTATTCGTTGTTTTTGTGTCTGTTGGTTTGAGTGTGCTGTGCAATATAAATGAGCGTGGTAGTGCAAAGACTACTAGGTCTTATTCTGTTCAACAGCACACTGTTTACTCTGCGGTGAATAGAGTAAATAGAAAAGATGCAAGGAAACGCGATAAATCTAATGAAAGTCAAACTCGTAAGCCTAACGGACTTTTTGTAAAAGATGTAGTTTTAGTTTCGAATAAATCATTAGTTCATAGTGTTAACAACTACGGTTTTACAAATAAACCTATTGTTGTGCGCGTTAATATAGGAGGTTTCGATATTAACGCTGCTAAATTAATTCGTAGCGTTGAAGTGAGTATGAAAACTTATCGTGTTTCTCGAAATGGAGAAAAGCTGGTAAGCAACGGTATATTGAAAGAAAGTACTAATTTTTACTACCAAAGTAATCCGTTAGCTGGCTTTGCTGTTGTACCGCTTAATCGTGAAACAATATATGATTTTGATACAATCTCAATTAAAGTTGATACATTGTATAAAAATTCGCAGAAAAACCAAGAAAATAAGCAGATTTTATCGTTAAAGTCGCTTTACGAAGTAAATAAGAATTTAGTTAAATCTGTATCGTATGTGCAAAAGCCTGTTCGCTTTGTAAATCCTAAAATTAATTTTATTTCCACTGACGGTACTGCTTTACCTCATATTGTTATTGTTGACTATACGGAGCCAATAATAAGCGTTAAATATGCTAATTCTGCTGCAAAGCACGACAAATACTACAGAACTTATATGCATGCTCGTATAACAGTTAATGAAGCAAATTTCGCGTTCTTGCAATACTCGCATAGTGATATTCCTATTGCAATAATCATGGCAGATAATAAACCGTTTAATATTACTCCAGATAAATTCACTAACAGTTCAACTGAGAAGAATACTTGGTATACAGATGTGGATTTTAATAAAGATGCGCAATGGAAAGCAGTGTATTCTGTACAAGATTTATCAGGTAATATGTCTGAACCAATAAAAGATGAGTTTGTTATAGACACTACAGCTCCAAAAGTAGAAGTTATAGGAGTTCGTAATTCGGGATCTTATGCTGGAAAAGTAGAACCAGAAATAATTTTCAAAGATTCACTACTTGATTCTTCAAGCATAAAGTACAGTTTGCGCGCCTCAAAGCATACTGCGCTCGCAAAGCCTGTAGTAACTCAAAATGACGGAAATGTTTGTGTAAAATACGGGAATTTAAGTCGTAGTACTGCTGATGATGATTTTTATACTTTGCAATGGAGCGCTCAAGATTTAGCTGGCAACTCTGCGCAAGGTAATTTAAGTTTTTCTGTAAACAGAGGAGGATCAATTTACAGTTTTGATTCTCCAACCACTTCGTTGAATAATCATAATGTAAAAAGCGCCCCAAGTGTTTATATTGAAGAGATTAATCCTAGTGGTTGGCGCGATGCTCCAACTGTCTCGTTAATACAAGATGGGCATTTTAAGGCTTTAGATTCTAAAGATTTTTCAGTTACAACTAATAGAGAGAATGGCTGGTATCGCAGAATTTATAAGATTCCTGCGAAAAATTTTCAGAAAAATGCGTCGTATCATGTAAGAGTTTCTTCTATAGATAATGCTGGTCATTATTCGTCGAACGATAATTTAGTAAAAAGTGGAGCAACTGATGCTAAGTCAGCATCCTTAAGTTTTTCTGTAGACTCAGCAGCTCCAACTGTAAGCATTCTCAATCTGAAAGATAATACGTCGTATCAGGAGGAAGGTGAGGGTCGTGTACTGCGAATGAATGCGAAAGATAATATGGGTTTACAATCTGTGAAGCTTAGTATAGATGGGAAGTTGGTTCGACAGTGGTCAGATAAAAATGCTTCTGCTACTTCTTTTTCTCACACTCTTAAGGCCGATGATAAGAAACATAATGTGAAGATTGAAGCTTGCGATCGCGCTGGTAATGTTACTACTTCTGAATATAAAAATATTGCCGTTTCTACTATAGATAAACGAGATAAGAAAGGTAAAAAAGGTAAAAAAGGTAAGAAAGATAAGAAAGAAGATGAACAAAAAGATAAACAAAAAGATAAACAAGATAAGAACGGTGAAGACAATAAGAGTACTGATAAGAAAAGCACGCTAAAGAAAAACGCTGCAAAAAAAGAGGCAGAGAAGAAGGATGCTGCAAAGAAAGACGCTAATGAAAATAGTGAAATAAGAACTGAAGAATCTACGAAATCTGCAGATGATGGTGATAGTTCAGATAACCAAGAAACTAATAGTTCTACAGATAGTGAAGATGATTTAGTAATAAACGAAGAGCCTGTTTCTAAATCTATTTCTGCTTATCAGACGCACAAAAAATCTGCATTATCTTCAGAAGTACTTATATATGCAGGAATTGTTGTGATAGCTGTTGTAGCAGCTTTGCTAGGTGTTGGATACTATATGAAAACTAGAGGAAGGTGAATAAAAAATCTCTGCTGTTAAAGTAAAGTCTGTTGAAATAAAAAAGCCCACTGCGGTGGAATGAATGCAGTGGGCTTCGTGGAGCTAATGGTAATCGAAACCACGACCTCTTCGATGCGAACGAAGCGCTCTACCAACTGAGCTATAGCCCCAACGTGTGTCTTACGACAACTCTGCACACTGTACTACAAATCTTGTATAAAAACAATATTTCTTATAGTGCAGTGTGCTTGAGTGTCGAAATTTATTTATTTTTTTCGGATTTATCAGTTATTTTGTTGCTTTATCTGATTCAGCTGCTTTAGCTGATTTAGATGTTTTCTTTGCTTTATGCGCTTTGTATAGCCCAATAAAAGTAGGAACGAGTGAAATGAGCAAAATCGCAACGATTACTAACTCAAAATTATTCTGTACGAAACTAATATTACCGAAGAAATATCCAAGAAGAGTAAACAAAGTAGACCATACAATGCCGCCAAGGATAGAGAAAGGAGTAAAACGAGACCATTTCATTCCTGAAATTCCAGAGATAAACGGCATGAAAGTGCGAATAAATGGGAAGAAACGTCCTAAGAACACCGCTAAAGGTCCCCATTTGTCAATCATTTTTTCTGTTTTAGCGACTCGATCTGGAGTTAAAGCTTTAACTTTGCCGGATTCTACAATTTTGCGACCGAAGAAATGACCAATAAAATAATTGCACTGATCGCCAATAATAGGTGCTAGCCAAACTACAACAAGTAGAAGAGGCAGAGGAAGTGGACTGTGCCCAGTAGAGTCTTTTGCGGCGAAGAATCCTGATGCAAAAAGAAGTGAATCTCCCGGAAGGAATGGGAAGAAAACTACGCCTGTTTCTATAAAAATAATAAGGAAAATAAGTCCGAGTGCTGGGGCTGTGCCCATCGCAATCCAGCTGGCTATGGCCGAGCGAGGATCTTTAAGCAGGTGAAGAATAAACTGAACAAATCCCATGAAAATTCCTGTCATAAATGCGCGTGGAATGTCTGCAACATGTACGATTAAGTAAGTATTGCAACACATTCGTAGCTGTAACTGTATGTATAAGAGAGTAGCAGTCAGTATAAACGGATACATGGTTGAGTATCATGTTTTAAAATAGATAAAAAGCACGTAAATGTTGGAAGTATATTTCGTGAAACGTCTTTAAAATTATTTCAAATTTTGAGACGTTCAAAAGGAGCGAGTAAATGACAGCGAAGGGTAAGGCTGTAACCTCGGAGCATCTTGATTGTAGTGATAATGCGCATAAAGATGCGGAAAATGTAGAGAAGGATCACGCAAAAAACTCAGATATAGCGTGCGCTGACGAACATTTAGTTGCAAGTAACGACGAAGTTACTGCTAAGAAGCAAGTAAGCGTAAAAAAATCAAAAAAAGATGTGTATGAAAACTATGAAACTGAATCTTTCGAATCAGATTTGTCGATAGCGGATATTTCTAGAAAAAACGCAAAACCAAAACGTTGGGTAGTGTACTTAATTGTGTTACTAATGGCAATAGTTCTTCCTTATTGGGCTGGACGTACTCTTGCTTTGCGTAGTACTTCTTCAGTTATAGATTGCTGCTCACATTTTTCTTCACAAGGTATTGTATTCATATCTTGGATGATCACAGTACTAGTGTTTACTAGCATTGCAATGGCGTTAATAGAGTCCAGCAAATGGTTTTGGAGATTGTTACTTCTTGTTTTCTTATCTTTTGAACAGTTTATTGCAGGATTATGCTTGCTTAATATGAACTTCTGGTACGGCACGTACGTTATGTACGGGTCTGCAAGTGGTCAGGCAAATGCAGCAAATTTGGGTATTATTTCTGCAGGCTCTGGCGTAATAATTTATTCGGTACTTTTTGTTGGTCTGCTTGTTCTTATACCAAAACGTTCCCGCCTAAATGTGCTTACAAAAAGTTGGGCATCTTTTATTATGTTCTTCTTTATTGAAGTTATGTCTTTAATTGTTGTTTTATTTGGTGGATTTATAACAGCAATGTGAGAATCACTAGTATTAGTTGTTGCTAGTAGGTATGTAGGTATGTATGTAGGTATGAGATAAGTTGCGGAAAATTATTTAATTATGTTGCAGAGAGTTTTGTTCTACATGTGATGTAACATTGACGTTTGGCGTGTAACGCCCGCGGATTCAGAGCGCTACAACATAAGGTTGTGGCACCGCGCAGCGATTTAAGGAGGACGCCGTGGCATTGACGGCTGAAGATAAGCAGAACATCATCAACGAATTCGCGACTCACGAGGGTGACACGGGTTCCCCAGAAGTGCAGGTCGCATTGTTGAGCAAGCGCATTGCTGACCTTACTGAGCATTTGAAGGAGCACAAGCATGATCACCACTCTCGTCGTGGCATGATGCTCATGATTGGTGATCGTCGTCGTCTTCTTGACTACTTGAAGCGTGTTGACATCAATCGTTATCGTTCTTTGATTGAACGACTCGGCTTGCGTCGATAGTTTTGTAGCCCGGGCATAAGCTCGGGCTTCTGTATTTTTATAACTAAATACTTCTGTTATTTTATAAAGTTTCGCTTTATATTTGTGTAATTTAGCAGTAAAAATTACGTTGTGGTAAGCGCAATTATCAAGTGAAGAAAAGTATGAAAATTGGTAAGTGAGTAGCCAATCAATTATGCGAGTACGATAATAAGTGCATTAAAGTTGCATGTAAATCGCAATAAGAGTTTATAACTGAAGAAGAAAAACACATCATAGGATGTGAATATAACTGAATACGGATGATTGAAGTAGCCGAAACAAAAAACACTACGAAATGAAATGTTGGCGTTTGCGCAAATGTTGCAAAGATTGCAAATAGTCGCATGGATGGTAATGATGCGAAGTCGCCAATGTTATTACGCATGTTGGTTGATTAGGTAAGTTAAGAAAAGGAGGAACCCGTGGAGGGTCCCGAAATTAAGGCTGTAGAAGCCGTTATTGATAATGGTTCATTTGGTAAGCGCACATTGCGCTTTGAAACTGGTCGACTTGCACAACAAGCAGATGGTGCTGTTGCTGCATATTTGGATGACGATTCCATGATTTTGTCGACGACGACTGCAGGTTCTAGCCCGAAGGAAAATTACGACTTCTTCCCATTAACTGTTGATGTGGAAGAGAAGATGTACGCAGCTGGCAAGATTCCAGGATCTTTCTTCCGTCGTGAAGGACGTCCTTCTAATGAAGCTACGCTTGCATGCCGTATTATTGACCGTCCGTTACGTCCATTGTTCCCACACACTTTGCGTAACGAAGTACAAGTTGTTGAAACAATTTTGGCAATTAATCCGGATGATGCCTACGATGTTATTGCTTTGAACGCAGCTTCTGCATCTACTATGATTTCTGGTTTGCCATTTGAAGGCCCAGTTTCCGGTGTCCGTTTGGCTTTGATTGACGGCCAGTGGGTTGCATTCCCACGCTGGAGCGAGCGCGAGCGTGCAGTATTTGAAATTGTTGTGGCTGGTCGCGTTATTGAAAACGGTGATGTCGCAATCGCAATGATTGAAGCTGGTGCTGGTAAGAACGCTTGGAATTTGATCTACAATGAGGGTCAAACTAAGCCAGATGAGGAAGTTGTTGCCGGCGGTTTGGAAGCTGCTAAGCCATTTATTAAGGTTATTTGCGACGCTCAGAACGAGTTGAAGCGTATTGCAGCTAAAGAAACTAAGGAATTCCAGCTTTTCCCAGAGTATACTGACGAACTTTACGCACGTATTGACGAAATCGCGCATAAAGATTTGGATGAGGCTCTTTCAATTGCAGAAAAACTTCCACGCCAGGATCGCATTGCGGAAATTAAAGAAGGCGTGCGTGCTGCAATAGCCGAAGAGTTCACTGATATGGACGAAGCCGAAAAGGAAAAGGAACTCGGCAACGCATTTAAGGAATTGCAGCGTCAGATCGTTCGTCGTCGCATTTTGACTGAAGACTACCGTATTGATGGTCGTGGTTTGCGCGATATTCGTACACTTTCTGCAGAAGTTGATGTTGTTCCTCGCGTTCACGGATCTGCTTTATTCCAGCGTGGTGAAACCCAGATTTTGGGCATAACTACTTTGAACATGCTTAAGATGGAACAGCAGGTTGATGCGCTTTCTGGTCCACAAACCAAGCGTTATATGCACAACTACGAGATGCCTCCATATTCCACTGGTGAAACTGGTCGTGTAGGTTCTCCAAAGCGTCGTGAAATTGGTCACGGTGCCTTAGCAGAGAAGGCTTTGGTTCCAGTATTGCCTGGACGCGAAGAGTTCCCATACGCTATTCGTCAGGTATCTGAAGCTATTGGTTCCAACGGTTCTACTTCTATGGGTTCCGTTTGCGCTTCTACGCTTTCTTTGCTTGCAGCTGGCGTGCCTTTGAAGGCTCCAGTTGCTGGTATCGCTATGGGCTTGGTTTCTGGCGATGTTGATGGAAAGCATATCTTCAAGACTTTGACCGATATTCTCGGTGCAGAAGATGCTTTCGGTGATATGGACTTCAAGGTTGCTGGTACTTCCGAGTTCATCACTGCTTTGCAGCTTGATACTAAGCTTGATGGTATTCCAGCTGATATTTTGGCTGCCGCTTTGCAGCAGGCTCACGAAGCTCGTGCAACGATTCTTGAAGTTATTAACGAGTGCATTGATTGCCCAGCTGAGATGAGCCCGTTCGCTCCACGCATTATCACAACCACAATTCCTGTAGATAAGATCGGTGAAGTTATTGGTCCTAAGGGCAAGATGATTAACCAGATTCAGGAAGAAACTGGTGCTGAGATTGCTATTGAAGATGATGGTACAGTTTACATCTCTTCTGAAGGTGGAGAAGCTGCCGAGAAGGCGAAGGAAATCATCGATTCTATTGCAAATCCTCGCGTGCCAAAGGCTGGCGAAACTTTCACCGGTAAGGTAGTTAAGACCACTAGCTTTGGTGCTTTCGTAAATTTGACTCCTGGAACTGACGGTTTGCTTCATATTTCGCAGATTCGCAATTTAGCAAACGGCGAACGTATTGACACTGTTGAGGATGTTCTTAAAGAAGGCGATAGCGTTGAAGTTATCGTACAAAGCGTAGATGAGCGCGGAAAGATATCCTTAGCAATTCCAGGTTTTGAGAATCAAGAATCAGCTCCAGCAGATCGCAATGATCGTCGTTCTCGCGATGATCGCGGTGAGCGTTCTGATAATTCCGATCGTCGTTCTCGTTCAGATCGTGACGATCACGCTGATCGCGATGAGCGTCCTCGTCGCCGTATGCGTGACGACCGTCGTGAAGATGATCGTGATGAGCGTCCTCGCCGTCGCATGCGCGATGAACGTCGTGACGACAGATATTCTGATCGCGACAGCCGTTCTGATCGTTATGAAGATCGAAACGATGATCGCGGTGAGCGTTCGGATCGTGCTGGTCGTTATGGTGACAATGATTTTGATGAGCGTCCTCGCCGCCGTTCTAGTGACGACCGTTATGACGGTCATAGAGATGACCGTTCTAATCGTTCCGATCGCGATGAGCGTCCTCGCCGTGGTTCGGGAGATCGTCGCTTGGATCGCAACCCACGTTACGCAGCTGACGATGATCATTATGACGAGTATCGCGCAGCTCGAGAAGAACGTACTGAGCGTCCTCGCCGTCGTGTTCGCCGCGATTTTGATCCATTTGAAGAGGACTAATCGCATAAAACTTATCGAAAAAGCTAAATACTAATCGATAGTTAATAATTAAATAACTTGTAGAAATGCCTTCAAATTGCGTCTGCTTTTGAGGGCATTTCTAGTAAATAATGCTTTATGCAATCTCTGCAATAAAATATTATAAAAACATAGGTTAAAATAAGAAATTTTAATTACCGTCAAAGTAGGGGTGACTTATGGTTATGCATCGTGCGTTAGGTTCATTTGATACAACTGCTATTGGTTTTGGCGAAATGCCTTTAACAATAGAAAACAATCTTGGCCATGACATGGGTATTGAAACAATTCATGCGGCTCTTGATGCAGGTTGTACGCATATTGACACAGCTTGGGCATATTACTGCTCTGGCGGCGAGGAACAAACTGGTGAAAAGCTTGTTCGTGAGGCTTTAGAAAGCTGGAAGGGTGACAAATCTTCTATTCTGGTTGCTACTAAAGTCGGTCACTTCCGTAACTTTACCGACGGACGACCAACATGGGGTAAGGATGGCAAACCAGAGCATTTGATTGCGCATGCCAAAGAGTCCGCAATGGCTTTAGGAGTTGACACTATTGATCTTCTTTACTTCCACAGACCAGATCCAGAAGTTCCATACAATGAGTCTATTGAAGCAATGCAGCAGTTGCTTGATGAAGGCGTTGCTCGAGAAATCGGTATTTCTAACGCTTCTGTAGAGCAAATCGATATCGCTCGCAACATTTTAGGAGAAAAGCTAGTAGCAGTACAAAATCAATATTCTCCAGTTCATTTAGAGAATGAAGATACTTTGCAATATTGCGAAAAGCTTGGAATTGCTTTTGTTTGCTGGAGTCCTCTTGGTGGATTCCGTCACCCTTATGATGAGCATCTTTTCGATCCATTCCGCAAAGTTGCAGAAAATCATAACGTAAGTTATCAGCAAGTAGTTTTGGCTTGGGAACTCGCTAAAGGCGATCACGTATTTGTAATTCCTGGAGCACACAGACCGGCCACAATTTTAGATAGTTTGAAAGCTTCAGATTTGCAATTAAGTAATGAAGAGTTGGCTTATTTAGGCTGAAAGAAAACACTAAAATGCAAGAAACAAGCGTAACAGGTATGCCGCTTCCGCATGAGGATGATAAAGGACTACCAATACCAGTAACAATCCCAGTAGCCTTAGGGTCTCGCACGCAAGCAGTTTTTACTACGAGACTAGGAGGTATATCTGAAGGTTCATTTGCTTCACTTAATTTAGGTGGACGCGCAGGAGATAGCGTAGAAGCGGTCGCCAGTAATCGAGCCGCATTGCAGAGAGCTATAAAAGCAGATTTATGCTTAGTTAGCCAAGTTCATGGCAGGAACGTATTCGATGCAGACACCATAGTTGATTCATGGAATACAGACTACGGTTTTGATGCAACAGGTTTCGCAGATTCTACATTGAGAATTAATGCGGATGCACAAGTTTCTACAGCCTGCTCTCTCGCTTTGGGCATGTTTGCTGCAGACTGCTTACCTGTTTTGCTTGCTGACGATGAAGCTGGAATTATTGCAGCAGCGCATTGCGGACGAAAAGGATTGATGGCTGGAGTGCTTGATTCTGCTGTTGACGCAATGTGTGAAAAGGGAGCTGAGCGTTCTCGCATAACAGCAGTGCTCGGTCCATGCATTTGCGGAAATTGTTATGAAGTTGGTGATGAAATAGCACGAGACTTTGAAAAAAGATATCCGCAAACTGTAACACAAACGCGTTTTGGTGGAATCGGTATTGATATTGCTGAAGCTGCGAGAATAGATTTAGCGCTCGCAGGAGTAGCGAATATTGTTGACGCTTTACCGCGAGTTACAGCTGCAACGCAATATTTATCTGAAGATGAGGAATTGCGCACAATTTGCGAAGTAGATGGAGAGGGACAATCTTTATCCAATCGTATGCGTGAATTGCAGAACGCAATGTGTACTCTTGAAAATCCACTCTGGTATTCTCATCGTCGCGCTAGTTTAGCTGGAAAATCTCACGAGGGTAGACTTCTTGCTCTTGTGTATAAAATCGATAAAAACTAGCGCAATATACATAAAGCATGACACAATAGTAAGTAGTGTGTTTTTTGAAGGGAGCAGGTTAGGTGAGTGAGAGACAAACCGTGCAGCGCTGGATGATTACCGTGGGCGGAGTAGAGCAAGCACGAGTAGGTGCTGGTGAGTCAGTAGAAATAGGTAGAAAGCCTATACGTCCTTTGCGCGAAGATGGTTTCAAACGCTTAGACATAGTAGATAATAAGCGTTCTATGTCTAAGCGTCACGCACTACTTATTGTAGATAAAAAGGGAGTTGCGACTATACGCGATCTTGATTCTACAAACGGCACTTACGTAGTTGGCAATAATGGTAATTTGATGCGTTTGGAATCAGGAGTGGACTTCCAGCTTCCAGATACTCTTATGCGAATGCAATTCGGTGATGTTCCTATAGATTTCGTACGTATCGAAGAAGATGCTGATTCTGGAGAGCATGTAAAAGATTTGTTCTCCTATGCTACTGATTCAGCGCGTAAGGAACCGGATGCTTCTGATCTTTCTGTAGATCAAATACTTGATTTGCGAGCTGGAGAACCTACGGGAATATTCCACGCGCAGTCTGTTTCTCAGCCGGGATTGTCGTGGAATCATAATAATGGTGCAGATTCTGCAGTAAATGCGGCATTGAATTCTGGAGCTTTATTAGAAAATAATAATGTAACTCTTCCTGTAGTTATGGAACAGAAAGAGGAACCTGTTGAGCCTCGTAATCTTTTTGATGATGCTCAAGCTGAGATTTCTCAGGATAAGTCAGAGCATACTGAATCTGTTGAAAACACTTACAGTAATCAGAATGATAACGTGGAAGATGAGCATATGATGCAAGCAGCAATGTTTGCTAATTCTGCAATATCTCAGTCTGAATCTTTGTACGGTCAAAATGATGATAATCAGTATGAAGGAGATAATAATTCTGAAGTAAATACTGAAGTAAATACTGAAGTAAATGCAGAAACTACTCCGGAAGCAAACGCACAAGTAAGTGACGAACAAGTTGATCTGGAAGCGCAAATGTCTCAGGCGTATCCAGTATCTCAAATATCTCCGGAATCTGTAGAAATTGCTGAAACTGCAGAAACCGCAGGAATCGTTGATAGTGAAGATATTGATACAGCTTATAAACCAGCTTTTGAACCAGGATCTGTATTTGATAAAGTTTCAAAAGGCGAGTTTGATACTCATCAAGATTTAGTTGAAGCAGGAGGATTTACTTCTGAAGAAGCTAAAAATAGTGCAGATTTTTCGGAACAGTTTGAGATGGCAAAATATCGCGAACTACTTCCATTCCTTGCAGAAAATCCAGGATTGTACGATGATTTGTATGCTTGGCTAGCAGCTTCCGGTAACAGTGATGTAGAAAAAGCATTAGCCCACAATGAGGGATATAGTGCTTACCGTAAAGCTATAGGCCAGTGATTCGTGGATATTATTAAAACTAGACGATTACAAGTGACGATGAGTGCAACAAAGTGAGAGAATCAGTATGAGCAATATTAATGGTATGAACGAAGCAAAAGATTTGAATAATTCTCCACAAGATTTGCAGGATAGAAATGCTTCGCCAACAGAACGCAGTGTATTTCTAAGCAGGGATGAGTCTAACAGGCAGTCAGTGTCTGCCGCTAGAGCTGAAGCGTTGCAGCGCATACAAGAGTGGCGTAAACAGTACCAGTTGCAACTTACGCCTTCTCCGCTAGAAGATATTACAAAACTGCAGGCACAGTTGGAATTAACTCACGCTCATCCATCTGGTATAGCTCAGCTTTTTGCAAGCGGAAAAGTGACATTAAAAGCGTTATTTAGAGATGCTGGAATGTTGCGAGCTGCAGGAAGAAGACTTGAGAGAGTTTTTGAAGATAGAGATGCAAAAGCGCATGAAAGCGGCGTTTCTGAACTATCGCTTGTAGTTGGCGTAGCTTCTTGGAATGGAAATCACGTTCCTGTACTCACGTATCCAGTGCACGTAGTAAGAGATACTGCAAAAGATGAGACTGCTGCAACAATCTGCTTCTCTGGCAACGTTGGTCTTAACCATTCGCTTGTAGTAAGACTAAAAGAGCGTGGAATTGATTTGCGAGAAGAAGTACTTTTTGACGGCTCTAATTACGAGAGTGGAACGCCAGAAACTTCAGTAGTTTTTGAAGCAATCTGCCAGCAGGCTCGTCGTGCGTTCCCAGATTTTGATATTGAAAGAGATATTATTCTCGGCTGCTTTACAGACGCAGGTTCAAGATTCCTTTCAGAAAGTGACAAAATTTTTGAAGCGTTACAAGCTGGAAGTGTAGGTAACACAGTAATTGACGCTTTAGCTGGTGATGAGTACGCTGCAAATGAACTTAAGGCGGAAAATAAACAAGAATACAGCCCGTTCGATGCGGATCCTCACAATGAGTACGAAGTCGGAGATGTTGATAACAGTGTGCGTTACGCCGCGGATCTTGTTGCAAAAGGAACTTCGCTTTTTATTGATGTTGATGCAGGATCGGATTCCACTAATGTTGCTAGTGCAATAGCATCACATTCGGCTCTTCTCGGACGTTCTGTGCTTTACGTGCCAAATGTTATAGAACAGCAACGCAGATTTAGGCGTACTTTAAGCGATAACGAAATTTCTTCTCTTTCTCTTGACGTATCTGACGGTCATGCTGCAAAACATATTGATTCACAGCTTATTGCTGCAGTAGGTGCGCGGCAAAGTGTAGCAACATCTCGTTTTGAGCAGGTTGCTGATGAGCTTGTAGGAGTTCGCTCTCGATTAACAAGATACCTTGGTGATTTGCATGGAGTAAATGAGAGCTGGGGTGTTTCCGCATACCAGACTATGCAAAATTTGGCTGCTATTGCAATGCTCCCTTCACATCCTTCTACTCATGTGCGTTTAGATGTTGACGCTGCTAGGTCTCTTGCTAATGATCTTGACAAGTGGGTACAAAAACTTCATGAAGCTGATGAGCTTGGTGAGTTTACGGTTCAGCCTGATGATACACCTTGGTTTGGTGCGTCTGTTTTTGATGAAGGCGAAGCTGTAGCAGTTTATCAGCGTGTAGTTGATTTGCTTCTTAAACTTCTTCCTGCAACTAGAGAACAAGTAAAAACTACTGTACAAAGCTGTGGATTCCCAGTTCCTTCTACTGCTCGGGAATGGGGAAGGCAGGTTAGTGTACTTAAAAATTTGCGTAGAGTTCTGGACGTTTTCCAGCCTGAAATTTTTGAGCGTGACTTAGACGCCATGATAGAGGCAAGCAAGCCTAAAGCTGTGCGAAAAGCTGAGGGTACTGTTATGGGCTTCTGGCAGCGTAGACATTACGTTAAAGAAGCTCGTAATATGCTACGAGTTGGAGCAAAAGTCGACGATCTTCATGAAGCACTGAAAATCGTGTCACAGCAGGCAGATCAATGGCGCATGTTCGTACCTCATGGAGGCTGGCCTGTACTACCACCAAAATTAGACGAAATAGTTAGCACTCAAGAAATGCTTGCTCGTCACCTTGTAGCACTTGATACAGTACTTGCAACTACAAAACTTGGTGCAGATCTTGAAAATATTGAGTTTGCTCAACTCGATAACCGTTTGCAAGACCTACATGATGATCGCGCTGCTTTAGATACTTTACCTGGACGCTGCAAGCTCGAAAGTGAGTTTAAGAGCGTCGGTTTATCTGATTTAGTAAACGATTTGCGTCATCGTAAAGTAACTGGTGAAGCATTGGACGGAGAAATTCACTTAGCATGGTGGACTACTGTTTTTGAAGATATCGTTAGTTCTTCAGCGATTATTTCTAATCAAGATGGTTCTGCTTTACAAGATGCTTCTGACCGTTTCGTACAAGTCGATACCGAGCATGTTCGTTCTGTTGGTCCTATGATTCAACAGGAAAGCATGAAGAAACTTTGTGATTTGCTATTTTCGCGTACACAAGAAGCTAATCAGCTTCATACTATGCTCGCAAGTAACAGAGCTGGTATTACTCTTAAAAATCTACTTAAAAATCACAAAGATATTGTGTTAGCAGCTAAGCCAATTCTTGTTGCTATGCCGTCTACTCTTGTAATGCTCACATCGTGCAGTCCAATTGTTGACACGGTTATAATAGATGCCGCAGAGCATATGAATAATCTTGAGCTTCTTTCTATTCTTGCGCGCGCTAAGCAAGTAGTTGTGTTAGCTCATAAAAAGACTGTTAGCTCGCAAAGTTTAAATGCGCTGATTAATATTCTTCCGAATGTTACAGTAGAATCTCGAGCATCGAGGCGTTCGCTGCGTTTAGCTAATTTCCTTGAAGAACACGGATATGGTTTACTTCGACACGATATTCCTGTTGAGCGTTTGCAAGGAAAAGTTCGTTTGCATCAGATTGAAGCTACTGGTGTGCCAGTAATGTCAACTGGTTTGATCGAAAGTAGTCAACGAGAAATAGATGAAGTTGTTTCACTCATTGAGCAACGTGCGAAAACTTTCACCGTGGTTCCATCAAGCTACGTTCTTGCAGTAGTAACACTTACAAACGTGTTCCGTAGTCGACTAGGAGCAGAGTTAAAGTCTCTTGCTATTAAAGATGACAACATGGCTCGCTTCTTACGCCATGTGCGACTAGTGAGCATTCATGAGGCTCCAGGAGCTGTAGCAACTGATGTAATACTTTCACTTTGCTACGCAAAAACATCTCACGGAAGACTTTTGCAACAGTTTGGCATTTTGGAAGAAGAAGGCGGCAGTGGAATGCTTCTTGACGCTTTGGCTTTAGCTAAACGTCACTTGGATATTGTATGTGCCTTTACTTCTAAAGATATGGAAGATGACAGAATTCATCAGGAAGGTCCAAAACTTCTTAAAGAATTGCTTATTTGGGCAGAACAGCTTGGTGATGATCCTCTTAGACCAGAAGATGAAGAAGGATTTGCTGCAGTAACTGCTAAAGCTGAAGCCGCAGCTGTAGGAAACGTTCTGTTCTCAGATCTAGCGGAACGTATACGCGCTCGCGGATTGAAAGTTGCGTTAAATTACGGTTTTGATCGTGGACTTCGTATACCGCTGGCCGTTGGTCTTTCAAATAAACCTTTTGCTGTAGCGATTTTGACTGACGATGCGCAGTTTATGAGCGTGCAATCTACTCGTGAACGTCACCGCATAATGGTTCAGGATTTGGAATCACTCGGATGGTCTGTTATGAACGTGTGGAGTGTTGGAGCATTCGTAAATCCTGAAAAAGAAGTAGATCGAGTAGTTTCTAGACTCGGAGAGCTTTACGGTGACGAGAAGTGAGTGGTTATAATCCAAATCGACGTTCACCTCGCGAACATACTCGCGTAGTGCGCAAAGGTTCTGAACGTTTCGACGCAGATGGCGTAAAGCTCGAGCCTTCCGATATGCAAACTGTTGAGCAAAAACAGAGTGATGACGATAATCGAATATTAGGCGAACTACCTCCTCACTGGGCTGTGTTTTCTGAGCGAGGAAGATAATTCTGTACTTGAGTATTGAGTGGAAAGCTGATTTTTAATATTGCTTTTACTCTCGTATTGCAACTATAGATAGCGAACTGTTTATTGCTTGCGCATTTAGCACTTTAAGAGCATCTTTAGCTGGCATAGCAAGAGTTGCTTGACTATGATGCTGCTGGTAGCTTATTGAGACTACAAGAGCGTGACGTATTGTTTCAACATACCTTTCGTCTATGCTGTTGCTTTCGTCATCCATGCTTTGATTATCTCCCTCATGCTCTTTAAAATCGTCGTCTTGATCATCCTCAGTATTGCCGTTTTTTGCTTGAGATGTATCTGCAGTTACTTTGCTAAAAGCAATAGTTATACGTTTTCCAGGTATAAGAGAGTGATCTGCGCTCGCCAAATTTAAGTCAAGTGCTGTAAATCCTTTCGGTATTTTTGGAGATCTACTTGTGGTGTTTCTAAAAAGCGGCATCCCAGATTTAATATCGCAAGTTGCTACCAAATCCTTATAGCTATCTTTTTCGGAAAGAACATTATTAAAAACGGAGTGTTGTGGTACTTGTACATACTGTATGTCGCTTTTACTTATGTGTTCTCCCTGTGCAATATGACGAATTGCAATTGGTATAGTTTGTGTAGCTTGAGAAGAGATAATAGTTGAGATAACAAGTAAACTCATAATTCCTGCACAAAATACGATAATTATTTTGCGAAGAAAGGCACGTTGCCGTCTACGCGCAAGTCCATTTGTTTTCAGAGGACTAGTTTCTGCTGTAAATAAAGAAAAATTCATACTCATGCAAGCATCTTCTCGTATGTTTCGAGCTATTGCAATAAAAAATATGCATTGTGGATACAGGGTATTTATACTAAAAAACGCTTATATTGCAATCCTTTTACGGATCAATATAAGCGTTCTTAAAAAAATTATTTTTTATTACTTATTTTTATTATTTATCAGTGCGATAGAATCCACTACCTTTGAAATTAATAGGAGGTGCTGAATAAATCTTACGCACTGTTTCTTTGCCGCATTGTGGGCAAATAGTAATAGGGTCATCTGAAAAATCCTGATGTTCCGAAAAATCGTATCCACACTGCTTGCAACGGTAATGATAAGTAGGCAACGGTTCCTCCGATATGCATTTATAATCAAAAAATCAGTTACGACTTTGCGAAATGTTTTAACTAACAAAAGCAAAATCTGTAAGTATTAGTAACTTTCTATTCCTTCAAATATCCTAGTCAATAATAAGACAGCTTATACGTTCGGCACGCTTAAAGATGATATAAATTGCGACACGCCGATTCCTATTACAGCTTGCACATCCCGCTCACTACTTATATTTGTATCTATGGGTTATGAATCGGTCAGTGCTTTGCTTGTGTTGATCATCCTCGTAGCCTTATGGTTTGGGTGGTTGCCTAAGCACACGGTTAATGGTATGAAAAGCATACTTGAACATCGCGAGGATAGGTACTCGCCTTCACTGCATCTTGTTGATGAGTGGAGTGCCACTCGCGTGTGTGATGGAACCAGGACTACGGCGAAAGGGGTTGATATGCAACCTACTGAGCAAAAAACAGAGCGTAAACAAAGATTTACAAAAGAGTATATAAATCATATTCGTAGTTTAAGGCGTGCTGCTGTGCGCCGTCGTTGCATGCTTGTGTTGGCTTTATCGGTTCTAACTTTTCTCGTTGCCTTGGTTGGTTTTGGAGGATTGTATTCTCCAGCTTTTGCGCTTATACCGTTAGCATTTTTAGCGATTGTGTTGGTTTGTGGCGCTCGTGCTTCTAAACATGCTCGTGCTTGGGAAGCGCGCGTGGCAAGTATGCGAAAAAAAGACGCTGATGGTGTAGTAACAGCAAATGTTACTAATGTTAGTGAGCAAGTTATAACCAAGAATGATGATCGTTTTGGCATGGTTAATAGCTTTGTGAACACGGTAAAAGCTATTACTGCTGGTGCTTCTGATTTTATTGATGCAAAGAAATCTGAATACGGCAAGACTATTAATAAAACTAATTCCGTAAAAGAAAATCGCGAAGATTACAGTAGTGGAAATACTGACTACCGTAATGCTTCATATGAAAATTCTTCTTATAGCAATCAGAATTATGTGCAAGATTGCCAAGCAGTAAGAGACAGTACAGAAACTTCTATTATGGAAGCGCGTGAGATTCGCGTTGCATTGCGTCGCACTATGAAAGATCGCGAAGAAGCGCTTCGTAAGCGTGGACTTTCTATGCGTAGCGATGAAAATATGGAAGTAATTGACGTTGCTGACGCGGCAAAATCAAATGAAGTGCCTGTTTCTAATCTTTCTACTTCTGAGTCTAATGATTCTTCGTCGTTGAAGGATTCTACTCAGAGTAGTAATAAAGATGAGGTTGAGCAGGTTGAGCAGACTAAGAATGTTGAGCAGTCTGAGAAGACTTCATATGATGACTCAACTAACGAGATTAGTGAAGTTAGAGCTTCTAAAGCTTTAGACGCGTTTGATTTAGCAGCTTCTGCGCAATCTGAAAAGCAGGATTTAATATCTTTCTCTCTGGGTTCAAAATCCTCTGCTAATTATTCTAAATCTGCTGAAAATTCAGAGAAAACAGAAAAATCAGCAGCAAGTAGTGCTCCAGAAAGCTTAGAAATTAAGTCAACTAAGCAAGTTGCAAAAGCTGTTCCTAGTAAGCCTGTAGCTGTGTCTGCAGCTAATTCTGCAGATAAGTCCGTAGAAGAGTTCCATAATAGCGAAAAACAAGCTAAGGTTGAGGCTCCAGATAGTTCTGCAGATTCGCTCGGAGTTGCCAATTTACGTGAGGTTTTAGCAAGCCGCCGCAGGTAGCGTAAATAAATAATATAAATTTCTTAATAAAAAATTAGCACTCTAGTTGGCAGAGTGCTAATTTCGCGGTACCATGAGACACAGAGCGTAAATATGAAGTAGATGTGATCGTCAGCCTCATCGAGTTTGTGTTTGCGCGAATGGATTAATCTCTCGTAAGAAAGAGGTGGCGACAGTGTCGATTAAGCTCACACCGTTGGAAGATAAGATTATTGTTAAGCAGGCTCAGGCGGAGACCCAAACTGCTTCCGGTTTGTACATTCCAGACAATGCCAAGGAAAAGCCACAGCAGGGCGAAGTTCTTGCTGTAGGACCGGGTCGTCGCGACGACAAGGGCGAGCGAATTCCTATGGATGTTAAAGTCGGCGATAAAGTTCTTTACTCCAAGTACGGCGGAACAGAAGTGCACTATGAAGGTGAGGATTATTTGATCGTCTCTTCGCGTGATGTGCTTGCTATTCTTGGCTAATTAAAATAGTTTTGTCAGTTGCCTTTTCGCTTTCTTTTTTAAGATAGTTGTTTAGGCTGCGAACGTTAACTTATTTGCGCTGGAAATTACGATAATGTAGTTTCCAGCGTTTTCTTTATGCGATGCGCTTTATTTATTACACGATTCGTGAGTATCATAGAGAAGTATGACATACAAACACAGAAGCGTAATAGATACTATCCCTAGTTATAAGCAGGGTCGTCCGGCTCCTAAATTAGATGGTATTCGCGCATATAAAGTCTCAAGTAATGAAAATCCATTCGAACCATTAGATAGCGTTAAGCAAGCGATAAGCAAAACAGCGCTTAATGTTATTAATCGATATCCAAATATGCGCGGTATAGATGTAGTTGAGCGCATAGCGAAACTCTACAGTGTTACTCCTGACGAGGTAGTACTTGGCTGTGGATCTACCGAAGTTATTACTCAGCTTGTAAATTTGGTTGCTGGCCCTGGCGACGAAGTCGTGTATCCGTGGAGAAGTTTTGAAGCATACCCGATTATTGTATCTGGCTCAGGCGCTACGAGTGTTAAGGTTCCAAATCTTGCAGATGGTTCGCATAATATTGATGGAATTATCAATGCTGTAAATGAGCACACGAAGCTTGTTATTCTAAATAATCCAAATAATCCAACTTCCAATGCTC
This sequence comes from uncultured Gardnerella sp., assembly GCA_947292085.1. GTDB lineage: Bacteria > Actinomycetota > Actinomycetes > Actinomycetales > Bifidobacteriaceae > Bifidobacterium. The sequence goes on along the minus strand of CAMYPN010000005.1, from coordinate 10,209 downwards.
TTAGCGATGCAGATGCTCGCAGAGTGCTTGAAGCGGTGCCAAAAGATGTACTTGTTCTTATGGATGAAGCTTATGTACAGTTCAACACTTCAAAAGGCACAGCTGACGGCATAAAACTGTATAAAGAGTATCCAAACGTTGTAGTTGCACAGACATTCTCTAAAGCTTATGGATTAGCAGGATTGCGTATCGGTTACGCTGTTGCAAATGCTGAAGTTGTAGAAGGTATGCGTAAAGTTGCTGTTCCGTTTGGTGTAAGCCAGATTGCGCAGGTTGCGGCTTTGGCGTCTTTGGAAGAAGATGCTACTTGCGAGATGCATAAGCGTGTAGATGCAATTGTTGGCGAGAGAGAGCGTGTAGTTAAGTCCTTGCGAGAGCAGGGGTGGAATATTGCTGATCCTTACGCAAACTTCTTCTGGATGCCTTTCGGCGCAGATACTGAGCGTGCAAATGAGTATTTCGTGCAGTCTGGATTATCTGTTCGAGCATTTTCTGGAGACGGCATTCGTATTTCTCTAGGAGAAGTTGAGGCGAATGATCGAGTAATTAAAGTGTGCCAAAAACTGAAAAATGACGGTTTTTCGCTAAAATAATTAAATTATTTTGCAAGGGATTGTTGAAAATAGTGGGTTTATGTGCGTCTATCGGCGTGTCTTAGACTTGCATTAGTCGCGTTCTCGTGGCAAAATAACAAAGTTGCCGTTTGAAGTTCACTTCTTACGGAGACTGCTGGCGGGTTTCCCAAGTGGTCAAAGGGAGCTGACTGTAAATCAGCCGCTTCGTGCTTCAGTGGTTCGAATCCACTACCCGCCACGCCTCGATAGCTCAGTGGTAGAGCACTTCCTTGGTAAGGAAGAGGTCGTGAGTCCGATTCTCACTCGAGGCTCTCTGGCGGGGTAGCTCAGCTGGCTAGAGCGTACGACTCATAATCGTAAGGTCAAGAGTTCGAGTCTCTTCCTCGCTACAACGGCCAGTAGGAGACTGGCTGGCCAACAATGAATTGTAGAGGTGAACGAAATGGCAAGCAAGAGCGCCGATATCCGTCCGGGCATTACGATGGCATGCACGGAGTGCAAGGAGCGTAATTACATCACGACGAAGAATCGTCGTAATACGCCGGATCGTCTTGAGTTGAATAAGTTCTGCCCACGTTGCGGTAAGCATACGCTTCATCGCGAGACCCGCTGAAACTTTCAGCTTACTGCGTAGAGCTTAAACCGCTTCAGTTATATTTCTAGTTAGGCGGTTCGCAGATAGAAACTTATTACCCCGCTTTGTGCGGGGTTTTTGTTATTTAGTGCTGTTAGGATTGAATCCATGGCTATGCAAGAATCTTCTGGTAAGAATCCAACTTTTGCAGATTTAACAACTATTGGTGTCGGCGGTAGTATTGCGCATTTTGTGGAACCAACAAGTAGAGTCGCAGTAATTGAAGCAGTAGAATCAGCAGATGAATCTGGTTTACCATTATGCGTTATTGGCGGTGGCTCTAATATGCTCGTCAGTGATGATTCGTTTAACGGAGTAGTCGTAAGAGATGCTCGCAGAAATATAAGCGTATTAGACGAAGCGTTACCTGCAGAAGACAGAATTGATGCAAAAACTGGTGCTTATATTGTGGAAGTTAATGCGGAAGCTGGATGCAATTGGGATGATTTTGTATCTCACACAATAGAACTTGGTTTAGAGGGAGTTGAAGGGCTTTCTGGAGTGCCAGGAACTGTTGGTGCGTCTGTGGTGCAGAATATTGGTGCATATGGCCAAGAAGTGTCTCAAAGTGTTGTTTCTGTGGAAGTTTGGGATCGTAAATCAAAAGTTACGTGCGAAATGTCTAGTGAAGATCTCAAATTTGGATACCGTACTTCGAGTCTTAAACAGAGTATGTATAAGACACCTGGTGTGCCAAATAATGAGTATTTTCCTACACCGCGCTACATTGTGTTATCAGTAACATTCCGTCTGCGTCATAGTCAAATGGGCACAGTGGCACACAGTCAACTTGCGCGAGCGTTAGGAGTAGAAGTAGGCTCACGAATGAGTACAAATTCAATCCGTCGTGAAGTTTTGCGTGTTAGAGCTTCAAAAGGAATGCTAGAAGATGCTACTCGTTATGAGAATGAATATATGCGCGGCACTAAAAGTAAGTTGGGTGTAGAAAACGCTATTAAACTTCAAGAAGAGGATTATGTAACTGGTGTATGGCATGAGGGTGATGATATTTATAGTGATCGTCACAGTTGCGGCAGCTTCTTTATGAATCCAATACTTAGTGCTGCTGAAGCCGATGCTTTACCAGAAGATGCTCCAAAATTTGATGCAATAACGCAAGATGGTTCTCATGGAATAAAAACTTCTGCAGCTTGGCTTATCGACCACGCCGGATTCCATAAAGGATTTAGGCTTGAATCTGATGAGGATGATGCTAGTTGTCAAAAACACGTCTGTGGTGTTTCTCCTGCAGGATTATCTTCGTTGCACACTTTGGCTTTAACAAATAGATCGTGTGCGTCTGCAAAAGATATAGAAAATTTAGCAAATATAATTATTTTCGGAGTTAAGCGAGTTTTTAACGTAACATTAGTGCCAGAACCCGTAATAATAGGTATGCAATTAAACATAAAAAAGGATAATACAAAATAATTTAAAGTTAAATACTTAATATTTTTCTGATAATTTTCGTATAATTAGTTGTATATTTACGGTTATCACAGTAGTATGCATATTTAATATCGTAAAAATTACGGCACGGGCGCTACTTTGGTGCCCGTGTTTGTATTTTTCGGTTAATCTTATTAAAAACCCTATATACCACTTATCCTCAACGAAAGTGCAAGCTTATGCAAATATTAAGAAAAAAGTCTGTTGAACAGACTATCGCAGAGACGATGGATGGCGATCGTCATCTGAAACGAACTTTAAACGCTTGGGATCTGGCAGTTATGGGTGTTGCTGTTGCTGTTGGTGCCGGTATCTTCTCGGTTGGTGCACAAGCAGCTGCGTTCCATGCAGGCCCTGCTGTAATTATTAGCTTTATTATTGCAGGTATTGTGTGTGGCGCTGCAGCAATGTGCTATGCGGAATTTGCTTCAATGATTCCGGTAGCTGGATCTGCTTATACCTTCACTTACACTACAGTTGGCGAGCTTATTGCGTGGATTATCGGCTGGGATATGATCCTGGAAATGCTGATGGCCGGCTCAGTAATCGCAAAATACTGGGGTGTTTATCTTAACGATTTAATGAAGCTATTTGGATTAAATATGACTACCAGTTTTAATTTAGGTGGTTTTACTATTGATCTGGCTCCAATCATAATCGTTGCATTCTTTACAACTATGCTTGTTATCGGCACCAAGCTTTCTGCACGCTTCGACGGCGCTTTAACAATCTTGAAGATTGGTATTGTTTTGTTCGTGGTTGTTGTGGGCTTCTTCTACATTAAAGCTTCTAACTTCACTCCATTCGTGCCTCCAGCTCAAGATCCAGCCAGTGTTAAGGGAATAGAAGTTTCTGGTGTTATGAGCCAGCCTTTGTGGCAGTGGATAACTGGAATGCAGCCAGCTGTTTATGGAATTCCAGGTATTCTTTCTGGTGCTGCACTCGTGTTCTTTGCATTCATTGGTTTTGATGTAGTTGCTACTACTGCAGAAGAAACTAAAGATCCGCATAAGAACATTCCACGAGGCATCGGCCTTGGTTTGTTTATTGTTACCGTTCTTTACATTCTCGTCGCAGTCGTAACAACCGGTATGGTTTCCTACAAAGATTTAGCAAATCAGCCTTCTCCATCGCTTTCAACAAGCTTCGAACTTGTAGGAGCTACTTGGGCTGCAAAGATCATTTCCCTAGGTATTGTTATTGGTTTAACAACCGTTGTAATGGTTCTTCTGCTTGGTCTTACGCGAATTATCTTCGCTGTTAGCCGCGATGGCCTGCTTCCACGTAGCTTCTCTAAGGTAAGTAAGCGTGGTATTCCTGCAAGACTTCAGATTGCTTCTGGTATTGTTGTGGCAGTTGTTGCTTCCACTCTCGATATTGGCATTCTTTCAGATATGGTGAATATTGGTACGCTTTCTGCATTCTTGCTTGTTTCTGCAGGTGTGCCAATTATGCGTATGCGTAGGCCTGATTTGCACCGTTCGTTCAGCGTTCCAGGCAATCCTTGGCTTCCGCTATTTGCAGCACTTTCTACATTCTGGCTCATGCTTAACTTGTCTGTATTGACTTGGATTCGTTTTGCAGTGTGGCTGGCAATTGGTTTTGCTGTGTACTTCGGATACTCTTACCGCAATTCGCTTCTTGGTAGGCAAATACGAAAGGCTAAGCAGCTTGGTGTTCCTGTAGAAACATTGTTTGCTCAAGATGCTGCCGCTGCAGAAAAGGTAGCTGAAGGAGAGACAGAAGAGCAGGCTCGTGCAGAAGTTCAAGCTGAGGTGTCTGCTGCGTCCTCGCAAAATAATCAAAATTAATAAATTATTTATTTAGCAAGAAGTCGGCATACGGTTATATTCGTATGCCGACTTTTTGTGTTATAGACTTTTAAAAAATGTTCTATAATAGAAAAGTTGCATAAAAATAAAAGCAGAAAGGAGGGCATTTATGCCATACGTTATTGCAGAACCGTGTGTTGACGTAAAAGATAAGGCATGTGTGGATGAGTGCCCAGTTGACTGCATTTATGAAGGAGATCGCACGCTTTATATAAATCCTAACGAGTGTGTTGATTGTGGAGCTTGTGAACCTGCTTGCCCTGTAGAGGCTATTTTTTACGAGGATGATGTGCCTGAAGAATGGGCATGGTATAAAGATGCTGCAGAGGACTATTTCGACAAGCTTGGTGATCTTGGCGGAGCATCAGATGCAGGACCTTCTGGTTGGGATGAGGATCGTGTTGCTGCGTTGCCTAAGCGTAGTAAAGAAGATAAGTAATATAGTTTCGTTCGGTGGCTTTGTTCTGTGGCTTTGTTTAGTGACTGTTTAGTTTGAAAAATTGCAAATTTACTAATTTTGTGCAAAATATCTAATACTGCTTTTATTTGATTGTGTAATTAAATACCAAGCTGAGCTATTTTTTCTCCGTATTTTTCTTTTACTGCGTCTAGTGCGTGTTCAGCGTTTCTCATGCGCGTAGTTGAATTAAGTGCAGTTGCGTTAACTAATGTAATAGCATCAGATTTAGTACTTCTATCATCTTCTTCAAGAATATCGTTCAATGAAGGTTGTATAAGTGTAGTTTTGCTTGAAACTAAATTGCTTGCTGTTATTCCTGCAAGTCTTACAGGGCTTAGCAAACATTTGCTATCACCTCCGATAGCATAATTATGTACAACAGGATTTGCGTCGTTTAGAAGTGCGCTAGCCCGTTTATACATTTCATGTGCAATATCGGTAGGATTGCGCAAAGTCTTTGAACGAGTTACATAATGTAAATCGCTAAAGCGTATTTTTAATGTTAAAGTTCTAGCCATAAGCTCGCGTTTTCGTAATTGTTGAGCCACATCATTGCAGCAGTGTCTGATCAGTCGCTGCACTGCTGCAATGTCTGTTGTGTCAACTTCTAAAGTTTGTTCTGTGCCTATTGATTTTTCTTGTGCGTAGGGCATGACTTGTCGGTCGTCGATACCACGTGAAATACAATAGAGTGTTCGCGCGGTAATTTTTGACCCAACAATACGCATCAATGTTGTCTCATCGGTATTTCGCAAATCTTCAATACTGTTAATACCCCATGTGGCAAGTGTTTTAGTTAATGATGGTCCAATTCCCGGTATTGCTTGCAATGGCATTAATGACACAAAGTCGGAGTTGCGACTTTGGGGGATAAGTAGCATGCCGTTAGGCTTTGCGTTTGTAGACGCCATTTTTGCAATAAGCTTATTGGAAGCGATCCCCACTGAACAAGTGATATGAAACTTGCGCGCGACTTCATTTCTTATCCACTCCCCAATGGCGACGGGCGTATGCCAGCGCAGTAGTGCTGAGCGTACGTCCATGTAACACTCGTCAACCGAAACCTGCTCAATTTTGTCGGTTATAAGAGAGAGAACTTCCCGAAAAATTTTGTAGGAAACAGTACGGTAATACGGCATATCTACCGGTAAAAAAATGCCGTTTGGGCACAGGCTTTTAGCTCTTACTGTAGGCATAGCTGAATTTACTCCGTATTTTCGTGCTTCGTAACTAGCAGCTGATACTACAGAACGATTACCTGTTCCAATAATCAAGGGCTTCCCTCTAAGCCCAGGGTTTCGCGCAGCTTCGAGAGACGCGTAAAACGCATCCATATCGATGTGGAGTATTGTGCAGCCAGTTGTGTCATGCCCCCAATCACGTTTTGCTGCAGATACTCGAGGTGCTGTGCTCATATATTGAGAATAGAACAAACGTTCGATTTTGTCTACTGCGTGTTGCAAAACTTTCAGAAAATTTATTACGTAACAACCGATTCTTAGTAAAAGTATTGACTTCGTGTACTGTATTCAGTATGAAGCGAATGGTAGTTAGCATACTAAATCGCATGCCGGTATTACTTATAGTTGTTGTTGAAGCTGCTATGGTTTATTTAGCGACATCGGTAGCGAAAGTTGCGTTTAGTCAGCTTGATCCACTTTACTCAGTGTGGTACCGAGTTGGATTTATGTCGTTACTTTTACTCGCATGGAGAAGACCATTTTCTAAGAATAAGCGTAGTTCTTTGCCGAAAACTATTAAAGAATGGGCTATTGTAGTTGCGGTCGGTATTTCATTAGTAATGATGAATACTATGTTTTATCTTGCTATAAGTTGCATGGCAGTAGGTGTTGCAGTAACAATCGAATTTGTAGGCCCACTTATGGTGGCTGTTATTACTGGAAAAAGTTGGAGAGAAAGACTAGGCATAGTTATTGCTGCATGCGGAATTATTGTGCTTGCTAGCGCGTCTGTGAATGATAAATCTAACGCTAATTTTTTGATCGGTCTTGTAGCAATACTTATAGGCGGATCTATGTGGGGAATGTATATAGTTTCTGGACGTATGCTTGCAAAGGGAAGTAATGCAATTGATCGTGTAAGTATTGCTGCGTTTATAGGATGGCTTCTTCAAACTACTTTTCTTGGAGTACCTGCAGTGCAGCACGTTATATGGCCTAAGCAGAGTGCAACCTGGGCTGCTGAATCTGGTGGAGTGTTGAAACTGATTGGTTTAATGATAATTATTGCTGTGTGTGCTTCATTCTTCCCAGCATTATTTGATCAGCTTCTTTTAAGAAGAGTTTCTTCAGCAAAGTATTCTGTAATGCAAGCATTATACCCGGCTATCGCTGCTCTTGTTGGTATTGGGTTTGGTGAAATGCCTACTTGGATTGATGTTCTCGGAATGGCTTTAGTAATGTGTGCTGTTTTCATTACATTCTCGGGTGATAAAAATCCTGCTTAATATTTTCGAAATCTACGTATTTGTTTTGTGTAGATACCGTATAAGGTGTGTTGCGTAGGTCTTTTCGCAGTCCGCAAGAGGTGCTATAGTTGCAACCTGTTGCGTTATCTCGCACATGTGTTAGATGAAGCAACTGGAGTCATGCCTGAGTGGCCGATAGGGGCACCCTGCTAAGGTGTTAGTCGTGTAAGCGGCTCGAGGGTTCGAATCCCTCTGACTCCGCTATTTTGATGTCTCAGCGGATATGTCCTCATATTCCGCTGAGATTTTTTATTTTTCATCATAGACTTAAGTGCATATTGCCGCTTTGCAGCGCGCGCAGAATACGTAATGTGCTAATGCTCATTTTGGTAATTAACACTTATTTTGATTATTTTCGGACACTGGTGCAGTATGGTTTCTGCGCGAGTGCCCCTGATTGCCAATCTTCGGACAATAACGCAGTACAGTTTCTGCAGCAGGGTCTGTTTTGTCGATTTGCTGCGACTTATCAACATAGATTTATATAAAAATGTGGATAACTTAGGCTGTATCCACAATGCAAAAAATATATTTACACATCTTAAATCTTTTTCCATAGTTGACTCATGAGCTCTAAGTATGGTGCTCAGCACACGGAATTTATTCGTAGTGAACAGGTTGGGATAAGGAGATTTAGATGAGACAACATGTAATAAAGCATTGTTCTTATCATGCTCGAAGTAAAAAAATAAGTAGTAAGTACGAAAAAATCACAAGTATTACATCTTCAATAATTGTATTTGTATTTACATTAGTTGCAATGATGAACTGCAATCTTTCTTCTGCATCAGTTGTAGGCGGATATGGATATATGTATAAATCTGGGCATGGAGATTTATATAACGTTAAAGAAGAGTGGCTAGGCGCTGATTCTAGGTTTGTAGAATCAGGACGAACGTATTCTATGGAATCTGGGAATACTTCAATAGAGTTAGAACTTGGTACTTGGAAAGAGATGAAAGGAGTAAATGCTCAGGTTGCTGCAACTATGGTGCATAAATACTACTTGGGTGAAGATAATTTAATACACGCTGCTATGGGTTATGCTATTCATGAAAGATTTGATATTAATAAAGATCTTTGGAGAACCATACGAAATATTGGATTTGAAGGAATTGAAACAAATGTCGTTGAAAAAGAATCGAAAAGATTGTGGAATGAAGCATATCAAAATACGCCTATTAGGGTCTACGCCAAGCCAGAATATACTGCAGGAAAGGGTAGAGGTGTACTTCACTTAGGCTTACTTAATCCTTCGCAAGGAAGAGCAGCTGGAATATTTGTAACGGTATCATCAAATAACAATTCCTTATCGTTCGCTAATGCTGAGGGAACTGTGACTTTCACTACAACCGATAAAGACACGGATATTTGGTGGACTGCTAAGGAGGATGGAGTTGCTGATATTAGTGTTCAATATAGGGTTGCGATTCCGCAACGTCTCGAGAGCGAACACTATAAGGATGTTTTTAGAGCTCCATTAACTAGAGAGGTTAAAGAGCAAATTACTTTTGATGTAAGTAAAGATAGATTTAAGCCAACTATCGTTTCAAAAGTAAATAAACAAGAATTAAATGTTGGAGATACTGTAAAAGCTGAAGTTACAGACCTTGTAACAGGAGATTTTAAAACCTGGGATAAAGATACGAAGATTAATGCTCAAGGTTATTTCTTTGTAGGTTCTCTAGATAAAATCATGAAAGCTGCTGAACGTGGGAATGGCGAATCTGCAGCAGATTATGTGAAGCGCATACGTGGTATAGAAGGATTAAAACAGGTAGCGACATCTCAAGCGAATTTCTCGAAAGATAGCGAAACTGTGTCTGTTGTAGCGCATAAATCTGCTGCCGACGCTGATGTTGATGACCCTAAAGCAGAACAATATAAAGTAGGAGCAAATGACGCAGGATTATTTGGATCCTGGGTTTGGGTAATTGACAGTTCTAAGCAGAGTGATAAAGGTAAAAAGCTATTAGAGAGTGATATAACTGGGAAATTAGGCTCTAAAGAATCTACAGTTGCGTATAAAGCTAAGCCAAAATATGTTTCTAAAGTAAAAGAAAATACTGTAGAAGTTGGAAAAGAAATTGTAAACACTATGACAATTTCTGGACTACCTCAAGATTATGGTGAATTTAAAGGCAATGCAGATTATGGGTTTAAATCAGATTCTCAGGCACATATTCGTGCATGGTGGGTTGGCGATGGCGGAACCAATCCTACGAAAGAAGCAAATAATAAGTACAATCCAGCTAGTGAAACTGATGAACCTAAGGCAGATGAACATCATCGCTTGATTAAAGAGTGGACAGTTCCAGCTATGAATGGCGAGTATAAAATCGGCAATGGTGGAATTTCATTCAAATGCAATTCTGAATCAGTTGGCTGTAAGATAAAATCTGCTGTTCTTGAAGAAAATGTAAATATTTCTGCGAAAGATAACAGTGGATCTGGATGGTATGTGTTTGTTTACGATTTGCCAGACTCGTCACGTGCATCTGCTTTGAAATCTACATATAACGATAAAGATAGTAGAGTTTATGTAGCTTCTGCGAATAATGGTTCGAGTGGTGGTGCTCAGTCTGGTGGTGCTCAGTCTGGTGGTGCTGGTACTAGCGGTGCTGGTACTAGTGGTGCTGGTACTAGTGGTGCTGGTACTAGCGGTGCTGGTACTAGTGGTAATGCTGCTCCTGGCGGTACCACGTCTGGTACGCAAAATGGTGGTAATCAGAGTGGTGGCACTCAGTCTGGTGGAACTCAGTCTGGTGGTG
>CAMYPN010000004.1 GCA_947292085.1 uncultured Gardnerella sp. | reverse complement strand
ATCTTTCCACCCTGAACGTAAGGTGTAAGCAAATCGATAACCTTAATACCGGTCTCGAACATCTGAGTCTTAGACTCAAGTTGATCGAAAGCAGGTGGGTTACGATGAATTGGCCAACGCTCGGTTACTTCAAGCTTTTCACCAGGCTTAGCATTCAAAATATTGCCAGTGACATCAAAAACGTGACCTTTAGTAATATCACCAACAGGCACCGATATAGGGCCGCCAGTGTCTCGTACTAAAGCTCCACGAACCAAGCCGTCTGTAGGCTTTAAAGCCACTGCACGCACGGTAGAATCACCAAGATGCTGTTCAACTTCCAGCGTAATCTCATGTACAGTATCGCCTTCTGTGTTACCCACAGTAGCAATATCTACCTTAAGAGCATTGTAAATGTCAGGCAAATAGCCTACTGGAAATTCAACATCAATCACGGAACCCTGAACGCGAGTTACATGACCAGCTGTTGGATCAGCATCCTTTTCATCTTGTGGAGGTGCTGTGGTTTTATTCTCAACCATATGCTCCTATTCCTCCTCGTTATTCAGCGCGTCAGCGCTGCCGATAATCTCGGTAAGTTCCTGAGTAATGGACGCCTGACGAGAAGCATTAAGCTTCCTTGTCAAATCTTCCACCAAATTGCGCGCGTTATCCGTAGCCGTGTGCATAGCGTTCTGTCGACTTGCAGTCTCAGAAGCAGCCGAAGTAAGCAAACATTCATGAATACGAGACTGAATGTACTTAGGCAAAACCGCATCAAGCACTTCATCAGAGCTTGGCTCGAAACAATATTCAACAGCGTCAGGATTGCTGCGACTCACAGCCTCTTCACGAGCTGAAACTGCACTCGTAGACGACAGTGACGCTGAAGGGCCAGAAGCAGCCTCATAATCAGGACGATGCATAGCAAATTCTTCACCGTCTTTCAACGGAACCAGCTCTACAGGAAGCATACGCAACGTACGCACCTTCTGCCTGACCATGTTGATAAATTCAGTGAAAACTATGTACAGTTCTGAAACGCCACCGTCTTCTTCTGATGTCATATAAGCATCCATTAAAGTATCTGAAATCTTTTCTGCAATACTGACATCAGGATGATCTGTAGATCCTTCCCAAGTTCCAGCCACATCACGATTACGATACTTGTAGTATGTAGCTCCACGACGACCGTACACATACAGCTCCGCGTGCTTACCTTCAGAATCTAGTTTGGCAAGAAGTGCCTCAGTCTCACGAATAATCGAAGACGTAAAAGCACCTGCCATTCCACGATCAGAAGTAAGTGCAAGAACCGCTACGCGATTGCCGGAATGCTCCTTACCAAAAATAGGATGCTTAATATTTGCCTCATGATGAGCTACCAACGCCTGCACGGCATCGAAAATCGCGTCACTATACGGCTTCGCGTTCAAAGCGATATCTCGCGCCTTGGCGATATGTGAGGACGCAATCATTTCCTGAGCCTTGAAGATTTTACCCAAGGACTGCGTAGAAATAATCCTCGATTTCAATGCAAGTTGGGAGGACATACGTTACTTCTCCCCAGACTCGCGAGCGTCGGACTTCGGCTTAGCTACAAGCTTCTCTTTTTCGACAGGAGCTGGATTTTCTGCAGGAGGCAAAGAATCCTTCACCACCAATGGCTTACCAGCAGAAGTCTTGAAAGACTTACGGAAATCATCGATTGCAGCGTCAAGCTTTGCTTCTGTTTCCTTAGTAAAGTCTTCCGTATCGCGAATTACCTGCAAAATGTCAGTAGCATTATTCAAATAGTCCAACAATTCGCTTTCAAAACGCAATACATCCTTTACAGGAATATCATCAAGCTTTCCATGAGTACCAGCCCAAACAGAAACCACTTCTTGTTCCATAGAACGAGGAGAGAACTGCTTCTGCTTAAGAAGCTCTGTTAATCGAGCACCACGAGTCAACTGAGCCTTAGAAGCTGCATCCAAATCTGAAGCAAACATTGCGAAGGATTCCAAAGACTTGTAACGAGCCAAAGAAATCTTCAACATGCCAGAGACCTTCTTCAAAGCCTTAGCCTGAGCAGCACCACCAACACGAGACACGGAAATACCGACATCAACTGCTGGACGCTGACCTGCGTTGAACAAATCAGACTGCAAGAAGATCTGACCATCGGTGATAGAAATCACGTTGGTTGGAATGTATGCAGAAACATCGTTTGCTTTAGTCTCGATAATTGGAAGGCCGGTCATAGAGCCGCCGCCCAAATCGTCAGAAAGCTTAGCACAACGTTCAAGCAGACGAGAATGCAAGTAGAACACGTCACCTGGATAAGCTTCACGCCCAGGTGGACGACGAAGAAGCAAGGAAATTGAACGGTATGCTTCTGCCTGCTTCGACAAATCATCGAAAACAATCAAAACATGCTTGCCGTTATACATCCAATGCTGTCCGATTGCAGAACCAGTGTAAGGTGCAATGTACTTAAAACCTGCAGAATCAGAAGCCGGGCTTGCCACAATAGTGGTGTACTTCATAGCGCCTGCTTCTTCAAGGCTTTGACGTACTGCAGCAATAGTAGAACCCTTTTGACCGATTGCTACATAAATGCAGCGAACCTGCTTCTTAGGATCTCCACTTTCCCAATTTGTACGTTGATTAATAATCGTATCTATTGCGATTGCTGTTTTACCAGTCTGTCGATCACCAATGATTAACTGTCGCTGACCTCGACCGATTGGCGTCATTGCATCAATTGCCTTCAAACCGGTAGACAAAGGCTCGTCTACTGGATGACGGTGAATAACGTCTGGCGCCTGCGCTTCAAGAATACGGCGCTCTTTGCACTCAATCGCACCAAGACCATCAATTGGATGACCCAAAGGATCTACTGTACGACCAAGATAGGCGTCACCAACCGGCACGGACAAAACCTCACCGGTGCGGTATACTTCCTGCCCTTCCTCAATTCCAGTAAAATCGCCGAGAATAACAACGCCGATTTCGTGTGCATCAAGGTTAAACGCAAGACCTAAAGTATCGTTTTCGAATGTCAACAACTCGTTAGCCATGCAGCCAGACAAACCAGCAACGTGTGCAATACCGTCGCCAGCAGTCACGACATAGCCGACTTCTTGAGTCGGCATATCTGTAGGCTCATAGGAGTCGACAAACCCATCGAGTGCCTTGCGTATCAGGGCGGGATCAATAGATAGTTCCGCCATAATTCTCCTTATGTACTGTATGTATGCTTCCTAGCATACGTTCATCTTAAAAAGATGAAATAAAACTTACGACTGCTGATTCAATAACAGCCGCATTGCCTCGAGCTTTATTTGATTTCCTGTGTCCAAGCACCGTTACGAGCAGAACGCTGCAACTGCTTTAACTGCATTAGCATGGTACGATCGGTAATCTTGTCACCGATTTGAATACGCATGCCGCCAAGCACATTAGGATCCACAATTGGGTTAATGTATGCACGATGACCCAATTTATTACTGTAGATCTCAATCAAACGCTTGATTTGCTTATCTGTAAGAGGCTGAGCGGTAGTAACTGTTACCAAAGTCTCGCCAGCTTCACGCTGGAAACCAGACCAAGCTCCACCGAAGCTACCGGTTTTACCTGACTCTTCACCACCGTGCCAGGTTCCTACAAGATAATGCATAATTCGCAGCACTACAGGGTGCGCTTTACCTCCGATAAGTTCGTCAATTAGACGAGACTTATCTTCAGAAGACCTATTTGGATCGGTCATTGCGTCAGAAAGCTCGGGATACTGATTAAGTGTGTCTATCAGCGACGATAACTCATCAGCAATACGCTGCGCCTCATCATGCGCATCACTAAGAGCTTGCGACAATGACGTGCGCGACAAGTTTTCGCTTACCCGCGATGCCTTTACCGGCATCTTTACCTCCTCGTTGTAAACAAAACACAGCAAGTACACAATTCACATTGTGATTGAGTTGAAATTAAAACTTACGAATTTCGATCAGTTTTTATATTTCTACTCAGCTTACTTGTTTTGTCCCGATTCCTTACTGCCTTCTACTTCATCAATCACATGATCGATAACTTTGGAGCCTACAGTATCGTCATCTAGCTTTGAAGCCAAAATCTTACCTGCCAATGCTGCGGCAAGTACCGATACTTCTCCTTGGAGGCTGGACATGGCATGCTTATGCTGAGCTTCAATTGAGTGCTGTGCTTCGCTAATAATTTTTGCAGCATCTTTTTCAGCACGCTGTCGAGCTTCATCGACAATCTTCGAAGCTTCTGCACGAGCCTGCTCACGAGTCTTCGCAGCATCTGTCTGAGCTTGAGCGAGTTCATTTTCAATCTCAGCTTTCAACTCATCAGCTTCCTGCTGCGTTTTAGCCGCTTTAGCTATTCCACCTTCAATTTTTTCTGCACGCTCATCAAAAATCGCCTGGAATTTTGGTAGCACAAGCTTGTAGAAGAAAACCGCAAGAATAACTAAAACAACCAGCGACCACAATACGTCGTAAGGCTCAGGCAAGAACAATGCCAATTTATCACTTCCGGCTGCATGCGCCATGGCTTGTCCTTTCTATCCTTTTCAACACTTTTGTGTTGCTGAACAATATTTTTCGTTCAGCTCAGCTGCCCATGATGTAGGAGACGAAGCCAAGCAAACCAAGAACCTCGATAAATGCCAAGCCTACGAACATGAAGAGCTGAATGCGGTTGCCAACTTCTGGCTGGCGAGCAGTAGACTCCATAGCTTTTGATACAACGATTGCCATGCCAAGTGCAGGCGAAATAGTTGCGATAGCAAAGCCAAGAATGCTCAAATTGCCGGTAAGGCCTGCAAGAGCGATAATACTATTCATTGGTTTCCTTTCTGTTGAAACAGTAACCAGTATAAACCCGTACGATTAGTAAAAGAATAAACTATCTTTTACGCAACTGCTACTGCAGTCTTATCTTCTTCTTCCGGGTAACTTTCCGAAATATAGACAGATGCAAGCACTGTAAAAATAAACGCCTGCAAGCCAGCTACCATAATTTCGAACAGGGTAAACAGAATGCCACCGAGCAGCCATAACGTACCACCCAAGGCAAGGAGTTTATTGCTGGAATCCACCACGAAGAAATTGGTGAATACTAAACAAGTGGCCACCAGCAAATGGCCAGCAATCATATTCGCAAACAAACGGATTGTAAGCGAAAGTGGTCGCACAATTATTAATTCTATGAGCTGCAATGGCGAAAGAATGAAGTAAATCGGCCATGGCACTCCGGCTGGGAATAGCGCTTCACGGAAGAACGTCAAAAAACCTTTTTCTCGCACACCGGCAATAAGGTATTGGCATACAACCCATAAAGCAAACACCAGCGGCCCAGTAATGGTTGCTGTTGCAGCCATATTTAAACCTGGGATCACAGAACAAAGATTAAAGAAGAATATAGTGAGGAACAGAGTAGACATCATTGGAACGTAACGCTTTCCACGTTCCTCGCCAATCATTTCGTAAACAATGTTGTAGCGCACAAAGTCCATCAAAATTTCTAATAAACTTTGCGAGCGAGAAGGAATCAGCTTCGCACGTAATGCAGCGATACCAAAAATAAGCATAATAATCACTGTCATTATGAGTCGAACTAAAATAATTCGATTAATTGCGAACGGCGTACCTTGGAATAAAATCTCTGGAGGCAAAAATTCACTAATATTAGGTAATTCTGGCCTAGAAGAAGCTACAGACGAAGCTACCGCTGTGGTTTTCGTCAAAGCTTCAAGCATTCCATTCATGGTGCCTCCTTAAATATCTCGTTCACACGCCTTTAACAGTACCGCTTATTGCACGTAGCAATGTACAAACTATCTACCAACAAATTTTCTTCGCAAGGCGCGGGGCACGAAACGAAAAACTATATCCAAAAGCTGATTTTACTCTGTGCTTGTACATATTTTTGATTCAAAATAGCTTATATCCAAATAAAATCTCAAAAAACAAAAAAATTTCATCATATTAAGGCAAACACTGTAAAAGTTATTGAAAATTCCTTTACTTTTTAAAATAAAGAAACAAAATACTGAAAATGTTTGACACTCTTATAACGCTTTTTTAGTAATTTAATAGAGATTTATTAATAATTATTAACAGTACAGGCACTATTTTTGCACACCGTAACCATACTCAATAAAAGGAGAAAAACCATCAGAGCGCGCAGGTACAGGCTCGTGACGTATAGATCTATCTGTACCCAACTTTCCAGTAGAACGCAACTGAGGAATATCAACTAAATTGTAAGGCGTAGTTTCGTATACCCAGTTAAGCCAGTTACGCCACAGCAAATTCGCATGCGCACGCCATGCAAAAAGCGGTTCCAAACTTGCGTCATCATGAGGAAAATAGTTTTTAGGGAAAGGAACATTACTTAATCCTTTCGCCATATCTCGCTCATATTCCTGAGCAAGTGTCATCTTCCCATACTCCCAATGTCCTAATGCAAAAACTTCAGAAAAATCACGAGTAGCAACTAATCCAGGACCAGACTCAGGACCACAAGTAAGCACCTGAAGCTGACTATTTGCAGCAATATCGTCAATATCAACACTTGCAACACGAGAATGCGGTTGTAACGCTATCTCATCAAAACCGTTAGTGAGAAAACAATACTCGTCTTGCAGATATTGCGGAAATACTCCAAAAATTTTCTCACTTAATACATGCTTTTTTACGCCGTATCGATAATAAAGAGCACCCATCGCTCCCCAACACAAATACATTGTTGAAAAAACATGAGTAGAAGCCCAATCAAGAATCTGCGTAAATTCCTGCC
The DNA here is from genome assembly GCA_947292085.1 of uncultured Gardnerella sp. Lineage (GTDB taxonomy): Bacteria > Actinomycetota > Actinomycetes > Actinomycetales > Bifidobacteriaceae > Bifidobacterium. The sequence goes on along the minus strand of CAMYPN010000004.1, from coordinate 36,525 downwards.
AGTAATCAACATCCTCAAATTTCATATGTTCAACTGGAGCACCAGTAACAACAAAACCGTCATAATAATTGTTTTTCAACGCATCAAGATTTTCGTAAAACTTCACTAAATGATCAGCACTAACATGAGTAGACGTATGCGTAGAAGTTTTCATAAAATCGATATCAACCTGCAAAGGCGATTTTGATATAAGACGCAAAAGTTGCGTTTCTGTCTCGATTTTTTTTGGCATCAGATTCAAAATCAGAATCCTGAGTGGTCTAACTCTCTGCTGTTCTGCTTCTGGACGTTCAAGTGCAAAAATACGTTCATCATCAAGTATGTCTCGAGCTGGGAGACCTTCAGGAATCTTAATAGGCATGTGATTATTATATTCACACGCACGGCAACTTTAAAAAGAGGAAGTTATCAGATACCCATAGAGATAAAAGACACGCCGAAGTTGACAAATTATAATTTATACCTATTGTAGATAGAGCTGCTAAAAGTAGCCGACGCGGGGTGGAGCAGCTCGGTAGCTCGCTGGGCTCATAACCCAGAGGTCCATGGTTCAAATCCATGCCCCGCTACTAAAAAGCCAAGAATCACACAAAATTCTCACGATTGTTGTGGTTCTTGGCTTTTTTCATTGTCTTTTGGAATATAGTGTTATAAACTAACCGTCCCTCTCACAAACTCAGTAAAAGCACAACTCAGTAAAGAAGCACAGACAGGCGACGTCGAGCGCGAGCTAAACGCTCATCTCCTGCAGGCAGCATAGCAAAATACTCAAGCATGCGAGAACGAACCGTTTCCGCATCAGCACGATGTCCTGCAGCCAGGAAATCAAGCAAACGACTGAACGCATCATCTATATGACCGTCAATCATATCTACATCAGCCACAGCAAGCTGCGCTTCAACACTATTCGGGTCATCTCCAGCAGCTTTACGAACAGCAGCTACATCCGTATCGGAATTGCGAGCAAGAAGTAATGCTTTCGCATGCTCGCGCACAGCAAGAACATCATGAGGATCTTCCTCAACAATTTTCGCATACTCAGCAGCAGCTCCAGCATAATCTCCTTGCAAAGCAAGCGAATGAGCGCGTTCATGAGCAGGAGGAATTTCTTCAGATTTATTCTCAATATCGTCAGAAGTACTCGAATTAGAATCAGAATCGTCATTTTTTTCTACAAAAGGCGCAGTCCCAGCAACTCCAGATCGCTCAGCAACCTGCACTAGTTGAGGCAAAATCGCAGTGCAAATCTGATTCAGTTCATCATCACTTGGCAAACCTTGCGATATAGGCATAGGCCTACCACCAATAAGACCATAAATTGCAGGAAATTGCTCAGCACGCAAGGCTTGAGCTATTGAAGGACTAGAATCTGCATCTATACGCGCAAGCTGCATACGCCCATCAAGTGAATTAACAGCTTCGGCTAATTTTGTAGCAACATCAAACGAAGTTTCATCATTCGACTGCCATACGAGTAACACTATAGGGAAACTAACTGAAGTCTGAACCATGGCTTGGAACGATTGATCATTAACATCAATAACGTAACCACCAGCTTTAGGCGCGCGAGGAACATTTTCGCCAGAAGCTAACTTTGCTGACTGCTTAGCCTGTGCTTCTACACGACGCTTTACACCTTCTAAATCGACTGCTCCAGCAAGAGAAAACCCTCCTGGATTCATAGTTTGTCGATTTTCATTTACCATTATTACCTCACTTGTTAATGCTTACTAATTACGTTAAAAAACACAAATTATTTATTAATCACAGCGCTTCAACTTTAATTGGCTGCCGTTCTGCGCCAACAGGCATAATTTTCATATTTGATCCTGCAGGAGGAATTACTAGTGCAATAACATTCGCATAAGTAACTTTTATAGTTCCTTTTGCCTGAGAGTCTCCAAAAAGAGCTTTTTCTTCATCAGAAGCAGGACGAGATTGACGTCCACTTCCAGCAACACGCGTCCACACGGAATCAATGCGCGCGACCACAAGTTCACTTCCATCACTAGCTCTCATGGAACTTATTTGATTTTCAGAAGGTGTAAAAATTTGCTCTTGCGAACCATTGTTTCGCTCTAATCCTTCTTGAACAGCTTTGCTAAGTTCTTCAAGTTTCGAACGCAAATAATCTTTATCAAAGTTTTTTGCAAACTTGCTATTATTCCCATGCTGTAGAACATCAGCATATGCACTAACAGCATCTTTAGGGGTCATAATCAAGCCCTTATCGTCAACCTTGCCCATTACTGAACCTATAGATGGCACAGCAAACTTTGGAAGATGAACTCCTGGGAAAAGTCTAGCTACAGCCCATAATTTGTAATTGGCCTTAGCTCTCTGCTGCCTTATAACAAGCAAACGCCTAGATTGCTGATCTTTTGTTGTTGTAGTAATAGTTATTACATCGCGCGGCCAGTCTGAATTAACAGGCACAATCGACTGCGCTACCGCTTTAGGAATTGTAGTTTTAGGATCTAGATTGCCTGTAGCGGCAGCAACAGTTAATTCGCTAGCCCTAATATCTAAAGCTGGACCGCTCAAATAACGATTTAAATCAGAAATATTGCGAGTTTCGCTAGCTTTCTCCAAATTTCGCAATATTCCAAGACGAATATCTTTTTCTTTAAAAAGCGTTACGTCTGGAATTTCTTTAGAAGCGTGAGGCTCAGACGGTTTTGGTACTTGACCATTACATGCGGTTAAGCTCAAAGTCATAGTAGAAACTAAACAAATAGACAAGCAGGACACTGTTTTACGAAACATTCCACGCACTTTACTACGCATATTTTCACGCCTTCCTCTGTCCGTTTGTGTTGCTGTTTCGCACTGTTTTCTTGCGTTTATCGCGTTGCATATCAGCAGAAGTATCTTGTTTCCTCTGACCATAACGCGTATTTTCATTTTGATTAGTTTTACTATTTTGCTTACTGTCACTTTGATTACTTTTGCTTTGGTTATCGTAATTATTTTTTGAGTGATTATTCATAGAATTAATGGCACTATTTTTCTTTGAATTTTCGTTGCGCCTATAGGATTTATCCTGACGATGAGCACCTTTTCGATAGTAGCCATATTCGTTCGAATCAGATTTTTGATTATTTGAGCGTTCGCGCGCATCGCTTTTAGCGTAAGATTTCCCTGAATTGCGGCGATTTCTTCCATGAGTAGTTCCGCGACTAGTTCCGTTAGCAGTTTCACTAGCATTCCCATTGCCATTTTTAGTATTATTTTCGCCACGCTTTGAGCTACCTGAATTGCGATTATTGCCATCGTTCAGTCTACGCTTTGAAAACTCGCGAGTATTGCGGCCTTCATTATTTTTCCCACTGGAATTATGATTTTTCTTCTCTTCGTCCTTTTCAGTCACGTTTTTAGAAGAATCATACGAATTTTGCTGATTTTCGCTATTTACCTGAGTTTTGTGTTTATTGTCGAAACTTTTACGAACAGCATGCGCGCTAGTTTTGCGAGTTTTCTTATTCTTAAAGTCGTTAGAGCGCATATCATTTTCGTCATTATTCTTCTTACTATCAAAGCTGGAATCTTTATAAGAATCAGACTTTTCAGCAGCACTGTCGACAGTTAAACTAACTCCATCTTCTTTAGCTAATCTTGCAAAGTATGCTTTAAGTTCGTCAGGAGAAATTACTGTAGTATCTTCAAGAGAATTAGACGAACTATGCTCGGAATTATTATCAGAATTGCTATCTGAATTCTCATTTGTACGTACTGAAATAGAAACAGTATTTGCGTTATTGATATCAGATTGTGAATACACATGGCGTTTAGTTCCGTGACGCGCATGAGCCCCAGCAGAACCCTTGTGGTGATTGGATTTTCCGAATAAACCAACCATAGTTCCAGCAAAGGCTTCTGAGAAACTAACTTCTTCACGACGCTCAGAAGTTACGCGCAAAGAACCGTTACGTTTTGCAACAATACGCTGATTTCTTCTGCGATGCGGCGACATTGCAAATACTGTAGCTGCTAAAACCATAAGTACTGCAAATAATGCTGCAGTCAAATACCATGGCGTTACAAAATCAGGTATGCTGTGTCGTCTCCAGCGCATTTCAATGTGCGCTACACGGTTATTAGAACCAAGATCAATAATTATTGCATGATTTAATTTTTGTGAACGAGCAGCTTCTGAAGCTTGATTGTTTGCGCCTTTATCATCATTATGAACATTCTTGTTTTTACCAGTTTTGTCCACATTTCCCATAGAAACAGCATGATCATAAGAGGCCGCATTACTAGATTGCACAAAATCAGACACGTCCGCAGAAAGTTTCGCTAATCCAAGCTGACAGTTTGCTTCCGACCACATATCGGATTCTTTAAACGCTACGTCTGGATCTTCCGGCTTATCTGTTTTCATTTTTTCTTGAGATTTAACAAGTTTTACCGAAAGAGTTTTCCAATCTTTAAGTCCAGTAATATGCTGAACAGAAGACCCAGAAGTCCAACCTTTAATATCTTTTGTTAAACCGACTGCAATGCAAACAGGCTTGCGAGATTTTTCTACTGCAGCAGAAATACGAACACGACTATCTACAAGATTCATAACACCTGGGTCGGTTACTATATACTGTGCCCCACTCACACGAGCGTGAGCTATAATGACCTGCTCTGGTTTCCAAACAGTTGCATTCATTACACCCAACGTCGCACTCAGCACTGCCAATATTCCAAATATTGAGGCTATAATATAGCGCACACGTCGAGAACGTTTAGAAGATTGCTGCATGCAAATTCTCTCCTCATGCTGAGTACTATCATTTTTGCTTATACTATAAGTCACATTTTTGGTCATAACATTTACTATTCTACAATCTTTTCACACCAATGATATTTTTCTATAAAATCAGTATCAAGCGGTAATGTAAGCGTATGCAAAAAACAAAATTTACAGCACGATTATTAGCAATTTTAAGCGCAATAGCATTATGCGCAGGACTTGCATCTTGTGGCACTGACAACAACTCTATGAAAGACGATGCTGCCGAAAAAGCCGGAATGAAATTGATCGAAGGTATAAGCGCATCTGGTGATTTATTTAAAAAACCAAAGATTACTTTCAAAGCTCCTCTAAAAGTTCCTGATAACTCTTACGCAATTTTGCAGCGAGGCAACGGTAAAGAGGTAAAAGACGGTGAAAGAGTATGCTCTCACGGCATTATCTATAATGCTAAAACCGGCAAAGAGGTTATGAATACCTGGGATAAAAATAAGCCCGATTGCACTCTAGTCATAAATAAGAAAAATATGACTAAACAGACTTACGCAGTTATAAATAAAAAACCTACTGGAACTACTATTGCACTTGGAATTCCGGCAAAAGGTAAAGATGATCCGTATGTTATGGCTTTAACTCTTCTTTCTGTCGAAAAGACAATAACTAAAGCAACTGGTAAAGCTGTAACTAACATTCCTGCAAATTTGCCGAAGGTAACTCTTGATAAATCTGGAGCCCCATCCTTAGATAAGAACAACTACGTTCCAGATGGAAAGCTTGTTTCTCAGACTCTGATTGAAGGAACAGGCAAAGAAGTGAGCGCGAAAAGCACAGTCACCGTTCATTACGCTGGATGGACTACAGATAAGGACGGCAAGCTGCATCAGTTTGATTCGTCATGGACACGCGGAACACCTGCAGATTTCTCACTCGACGGACAAGTAATTCCAGGATGGATTAAAGGTTTAGCCGGAAAGAAAGTGGGATCACAAGTTCTTTTGGTAATTCCACCAGAAGATGGTTACGGTAAGGAAGACAAGAAGGATGCGCAAGGAAACGTAATAATTCCTGCAAATTCAACTCTTTATTTCGTAATTGATATTCTTTACGCTTCGTGAGATTCACAAATTTCAAAGTATTTGCAAAATGCTTTAACTAGCAATTCGCGAATGGCAGACCCCTCCTTATGGAGGGGTTTTTGATTATGCATCTAAAAAATATAAAACAAAAGCGTTCTAATACAAAGTAAGCATGTACTAATTGCGTATGTACTAATTACGAAAAGGTGAAAAATCACGAAGATTTAGAACAAAAGAATGTCATTAGACTCAACACCACGCATGTCATCATAGTCAAGAATCAGGCAAGTAAAACCACGATCTTCTGCCAAAACTCGCGCTTGCGGACTAATTGTTTGTGCAGCAAAAATGCCACGAACAGGCTTCAAAAGTGGATCTCTATTCAATAACTCGCAGTATCTAGTAAGCTGCTCAACACCGTCAATACCACCATGACGCTTAATCTCAATCGCCACATGCACGCCTTCAGCATCCTGAGCCATAATATCTACCGGGCCGATAGCAGTCGGATACTCACGACGAATAAGCTTTGCGCCATCTCCAATACGCTCAATCTGTTCAGCCAAATATCGTTGCAAATGATCTTCAACGCCATCCTTAATTAGACCCGGATCCTCACCCAAGTCATAAGTACTGTCACTGTATACGTGTTCTAAAGAAATTTTTAGCAAATCATCACTTTTTTCTGCAGCAACACGAAGAACGCAACCATCAGCAAGCTCGCTGGAAGCAGACTCTTCTCCATTTTCTTTTTGAAGTATGCGCATAGTGCAAGGAGCAACCATCCAATTAAGCGGCTTATACGCTCCGAGTTCCGAAAAGATCAGAACACTGCCATCAGCTTTAATAAGAAGAACACGCTTAGCTAGTGGAAGCGTAGCATTTAATCTACCTGTATATTCAGCACTACAATCTGCAACAATAATTCGCACACAAAAAGCATAACAGAAATTGCAAGTATGTAGTGAGACGAAGTTGCAAAAGTTTGTTTAAAAGCAAAATTTAAAAATACTCAAATTTGCTATTTACCTAAAGCTGCTGCTAAATCACGATTCTGCCAATGCTCATGCAATGCGCAGTATCCTCCAAAAAGCACAAGCCATATTAAACCACCTATTGCAGAAGCACGCGTATCATCACTAATAAACAAAGTCATATACACAAACGCAAAGAAAGCAATTGTGATGGAATTAAGAAGCTTGTAATGAGGCATTACAAAGCCATCAGGCATAAAATCAGCAGATTTACGATACTTTAAATGCGTAACCATAATAAGTATGTAAATCATAATAATTACAGCAGAAGATGCAGAAGCAAAAACTATAAACGCTCCATGCACTCCAGGAATTGAATTAATAATTGGAGATAAAAGTATCAGAGAAGAAGAGAATAAGATTGCGCGAGCAGGCACTTTAGCATGAGAAACCTTACGCAACTTACCCAACAAAGGAGACGGAGACTCAAGAGCAATCTGATACATATGTCTTCCAGCAGAGTAAAGAAGAGAGTTAAGCGCAGAAGATGCAGCCGTAATCACAACGAAGAAAACAAGCGCAGATGCCCAATGCAATCCGGCATACTGGAAGACCATAATAAATGGCGACATGAATGAGCCTTCAGCGTTCGTAGCCTTAAACTGCTGCCATGGAACAATTAGCATAATTGCCACAAGAGCACCAACGTAGAATATTAAAATTCGCATAATAATCTCGTTTACAGCTTTTGGCAAAACTTGGCGAGGATTTTTCGTTTCAGAAACAGTAACACCTACAAACTCAATAAGCTGATAAGCGTAGAAAACCATTTGGAAACTCATCAAAAACGCAAGCCAACCATTTGGCATCAAAGAGAAACTGTTGAAAATATTATCAAAGCCGGCATGCCCAGCTGGGCTCAAAGAACCATCATGCATAACAGTTGCAGGATAGTTATATCCAATAACAACCATAACCGCAGCAGTAACAATAAGCGCAACTATAAGCGTAATTTTAATCATTGAGAACCAGAATTCTGTTTCTCCAAAAAGCTTAACAGCAACCAAATTTATCGCTACAAGCGCAGCCAAGAAAACAACTTCTATAAGCCATTTCCAATGACTTACGTCAATATTAAAAGTTTGGAAAAATGTAACACAGTAAGTACTTACGGCTGTAATCTCACTCATTCCTATAAGAACTAGTACAATCCAGTAGGACCAGCCAGCAAAATTACCCCAACCTCTACCAAGATAGCGCGTAATAAAACTTATAAACGTGTGCTGGTTTGGATCTCTATACATGAGTTCACCTATGCCACGCATAAGCAAAAACATAATAAGACCGACAATAATGTAAACGAATACAATACTTGGGCCAGTTAAGCTAATAGATTTTCCAGAGCCAAGGAATAAGCCAGTACCAATAGTTCCGCCAATAGCAATAAATTGCACGTGACGCTTAGTTAAACTACGCTCCATTTTGTTGGCTTGGTTGCCACTATCTTCGCAAAAGTTATCTTCAGAATTTTGGCTATGAGAAGTGTCACTTCCAGCTGCTTCAGTAGATTCCACAAATTCAGAATCTGCATTTACGCCGCTATTGACTGTTTTACTCATAACTACAACTCCGTTTCTTAACGACCACGAACCTTCAATTTTATAGGAACCCTTAACTATTCAGTTAAACTCTCATAAATACTAACTTTTGATATTCACTATTCGACACTTTTAAGCGAACTAACCGGATCAATACGATCTAGCGCAGGGTTCGTTGCAAACTGCACTATTAAAGCGAATATTAAGGTAGCAAAACCTGCAATACAGTAGCTTAGTGGTGCAACTTCAACCTCGAAATATAGTGACGGCATGCGTAAAGCACCAGTAAGCAAACCAGCAATAAGTCTACCCAATGGCAAACCAACAAGTATGCCAATTACTGTGAGTGTAAGCATCTCTTTATGAACATACAAATGCACTTCTCTACGGTAGAAACCTAACACTTTAAGAGTTGCCATTTCTCGCGTTCGCTCAGAAATATTCGTACTAGCCAAAGTGAAAAGCACCGCTAAAGCCAGTCCAGCAGCAAGCGTAACTATAAGAGCCACAACAGCATTCATCAGATCAAAGCTAAATGAGCATTTCATGCGAGTAATATTCATCACCGCTAGAACACCATCTCTGTCTGCAATCTGATTAGCATACTTGATTTTAAATTTGTCGTTTCCACGCAAACGTAGCATAAGTGCATTAGGTTGCAATACTTTACCGCCACTACTTCCGAATAAACGCTCGTAGCAGCGCAAAGTCATGTACATATTAGATCCAATAAGATTGCGTACTATAGCGCGAACTTTCACTCTTGCACGCTTAAAACTTGTATTTGTTATTGTAATTTCATTACCGCGAGAAATATCTAAAGAAGTAGCTGCACTTTGTGAAAGAAGAGGGCCTTCGTCGTCTAATTTAATTTCTTTCAGATTATTATTAATATCTTGCAATCTAACCATTTTAGATAAGGCATCCGTATTTCTGACGACGATCATCTGTACGCTTTCAGAATCTTCAACATTATGTTGCTTAGATGCATTATTAGATTGATTTCCCTGATATTTAGAAATTTCTCCAGAACTTACAAAAGACGGAAGCATTGATTCAACAATCTTATTGGACTTATCTTTCTCAACACTTTCCTTCAAACTCTGGAAAGAGCCAGGAGCCGCAATTGCAATAGCATCATATTTGTAAATTCCCTCATACTGTCGTAATCCTAAGGTTGCTACAGTATCGTTTAATGCTAATGCGCATACTATAAGCGCAGTGCATCCTGCAACTCCGCCAATAGTCATGCAAAGTCTACCCTTAAAGCGAGCCAAATTACGTATCGCAACTTTATTTAAGAAGCTGAGACGATTCCAAATAAATGGCAATCTCTCCAAAAATACTCTGGCTCCAGCTTTTGGAGATTTAGGCCGTAGTAGCGCTGCTGGAACCTGTCTTGTCTCTCTCCAACTTACAACAATTGTGCATATTGCAACAGGTATAACAAAAGCGAGCACACACAGCGAGCCATAAAGCCAGTCGTATCGTAAAGCTACACCAGGAACAGCGTATAATCCGCGCAAAATCTTAAGCAGCAAAGATGGTATAGCCAAGAAGCCCAAAATATCACCAATTCCACCGCCAATAAAACAAGCAAATATTGCGAAGAAAGCGTGCCTTGTTACTGCAGCAGAACGACCATAACCCAAACTTAAGTAAGTACCAATCAGTCCTCGTTCTTCTTCTACCATGCGAGCCATAGCAGTTAAACTCATCATCATAGCAACTACAAGAAAAACTGCCGGGAAAGCATAGCCAAGTGACTGTATTGAGGAAACGTCGGAACGCAAACTAGCGTAACTGTCATTTGATATGCGAGTAGAAATATACCATCTCGCTTGAGGAACACTTTTTTGAATTTTTGGCTCAACGCTTTCTCGAATCTGTTCACGAGCTTTCTTTAACACAGATTCAGGTGCTTTATTTATCGCAGGATTTGCGGCAATAATGCCGTTAACTACATTATTAATCTTCTCGCTAATAACTTGCTCACGACGAGCTTTTTCGCGAGTAAATTGCACACTATTGCGAATTTGTTCAGATGCTTCAGCAACAATCCCTCGGTATTTCTGTGAAAAAGTATTCACATGTTGAGCATCGCTTAAACGAATAGATATTGCAGTATACGGAAGATTTTCTACATTGCTCGGGGCTGCGGAAGTAAAAATCGGATAACGCGACGTAACAGAATTTCTAAAAGCTTTAGACTGATATCCGTCAGGATTATTTAAATCTTTACTGTCTAGAACACTTCCAGTAATTCGCAAAGTATAAGTTTCTTCAGTATTCTCTTCAACACTTTTTGAATTACTTTCGTTTTTTGATTCAGAATTTTTCGAATTAGCATCTTGAAAAATTCTCTGTACGCTCACTACTACAGTACTGCCAATACGCAATCCACTATCGTGCAAAAATCGTTGCGTTACAACAGCTTCACCAGATTTTGCTGGCATTCTACCATGTAACAAATGCAAACGATTTAACTTGTTATCGGAATGATTGTACTGGACCATATTCATCGCATAAGATGAATTTTCATCGCCCAAAGGATGCGCAGTTGACTTCCATGAACGTTCCGCACTAACTTCACTTATGCCCGGAAGTTTTTTAATTGCGTCAACATCATCCTTAGTTAAACCAAGAGTTGATGCAATTTGCAAATCGTAGGAGTGGAGCTTATTGTACATATCATTCGCGCCAAGCAGCATATCGTTGCAGCCAGCATAAATGCCTGTCATAACAGCAACGCCAAGCATTGCTATAACTGCTAATACGCAAAATCTTCGCCACTCACGAACCCACATTCTCACAGCGCTAATAAATACAATCGGGAGTATAGAGTGAGTACGCTTGTTATGAACTCGATTACTGCCTCTCATAGCACATCACCACTCAATATCTGCAATTGCCTTAGGATGTTCCTGCACAGTTTCGCTTACAACCTTACCTGAACGGAAACGTACAACTTTATGAGCCATAGGAGCTATAGCAGCGTTGTGAGTAATAATAAGAACTGTCATTCCTTCTGTACGGCAAATATCTTGCAGAAGTTGCAAAACAGCTTTACCAGTTTCGTAATCTAAAGCTCCTGTAGGCTCATCGCAAAGCAGCAATTTCGGTTTTTTAGCAAGAGCGCGCGCAATAGACACACGCTGCTGCTCTCCACCAGAAAGTTGAGCAGGAAAATTATGAAGCCTATCTTTTAAACCAACATCAATTAACGTTTGCGCAGGATCAAAATGATCTGCACAAATCTGTGAAGCAAGCTCAACATTTTCTAAAGCAGTTAGATTTGGAACAAGATTATAAAACTGAAAAACAAAACCTATGTCTTCTCTACGATATCGTACTAAACTGCGTCCGCTTAATTTAGTAACGTCACAATCGCCTACGATAACCTTGCCACTAGTGGCCGTATCCATGCCACCCAAAATGTTTAACGCAGTGGTTTTTCCAGCGCCAGAAGCACCTAAAATCACTGTAAGCTGACCAAGTTCCGCAGTAAAACTCGCATCATCAAGAGCACGAACAACTCCAGAACCAGAAGGATATTCTTTTACCACATGATCAAACGTTATATATGCCACAATGCACTCTCTTTACCACTTAACAAGTACCCAACTTATGCAAATAATTATAAAACAATATTACTAGAATTATTCTTGCGCCGCATCAAGCAGACACGTTATGTTCAGCATATTTTTGTTGAAATATTAAAGATTAGCCAAAGATGATACACCGCAACGTTTAATACAATAAGCGTTTCCAAGCCAAGTGTGACGAGAATTAGGCCAAACCGATCCTAATCTAGGAGCACCCTGGCTCATCCAAATACTAGGAACTCTACCATCTGCACTACGTGAACCTAGCAAGTTAAAACCATTCTTGCTTTCTAAACAATCAGTGTGCTGCGTTACCATTGCCAATCCCTCTTCAAGAGTAAGAGGCAAACGCTCATCTGAATCAATTAGTTTCAAAGCAACATCTGGTTCACGATTCAAATACGAAGTGCCCATATGCGGTTCAATTACCAAATAAAACGACTCGTTCTGGAAATCAAAATCATCTCGCGGAAGAAAACTTAGAATATCTCTAGGCGGCATAGTAGTAAAACCTGCCATACGGTTTATGCTAGTTCTAGCAATAAGCGATTCCGGAGACACAAGTTTACGAGTAGGAACAAGAAGAATATTCTCGCCAAGATTACTACTATCAAGCGCATTAAGCAGAGGATTAGCAAGAATTCTGAAATCCGATTCACTCATATCCGCAACATCCGGATATCCGAGAGCTACAATGCGGTTCAACTGCTGCTTTACTACTTCTGATGCTATTGACATATTTCCAGTTTACGCAAAGATTTACACAATCGCGAGCATAACAGTATGGAAATTAATCTACAAAATGTCGCTTTTTAGCTACTATTTCTGCTAATTGCACAGCGTTCAAAGCTGCTCCCTTACGCAGATTATCGTTCGAAATAAACAAAGATAATCCGCGTTTACCTTCTACAGCTTGATCTTGACGAATTCTACCAACGTAACTTGCTGACTTACCAGCAGCTAACTGTGGAGTTGGAATATCATTAAGTTCAACTCCTGCAGCATTCCGCAATACTTCTCGAGCCATGTCTGGAGTTACATCGCGATCAAACTCAGCATTAACGCTCATACCGTGGCCTGTAAAAACGCCAACTCGCACGCAAGTGCAAGAAGCTGCAAGATTAGGCAAATGCAAAATCTTACGACTTTCGTTACGCAACTTTTGCTCTTCGTCTGTTTCTTCTGAACCGTCATCAACGATTGCGCCAATAAACGGAACTACGTTAAAAGCGATAGTTCGAACAACTTTTGTAGGTTCAGGGAAATTAATCGCGCTTCCGTCAAAAACTAGCTTATCTGCACCCTGATCTAGCGCAGCCTGAGCTTCATTCATAAGCTGCAAAGCACCAGCGCGACCAGCTCCAGAAACAGCTTGATACGATGATACAATCAAACGCTTCAGACCAAAAGCATCAGAAAGTGGCTTTAATACAGGCATGCATGCCATAGTTGTGCAGTTAGGATTAGCAACTATTCCGCTAGGAATATTATCGAGATCTTCCGGATTTACTTCAGAAACTACCAGCGGCACGTCATTATGCATACGCCATTGAGAAGAATTATCTACTACGATTGCGCCAGCTTCAGCAAAGCGAGGAGCCCACACTTTGGAAGTACCACCACCGGCAGAAAAAATAGCGATATCAATACCATGCAAATCAGCTTTTTCCACGTCTTCTACAACTACGTCTTTACCACGGTATTGCAAAATAGTGCCAGCGGAATGAGCAGAAGCCATAAAACGCAAGTCACGAACAGGAAAATCACGCTCGTCAAGTACGCGACGCATTACCATACCAACTTGACCGGTAGCTCCCAAAACTGCTACATTTACGCCGATTTCATTGATAATTGTCATCTCTATCTCACCTTTATAAAACTCTCTACGTAACTTTCAAAATATGCGATTCGACTAATTTCAGCGACCGCTTCCGCCATAAACTACGGCTTCTATTTTACTTGCGTCCAATCCATAAGACGTGTGCAAAGCGCGAACAGCGTCATCAAGCTGCTCAATTGGCACAAGAGCAGCAATACGAATTTCAGAAGTGGAGATCATTAACACGTTAATATTGTGTTCACTAAGCGCTTTAAAGAACTTTGCAGCCAAACCTGATTGAGTTTTCATACCAACTCCAACAACCGCAACTTTTCCTACAGTTGGATCTACGTCCATAGAAGTGAATTGCAACTCACCATGCGCTTCTTCAAGCACTCGACGCATATCTTCCAAAGATGAACTTGGAGCTGTTAAAGAAATATCAGCAGTACCGGTAGACGCGCTAGCTTGCGCAATCATATCGACGTTAATTCCTGCTTTCGCAAGAGCAGTAAACACTTTAGAAGCCATGCCAGGCATATCAGGAATTCCGCGTACTGTAATCATGCATTCGCTACGATCGTGAGCAACACCTGAAATAACAGGTGCTTCCGGACCCAAATCCGGGAACAAGTCACCCATGGTAGAACGAATATCTTGACTTACCATTTTTACCGCCCTTATTTGTTGAGTACGTTTTAATTAGTTTTAATTTTCGTATTTTCGTTTTATTTTGCGTTTAACTTTGTTTTAGATTCAACCCAAATTCGGCAAACTATTTAAATCTGTGCCTTTAGGAACAATTAATGTGCCATTGCGATGAGAGAAAGAACTTCTCACATGAAGAGGCATGTTAAAACGTTGCGCATACTCTACACAACGAAGTGCAAGAACTCTAGAACCGCATGACGACATCTCTAACATTGAATCGTAATCAATAACTGGAATTCTTTTAGCTGTAGGAACAATACGCGGATCTGCAGTAAAAACGCCATCAACATCAGTGTATATTTCGCAAACATCCGCACCTAAAGCAACCGCGAGCGCAACGGCAGAAGTATCGGAACCGCCTCTGCCAAGTGTAGTATCGTCTCCAACTTCGCTAATACCCTGGAATCCGGCAACAATAGCGACACTACCCTTGTTTAGTGCTCTACGTACGCGATCTGGTTTAACAGCACGAATATGAGCTGCACCGAATTGAGTATCAGTCATAAAACCAGCTTGTGAACCAGTAAAAGAGTAGGCGTGAGAACCCTGAGCATGAATTGCCATCGCTAGAAGGCTCATAGAAATTCTCTCGCCAGCAGTCATCAGCATATCCATTTCTCGAGCAGGAGGGTTAGCATTAACACTCATTGCCTGATCTATAAGATCATCTGTGGTATCTCCCATAGCAGAAACAACTACCGCAACATCATTACCTGCAGCTTTAGTGTCAAGAATCCGCTTAGCTACGCGCTGTATTGCTTCAGTATCTTCTACTGACGAGCCGCCGTATTTTTGTACAATAAGCGCCAATTTTCACCCCTTAAGCTCGGGTAACGCGCAAAACGAGTTACAAGCTTACCAACCAATATCAAAATTAGATTACCAACTATGCTCTATTTTAATAAAGTTTCAGATACGCATAAAACACTTTCATAAGTTTGAGTTAAATTAAACGCTTTGTCTTCCAGCAAAAGCTCTACCTAGTGTTATCTCATCCGCATACTCTAAATCTCCTCCAACAGGAAGACCACTTGCTAAACGAGTAACATTAACCCCAAGCGGTTCAAGTAAACGAGCTAAATACGTAACTGTAGCTTCACCTTCTATATTCGGGTCAAGAGCGAGAATAATTTCTTTAATTTGCGTATCTTTTAGTCTTTCTAAAAGTTTAGTAACTGTTAAATCACCTGGACCGATATTTGCCATTGGATTAATAGCGCCACCAAGCACATGATACACACCTTTATACTCGTGCGTGCGCTCAACGATCATAATATCTTTAGGCTCTTCTACTACACAAATTTTTGTATGGTCTCTTCGTGGGTCTGCGCAAATAACGCATGGGCTTTGCTCGCACACGTTACCGCATATTTCACAAAATCTTACGCTCTCTTTTACATCATTAATTGCTTCTATAAGCATTTGAGCATCAGAATCTGGGGCAGAAAGAATATAAAAAGCGATTCGCTGCGCACCTTTAGGCCCAATTCCAGGAAGACTAGAAAAAGCGTCAATAAGGCGACCTATAGCGCCATCATAAGACGATGCATTATGCACGAATTACTCCTCCTGCTTCTTTTTCGCTGCCAAAACCATATTTTTTGGATTTTTTGGATCACTTGCAGCAAATTCTTCTACCGCTTTAACTTCAAAAATCTGCTTTAGTTCGTCAACGTTTACATTCGCTGAAATATCTAACGAATCGTCATCCATAGAACATTCGTCTTCTTCAGCTCCTGTAGATATGGTTTTAGCTGAAGAAGTTTCCTGCAGCTTGGATGAGTCAACTTCAGATTCATTCACTCCACTGTTAGCAGCATCGTTATTAAAATTACGGATATTAGAGTGGTAATTTGCAGAAGAAGCATTTTCTACAGTGTTTTTAGCTACAACGCTTTCTTGCTCTTGTTTAGAACTAAAAGCTTTTTGCTCACTAAACGGCATGCTCATAACATCAGACATCGGCACAGATGACATATCTGCCCAAGCATCATCATCTACACTCGATATTTGAGCATTAGTAGCAGCACTTTCCGCAGTTTGATTATTAACTACTGATGCTGCGGAGCCATCAGCGTGAAGAAAATCTGAATCAGAAGTTGTTGTGTTATTCTCTTTCAGATTTTCGTTTTTTTCTTGCGTTTTAGCTTTTTCTTTAAGATTTATTCCTGTAGAAATACCGGTTTTTCGCAATAGAACTTCGCGTTTAACTTTTGAAAGTGCCTCTTGACTCATTCGAGACACAGATTCAACTCTTTCCCCGTTTGCAGCAACAGGAGCAGGCGCAATCATTGTATCTGCACCAAAAATTTCTCTTACTGCTTGCATAACAACAACAGGAACTTTCTTACCTTCGTAAGGACTTGTTGTACACAAAGCGAGTGCAAAAGCATGCTGACTTATAGGCTGATCAAAAGTTAAAACTAATTTTTGTCTACCATTTTGGTCGCTAGAGAGAGATACTTCCGGCACATTATTGCGCGTAACATACTCACGTACGTCTTCCGGAAGTCCTTTTACTACTAGATCCCACTTTTCGTCAACACTTAGCTTTTCAACAGTATTAGTAGAAGTTTGCGAAACTTCCTGCTCTATTTTTGCATTATCGGAATTAGATTTTGAACCAATAAAATGACTTACAGCAGGTTTTTCATGAGTTTCACTACTATTAGTTTGCTTTACTGAAGAATTATGCGAAGCAGAATTAGATGAAACTGTTTTAGAAGAAGACTCATTAATCTTTTCGTCACGCTCAGCTAATAATCTTGCCATCAAAATTTCAAGATTCATTCTAGGAGAAACTGCACTTGCCATACCAGCAAATGCATTATTCACAGTTTGCGCCATACGAGATAAATCAACCAAAGTTAACTTATCTGCTTGTTTACGCAAATCTTCCAAATCTTCAGGCGCCATATCGTTAAAGAAACCAGCTGATGCTTTTTGACCAGCAGATACTATAAGCAGTAAATCACGTAGACGGCCAAGCAAATCTTCTACAAATTTACGCGTATCAAATCCACCAACAATAACTCTTCTTACAACGTCATAAACTGCAGCTCCATCAGCGTTAATAAGAGCATCAACAACTTCTCCTATTAGCGAACTAGGAGTAAATCCTAGTAACGCTACTGCAGAGTCTAAAGCAATAACACCATTTTCAGCACCAACCATTAATTGATCTAATACTGAAAGAGTGTCTCGCATTGAACCTGCACCAGCTCGCATCGCTAAGCGCAACACTCCAGGAGCAGGCTCAATGCCCTCCTTCTTGCAAATATCTTCCAAATATGGAGACATTACTTCTGGAGGAACAAGCCTAAACGGATAATGGTGTGTACGAGAACGAATAGTACCAATCACCTTATCTGGCTCAGTTGTGGCAAAAATAAACATTACGTGCTCTGGAGGCTCTTCGACAATTTTTAAAAGAGCGTTAAAGCCTTGAGGAGTTACCATATGAGCTTCGTCAAGAATAAAAATTTTGTAGCGGTCTCGCGCAGGTGCAAAACCTGCACGCTCACGAAGCTCTCGAGCATCATCAACACCGTTGTGACTTGCAGCATCTATTTCTACAACATCTATAGAACCAGGACCACCAGTTGCTAAATCTTTACAACTCTGACATTTTCCGCAAGGATGAGAAGTAGGCCCTTGTTCACAATTAATACAACGAGCCAATATTCTCGCAGAACTCGTTTTTCCGCATCCGCGCGGTCCAGAGAACAAATATGCGTGCGTAATACGACCTTTATCTAAGGCTCTACACAACGGAACGGTAACTTGATCCTGTCCAATAACCCCATCAAACGTGTCCGGACGATAACGTCGATATAGTGCAAGTGCCATGATTTCTAACCTACCGCCACCTAACTATTTCCCCAATATAACTTACTCCAGATTAGCAGTATCCTTTGCCTTGAAAGCTGACGAACTTCAAGTTACAAAATTTACCGAACTTTTGCGCAATCTTCTAAACCTGCACGCACTATTACACTTACGTTACTAGCAAACGGAAGATTTAAAGGAACACTAACTTTCACGGTAACATCATCATTAATAATTTTGCAGGATTCCATTATCGCATTATTAGCACTTACTGTACTTGCGACAACATCACACGCATCACCTTCCGCACGTTGCAAAGTAGCTGCACCAGAAAGAGCAGCAACGCTTGCAACAGCGTGAGCGCGATGTTTTGCAATTAAAACTGATCCTAAAACTGCCGAAAACGTTAGCATAGCGCAGATTGCTAGCACTAGCATAATGCCAAGCATTGTGCCAGCGCCGCAATCTGCTTTCTTACATGCGCGTCGAAATAAAATAGCAAAACGGTTACACTGCAGCGAATGCTTCATGACACTACCTGCGATATTCTACTTTCAACAACAGTAGGAAGAATATGCAAAGGATCTGGGAACACCTGACAACGTACAACAATATCTGCAAAATTATTGTTTTTAGTCACACGCACAGAAGCGCCCGGACCAGCTACTTTAGTAACAATATTATTAACATCACGAGTATTGCGATGAGTAACAATATAATATGCCACTTGAGCTGCAGCATCGTGACAATTCATACTGCATACAACAGCTCTACCAACACCAAATAGTACAAGCGCAAGAAGTACAACAGCTGGAAGAACAACAGAAAATTCTGCAGTTACAGCACCGTCATCAAAAGCTTTTAAATTATTGTGCTTAAGATTATATTTCAGATACTTCTGCACATTTTCTAACAACCGATTTTGCATAATAGGCTCATTTCATAAAACTAATACAATTTTCTTACGATTTATTAGCTAATTTTGAGCGCTTTTTTCACTACATCAGTAAGCGTTTTGCGAATATCATCTGATTTCAAAATAGCGACTAGAAGCGCAGCAAAACCAGTAGCAGCAATAAGTACAACAGCATATTCTGCTGTTACTGCACCTTCGTCACTTTTATGAGTTAATTTGATTAGCTTCGCATGCCACTTTTCTACAGCCTGTTCGGCTGCGATAAGTCGTTCGTTGCATTGCATCCCAACAACAATGCAACGAGACGACAACTCTTGTGCAATCCCAACCATAATTAATCCACCTTTCAATTTAAGGCATCCGAAATTTTCGGATAAAACTATTTTTGCAACAATGCAATCTCTTACAAAGAAAAAATATGCATTGTGGATACAGGCTATAAACACCGCAAAAACGGCGGCATTATGCGGAAATGTAGAATATTCCCAACAAATTAATTAAAAAATTAACGAACCATTGAAACTATTGTTGGCAAAATACCTATGCAAAGAAAAGCTGGAAGAAAACACAAACCAACTGGCAGCAGCAAACGCACTGATAATCTTGCGGTTTCTTGCCTAGCAACATTACGCAAACTTTGCTCATAATTATTTGTAAGAGCGCGAAGCACAGGAACTGGAGAAGCACCGCAACACCACGATTCTTCCAAAGAAGTAAAAAGCCAGTGGGACAGCATCAAAGAGTTGCTTCCGCTTTTAGTAGAATAATCAACACTGTACGGAGCAGACCAAGCTTCACGCCATGTGCATCCAGAAAGAAGCGCTTTAGAAACAGATTCCATCCACAAACCTCTTCCTCCAGGCATAGCAGCTCCAACAGTGTTTAATGCTCGTGGAATAGACACCCCACTTCGAAGCGCAACCATAATCATATGCAGTCCTAGAATTGGGTCAATATCTTCTGAATTACTGCATCTTCTTTCATACTTTAAACTCATTCTTTGCAATGGCAACAGCGAGCGCTCACCTAAAGCACACGCTTCTTCACTAACATTGCAGCACTGCCATACAAAAATCATAAAAAATGGAAAAATAAGCCATAGTTGATGTAAATATTCCAAATCACACCCCCGATACTGCTTTTAACATTGCGTTCCTAGAAGAACGAATAATTGTTTTTATCCACAAAACCCCAAAACCGTAGCAAGATAATCCAATTGCAAGAAGCACCCAACCGTAAGAATTTGTTATCAACATATTCACAGGATGACCACCTAAGAATTCTCCAGCAACTAAAGCTAATGCCGGCAGCGCAGAAAGTAATTTAATAGTTGCTTGTGGCATAGCCGCAACGTCTGCACGCAAATCTTCTGCCCTACGTTTTGCGTGATAAGATGACATAGTTGCTTCTACGCACTCTGCAATTGCGCAGCCAAGAGTATTGCTCAAAGTGTATGCAGCCATTAAATTTTCTGAAACTTCACGAATATTTTTCTCAATCACAGAACGTTTTTTAGCGTTAATTTTCTTATATTCACTAAGGCATCGTTTTTCTAACCACTTTTGAATAGAAACAGTGCTTACTGAATTACAATTACACTTTTTTACACGCGTTTTTAAATTATTTTGCGAAAAATTTTTATTTCGTAAAATAACTATTTTTTTCTCTCCACTCTCTTCAACTTGTTCTCTTTGCATAATCGTTTCAAATGAAGCCCCAGATCTTAACGCTGCA
Organism: uncultured Gardnerella sp.; assembly: GCA_947292085.1. GTDB lineage: Bacteria > Actinomycetota > Actinomycetes > Actinomycetales > Bifidobacteriaceae > Bifidobacterium. Next base: position 15,520 of record CAMYPN010000004.1, on the reverse strand, counting down.
ACTAAAGCAGCAAGTGCTTCTTCAATATCCATATTCTCCCCGCATTTTCTCTCACACTATTTCATACTTTGCAAACTGAGTTGGAAGATTTACACAAACCCCATTTTTTTGCAAAAATGTTCCATTCCGGAAAAATTTCTATACTCATATGTTTAGAATCCTTATTTACTCTCAGTATTGAAATTCCTTTCAATACTTCACCGCCGTTTATAGATTGCAATACTCCCAATTCACGTATATAACGTTTACCGTCAAGTTCTCGTTGGACGTGAATAACCACATCAAAAGCTCCTGCAGCTAAAGAACACAATGCTTCTGGCTTGAGCCCAGCAAGTAAACCTAATGCCATAAGTCTTGCTGGTACTCTATCAACCTCATCAGCATGTAAAGTTGTCATTCCACCATGATGACCAGATGTGAAAACTCTAAGCAAATCTGCTATCTCTTCGCCTCTACATTCGCCTAGTATGATTCTGTCTGGTCTCATTCGCAAAGTTGCTTTCACTAGCTGCGGCAATCCTACAGCCCCAGCACCTTCTACATTTGCTTCTCGCACACTTAATGACACGTGATGAACTGCAATATTCCCTAATTCTCTTACCTCTTCTACAGACACAATGCGATCTTGAGCATTCGCAGCAGCAAGTAGCGCTTTCATCAACGTTGTTTTTCCAGATCCTGTGCTACCCGTAATAAGTATATTTGCCCGCATTTTTACAAGTTTTTCCAACACTAATAGGATTTCTTTTGGCATCATTCCTATATCACTTAATGTAGCTAAATCGTAATGTTGCAATGCTGGAAATCGTATAGATAGTGCAGCCCCTTTAGACACAATTGGAGATATAACTGCATGAATTCGTATACCTGATTCACTAGAAGCGTCTGCAATAGGACATGCGTCGTCTAAACGTTTACCTAATTGCGCACACAGCCAAACTGAATACTCTCGCAAAACAGAAGGATTACTTAAAGGTACTCTTGTACTTTTTTCTTTAAGACCTTCACCTTTATCTACCCAAACGCGACCATCTTCCGTAACCACCATATCTGTTACTGAACAGTTTTCTGCAAAATTTTGCAATATTCCAAAATCTATATCGCATTTCCTTTTTTCATAGCATGATTGTGCTTCAATTTTTGCTCGATCAAAATCTTTTAATAGCATGATTCCCCTTTGACTTTGTTGCGTGACGACGATAACGTCGAGAAGTATTTGCTTTCTGATCTCCAAAAAGCCACTCATACAACTGTCTCATTGCTTCTTCTGAAGATTTTGGTATACATTTGATGCCGTATCCGCCAATAATATCTGCATATAGTTTTGAGTTATGAACTACTCTTCCAGATACTGAAGTTTCTAAATATTCAGCTACTTCATTTGTATTCAGCACTGCTGCTCTAGATGAAAGACCTCTAGGATCTAATCCAATAACAGTTAAATTAGCTTCATCAGAGAATAGTTCATTTTCTTCGGATAATCTTTTTAAATGCATACGAAGTCTAGCTAATGACAATACAGAAAGTTCAGTAGCAAAAATTGTTGGAACTAAAGAAAGCATAGGAGTATTTTCTAGTAGTTTCCTTGCTGCAGCACCAGAACCTATGTCTATAATCACAACATCACAAACATCTGCGAGTGCGCGTATAGCAGCTTCAACAACCCACGGTTTAGGAGCATCTCCATGCCAAGGAGCATAAGCCAACACGTCCACACCATCCCAGTGCAGAATTTCATGTTTCAAAACATTGCCATCGCAACGTCCCAATGGTGCTTCTACTTCTTGCAGTCTTCTACCTTCATCAGATTCAAGACCTAATAAAACATCTATGCCACCGTTATCCATATCGGCATCAATTAATGCAACACTTAAATCTTGATCTGCTAAATATTTTGCGAGCATGGATAGAGTGGTACTTAAGCCTATACCATCGCAAGCAGCAGAACCAACTACTATATTATGAGGAAATTCTTTAAGATCTTTTTCCTCATAAGATTCATATGAATCTGTAATAAAATCTTTCGCATCATTTACATCCTCATATTTTGAAAATGTATTTTCAAACGCACTATCAGCGTTTATGCAAGAAGTTACAGCAGTATTTTTTACAGCAATCTCACTACCAACATTTTGAGTTCTAATATCTTTACTCTGCGAAAGCTGCGGAGGGTAGGTATATATTTGCCTACGCTGTTGAACAGGCAAATCACTTCGTGTATCAGTATTAACATTCATGCGCCTATTGAAACGCATAACACTAAATCATTGCAATAGTTTTTTACTAATGTGGATACAGCCTCAATAAAGGTTGAAATTATGCCAAAAAGTTATGCACATTACTTGCTTGTGACTACAAGATCACCATGATCTTTCATATAACGATTAAGCAATTCACCATAAATAGGCTTAGTGCGCAGCATATCAGACACGAGTAAAGCTATAAACGCTGATGCAGCAACCGGCAAAGTATGAAGTAACGTTCCTGACATTTCAACAGTAAGCAGAATAGATGTCAATGGTGCTTTAACGGAAGCAGACAATGTTCCTGCCATAACGCAAACCGCAAACACTGCAATAAACTTTTTATCAACCCCAAATATTGACGTATCCGTAATAGCACGAGCAGCAACGCCGCCAGCAAGAGCACCAACTGAAAGAATTGGCATGAAAATTCCGCCAGGAGCACCACAGCCAAAGCTAGTAGAAGTAAAAATCATTTTTGCAACAAACAGTACGCACAAAAACAGTATGCTAATTCTTCCATATTCAGAAATACGTATAAGATTGGCTCCACCTCCAAGCACTTCCGGCAAGAACAAACCTACTGGAATTGCTATTAAGCAGGCTAGCGAAACTGGCATCCAAGAAGGCAAATGCTTATACAAAGTTTGCAATCCAAGAAGAGAACGGTTCATCAAAGAACCAACTATTCCGGAAAAAATACCTAAAGGTATAAGCCACCAATGAAGTTCAATAGGCAAATCTGGAATAATACCAAAATCTAAAACCGGTTTAAGACCTAAACAAGTCTGAGCAATAAAATCAGCACATAAAGATGCAGTAGCTGCTGTAATAAGCACAGTAGAAGAAAGACTGTGCCTAACTTCCTCCAAAGCAAACATAAGACCAGAAAGCGGTGCGCTAAACGCTGCAGAAAGACCAGCAGCTGCACCAGCAGTTACCATATAATGTTCATTCTCATCGCCGTAAGTCTTCTTACCTCGCAAAACTCGCGAAAGCATTTGACCACCGCAAGCTCCAATCTGAATAGATGGGCCTTCACGTCCAAGAGATAAACCAAATAAAGAACCAAGCAAACCACCAACAAAACGAACTGGTAGAATAGTGTTCCATTTCATATCAAGGCCGTGTTTTTCATAACCAACAACCTGCGGAATTCCACTTCCTGAAGCCATGCTTTCACGCCTGCTCATCCAACCAATGAACAAACCAATAAACACTGCTCCTACAATGCACAGTACTACCCAAAGCCAGTACGTTTGAATTTTCACATACGCCCAAAGAGCAAAATCAGTACCATACTCAATGCCAAGACGGTACAAAACTACTAAAGCACCAGAAATAATACCAACAAGAGCCCCAGCACACACTTTTTTCCAGCGAAGAAGCCTAAAAGTTTCCCTAAAACGAGCGGAAACTGCACGTAAAACGTTATTCATGCTTTTTAAAATCACAAATCGATCCTTATTCACTCTGATCTCTAATCAATAAACTTCGAAGATGAAAAACGCTATATTCTTGCAATAGAGAATATAAACAGTTGAACCGACACAAACCCAGCCAAAGCACAGAATAACGGTATAAATAATTCCAAACTGAGAATCTTAATGCAATTTCTTATATCTTTCTTTTGCATAAACTCAACGCCCTCAAAAATTGCTGTAGAAAAAGTAGAAAATCCACCCAAAAATCCAGTTATCGCGCATAAAGACAATCCGCGCAAAGGAACAAAATCATATATTAAACATTGCGAAGCAAACATTACTGCTCCCATAACAAAAGAAGCAAACGCATTTATAATAAGCGTCGCAATAGGAAAATTACGTTTCCAAATATTTGAAATTCCGCGAGTAACAGCGCATCTGCATACTGCTCCAAGTCCACCACACACGCATGGAATTAGTATAGGCAAAATACAAGTTTCCACTATTTCACCGCCTCGGAAGTCATACTATTCTCATCAATATTTTCCTTGCGTTTTAAGCTAATTTTTTCGGCAATACTGCTACCTAATAAACTTCCTGCTAAAGCGCTAAAAACACCTAAAACAATTGACAATATCATAAGAAGCAAAGCAAATATACCACACGGAAAAATAAGAGAAGCCATACCTTCAAAAGCAAAAGTAGACATTGTTGACAATCCGCCGCAAAAACCCGTTCCCAACGCATATTTGCATAATTCTTTGCGCCTAGAAGATGCTATTGCAACTACCAGCGAACTTACTGCAGCAAAAATAAAGCATGCAAGCATATTTGAAATAAAAGTGCCTAAAGTAATATGACCGAATATAAGAGAATGACCTTCAGAAGTGTGAATAATGCGCGAAAAAGCAGAAATACCAGTACGAACTAGTACTCCAAAAATTCCTCCAACAAACACAACCGCGTAAATTATCAAATCGAAGTGTTTATGATTATGATGAGATTTATTTTCTTTTGCGTCCATTAATCGCACCACCAAATTTTTGCAAATCATAAATTTTCTATCCACAAGCCGTTATTAAATACCCACTAACTGCATTTCATAAACCAAAACGGCACTTCTATAAACAAAAGTGCCGTCCTGGAATACTCAACAATTCATAATAAACCTCTAGTAAATCACATTAGTCAATCAACGAATGAACGCTAATAATGTGATCACGCTGAGGACCTGTGCCTATGGCAGAAATACGACAATGCGAAAGCTCTTCAAGTCGCTTAACGTAGCTTTGAGTGTTAGATGGCAAATCTTCAAACTTATGAATTTGTGAAATATCTTCGCTCCAGCCTGGAAGCATCTCATAAACTGGTTTTGCTGAAGCGAACATAGATTGATCTACTGGCATCTCATCTACGCGCTTTACTGTTCCGTCGCTTAAAGTTACGTCGTAAGCTACGCATACAGGAATTTCTTTTAAGCCGGTAAGAACGTCAAGTTTAGTAAGAACAATATCGGTTAAACCATTCACGCGAGTAGCGTATCTGCTTACTACAGAATCAAACCATCCGCAACGACGTGGGCGACCAGTTGTCACACCATACTCGTGACCTTGTTCTCTTAACCAGTCACCTTGTTCATCTAAAAGTTCAGTTGGGAATGGGCCTTCACCAACTCGAGTTATATAAGCTTTAGCCACACCAATTACGCGATTAATGCGTGTAGGACCTACGCCAGTACCTGTGCAAGCTCCACCTGCCGTAGGATTTGATGATGTTACGAAAGGATATGTGCCGTGATCAACGTCGAGCATGGTAGCTTGTCCGCCTTCAAACAGTACAGTTTTTCCTTCATCCATCGCCTTGTTCAATATCAATGACGTATCTGCAACATATGGCTTTAAGCGTTTTCCAAGTTCCACAAGTTGAGCAGTTACTTCATCAACATCTAGAGGATGCTGATTGTACAATTTCACAAGCATCTGATTCTTTTGATGCAAGCTAGCTTCAACTTTATCGCGCAAATGTTCAGCGTTGAACAAATCATGCACACGAATACCAACACGATTAATTTTATCCGCATAAGTAGGTCCAATACCACGACCAGTTGTACCAATCTTATGCTTTCCAAGGAAGCGCTCGGTAACTTTATCGATTACGCGATGATACGGCGTAATAATATGCGCAGCTTCACTTAGTAACAGTCGAGAGCAATCAACTCCACGAGATTGCAATGCGTTAATTTCTTCAAGAAGAACTTCAGGGTCTACTACAACACCGTTTCCAATAACAGGTGTCACATTAGGACTGATAATACCACTTGGCAGTAAGTGTAAAGCGTAAGACTTATCGCCAACTACTACTGTATGTCCAGCGTTATTACCGCCGTTAAAGCGTGCAACAATGTCGACTTTAGAGCCAATTAAATCTGTCGCTTTGCCTTTACCTTCGTCACCCCATTGAGCACCTATAAGCACAATTCCAGGCATGCCGCACCTCCATTTTTTGAGCTAACATTGCTCAAATTTCACAACCCTACCGGGTAATAGCCTAGCGCTATGCCCCTACCGAAATAATAACAATAGGCAGAATTGCGTAAAACTGTTATTATTTCAACGCTTTGCCGGCTGAACCAAGCTCCACGCAAGCTTGTACAACGCGCTTTGCCATAGCTTTTTCAGCCTCTCTGCCCCAAGAACGAGGATCGTATAGTTTCTTTTCACCAACTTCACCGTCTATTTTCAAAACTGCATCATAATTTCGGAACATATGACCAGCTATAGCGCGAGTAAAAGCGTACTGCGTGTCAGTGTCAATATTCATTTTAACTACGCCATAATTAACGGCTTCAGCAATCTCTTCAGGTTTAGAACCAGAACCGCCATGAAATACTAGTAAGAATGGTTTTTTAGACGTACCAAAAGCACGTGAATCGCAAGTTTCTTTATACTTTTCGTACACATTCTGCTGAATTTCTTGAAGAAGCTTTGGGCGCAGTTTCACAACTCCCGGTTTATATGAGCCGTGAACATTGCCGAAAGTAAAAGCAGCCATATATCTTCCGCGTTCGCCTAAGCCAAGACTTTCTACAACTTTCTCTGCATCTTCCACTGTTGAATAGAGACGCTCATCGATATCTGCTTTTTGGCCGTCTTCTTCGCCGCCTACTGCACCAATTTCAATTTCTAGAATTGTACGAGCTTTCTGTGAGGCCTCGAGAAGCTCTTCAGCAATGCGCAAATTACGATCTAAAGGAATAGTTGAACCATCCCACATATGTGATTGAAAAAGCGGTTCCTCACCTTTTTTTACTTGCTCTGCTTCGCGTAAAAGTAGCGGACGAATCCAATCGTCTAAATACTGTTCAGCGCAGTGATCTGTGTGAAGCGCGATAGTGATATTAGGGTAATGTGATGCAACTTCGTGCGCAAAACTTGCGAAAGCCAAGGAGCCAACTACACGATTATTTACAGACTGTCCTGAAAAGTACGATGACCCGCCTACAGAAATTTGAATAATACCATCAGATTCAGCCTCAGCAAATCCTTGAAGCGCAGCATTAAGAGTTTGCGTACTCGTAACGTTAATAGCAGGATAAGCGTATGCTCCACGGCTTGCAGAATCAAGCATTTGCGCATAACGTTCAACAGTTGCGATAGTCATTTTGCCGTCCTCAATAATATTATTTAAAAATAAAACACACTCTGTTTTGTACGCAAATACGCAACTTTTACCGCTTAGAGCAAAATTCTAACAAGAAGTGCTATTCTCGCTATTTTTCTTGATTATCACTATTAGCTATTTCTTTATGTCGCTTTTTTGCTTCAGTAACAACAAAATTATGATATTGCAAAGCTATATCTTCTGATAATCCTGCGTTTTTTGCGACTTCTTTTAGGCGTATTATTTGTGATTTTTCTCGCACTTTGTCTTCTGGAGAAATATGATTTCGCGCTTTAATTACACCAACTTTTTCTGTGCATTTGAAACGCTCAGCCAAAAGCGCAATAACAGCATTGTCAATATTGTCAATCGATTGGCGCAAAGCGAGAATCTCATTGGCACAATCCTCGTGACTGGAATTGTTGAGAGCCTCACGAGCGCCAACCGTTATTTTAGAAAAATCACACATGTGGTATCTAGAATAAATTAATCAAAATATGTTTGCAAAACCATAGTTGTTTCAGTACTAACCGGAACGACCTTGTGGATAGTGTTGATTAATTCTTCCAATTTGCTTGGAGTTGCAACGCGCACTACCAGCATAAAACTAGGGCTGCCAGTAATAGAATAGCAGGCTTCGATGCCTTCAATATCACGAAGCTTCGTCGGTACAGTAGATTCCTGTTCAAAATCTAGTGGCGTAACTGACACAAATGCGCTTACTGGCAAACCACGACGCTCGTAATCTATGAGGGCACGGTAACCAGTAATAATACCTTTACGCTCCAGTTTTTGCACACGCGACTGTACTGCAGAAACTGACAATCCCGAAGCTTTTGCTAACCGCGTCAACGTTGCACGTCCATCATGCTCAAGGATGTCTACTATTATTGCATCGGTAGAATCCATGACCGTGCTCGCTTCAACTTTATTAGAGTTGTTCGTCATGCGGCCTCCATTCTCGAAATAGACGATAGACCAAACTGCGATTATGTATCCTGCAGTCGATTTTATAGTACCGTATTTTTTAACGAAAAAGAATCAAATTATACAAAAAATTTTGTTTCTACAGAAAAAAATCATATGTTTATCTATATAAGCACATGCTTAGAATTTTTAAGAATACGCAATTTATTGAACAATAAAACCAAAATACTCGAAAAGATTATAGAATTATTTTACGTAATTGAAAAAATTTACAGAACTTTCTATATTTCGTAACTTAATTCAAACGTTGCGTACATCAATAAAATGTACTATCAATAAATACTAAAAATTATTACTACCGTCCGTTTTACAAAATTTATTAGCCCGCACCCAAGGAGTTCCAGATGACAAAAATTGCAGAACACACAATAAAAATACCTAGGTCCGGTATTAGAGACGTATTCGACCGAGTAGAAAAAATACCAAACGCAATATCACTATGTCTGGGCGAACCTGGCGAAACAGCATCACAGCACATAGTAGAAGCAGCATGCGATTCATTGCGCGAAGGAAAAACAAAATACACAGACGTATTAGGCATAGAAGAATTCAGAAAAGCCGCAGCAGCTTATACGAAACGAGTAAAGGGATTAACATACAACGCAGATACAGAAATACAAGCAGTAGACGGCGCTACTATAGGGCTTTACTTAGCAATTAAAGCAGTAGTAGATCCAGGAGACGAAGTAATAATACCTTCACCATACTTCACTTCATACGATGCAGAAGTACTTATGTGCGACGCTATTCCTGTAACAGTAGCGCTCAAACCAGAACACGGAATGCACGTAAACGCTGATGAGATCCGTAAAGCGATTACACCTCGTACGCGCGCAATAATTATCAACTCTCCAGGAAACCCAACAGGTGCCGTAACTACAGCAGAAGAGCTAGCGGAAGTAGCAAAACTTTGTAACGAATTCGACTTGTGGGTAATTTCAGACGAAGTTTATCATCCTTTTATATTCTCAAGCGATTCATCAAGTGAGCCAGAAGGAAAGTTTGTAGCTCCATCAATAGCCGCAGCAGAAGGCATGCACGAACGAACAATAATCGTAGAAAGTTTATCAAAAACTTACGCAATGACTGGTTGGCGCATAGGATACATTCTAGCTCCAGAAAATATAATTGAACAAACCAGCAAAGTCGCAGAAATGATGCACTCTTCGGTTAATTCGACAGCACAATACGGCGCAATCGCAGCTTTCAATGGTCCTCAAGATCACGTAAAAGCAATGCGCGAAGAATACAGATCAAAGCGCAAAATAGTAATGGAAAATCTTTCAGATTGTTCCGCTCTACGACTAGTAGAACCGCAAGGAGCATTCTATGCATTCGTTGACGTACGTCCTACAGGACTTAGTTCCGAAGAATTTAGTAGAAAACTATTAGAAGAAGAATCTGTAGCAGTAGTTCCAGGCGAAGCATTTGGATCAGAAGGATCCGGATTCGTTAGATTATCGTACGCAGGAAAACCTGAGGACGTTAAAGAAGGAGTAGTTCGTATGCGACGTTTTGCGATTTCTAAGCAAAACGATAAACAGAAATAATTTTCAACAAAAGTAACACAATTTACTTAAGTTGCGTTACAAATTAGCTACGTTACAAATTAGCAGATAAATAGATAATACTAGAGTAAAAATAAAGTCGCCCTTACTTAAATAACAAGTACAGGGCGACTTTACTTATAAGATAAATGCGATAATCCACGCAATTAAACTAATGTGCGCAACTAACGAATCTGCTTAAAATCAAACAGCAGACTGTGCAGAAGCACCATTATTAACTGCAGCACCAGCTTGCTGAGTAATAGCAGTTAGGAAGTCACGATTAGAAGCAGTTTTCTTCAAACGCGGCACCAAAGTCTGATACGCCTGCTCAGCATCAAGACCGCCAAACAAACGACGCAAACGATAAATAATCGGAAGCTCATTAGCAGGAGTGATCAGCTCCTCACGACGAGTACCAGACGCGTTAATATCAACTGCAGGGAAGAGACGCTTATCTGCCAAGTCACGACTCAAGCGTAACTCCATATTGCCAGTGCCCTTGAACTCCTCGAAAATAACCTCATCCATCTTGGAACCAGTTTCAACCAAAGCAGAAGAGATAATAGTAAGAGAACCACCGTCCTCAATATTTCGAGCAGCGCCAAAGAACTTCTTTGGAGGGTACAAAGCCTGAGCATCCACACCACCGGAGAGAATACGTCCAGAAGCAGGAGCAGCAATATTGTATGCACGAGCAAGACGAGTCATAGAATCAAGCAAAACTACAACATCCTGACCAAGCTCAACCAGACGCTTAGCGCGCTCAATAGCAAGCTCGGCAACAGTAGTGTGATCTGTTGCAGGACGATCGAAGGTGGAAGAAATAACTTCACCCTGAACCGTGCGCTCCATATCAGTAACCTCTTCAGGGCGTTCATCAACAAGAACAACCATCAAATGCACTTCAGGATTGTTGGTAGTAATAGCATTTGCAATATTCTGCAAAGTAATAGTTTTACCTGCTTTTGGAGGCGAAACTATTAATCCACGCTGACCCTTACCAATAGGAGCAACCAAATCTATAACTCTGCCAAGAATACGATTTGCAGTAGTCTCTTGCTTAAGACGCTCATGCGGATACAAAGGCGTGAGCTTAGCAAACTGAGGACGAGTCTGAGCATCCTCAACACTCATACCGTTAATAGTATCGACACTTTGCAAAGGAACAAACTTTTGACGCTGATTGCGGCGATCGCTTTCACGAGGAGCACGAATAGAGCCTTGTACTGCGTCACCTTTACGCAAACCATACTTTTTGATTTGGCTCATAGACACATAAACATCATTCGGTCCAGGCAAATATCCTGACGTGCGCACAAAGGCATAAGATTCAAGAACATCTATAATTCCTGCGACTGGAACAAGCTCTTCAGCTTGTTCTTCGCGATGAGACTCACGATCAGCATTACGATCAGATCTATCAGATCTATCAGATCGATCATTATGCTCTGCACGATTCATGCGCTCTGAACGATTCATGCGCTCTGAACGATTCATGCGTTCGCTGCGATCACCGCGTTCTGAACGCTCTGAACGTTCATCGCGATCAGATCTATCATCGTGTTCTTCATCGTAATCGCGAGTACGAGCGCGCATACGACGCTGGAAATGATCCGAACGTTCGTTTCTATCGTTGTAATCACCGCGATTATAATCTCTTCCGCCGCGTTGACGACGCAAATCAGCATCTCTACTATCAGAAGAACGGCGAGAAGATTCCTCGTCTTCTTCATCACCAGGAAGCAACGCTAAAATCTGATCAAGATCGCGAGAGACATTCTCAGCACCATTATTATCATCATGATTTTGCACAAACCTGCGACGCTCAAAATCGTTTTCTACGCCATTGTCTCGTTCATTTCCGCGTAAAGATTCACGATACCGCGGTTTATCTTCCCGATTGTTAACATTTGCATCTGAAATTTCAATATCATCTAACGCATTACGCGATGCATCAGATTCCATATACTGGCGTTTCGACTTATCATCAGGAACAAGATTTTCCAACGACTCAATGTCATAGCCCGTAACTTTAGGCACACGAACCGTTACACCAGCTGGAGCTTCTCCCCCATTTCGAGCAGCAGTTATAGTTGCAACCAAATCAGGTTTACGCATAGTAGACGTACCACGCAAACCCATCTGCTTAGCAAGATCCCTAAGCTCAGGAAGCTTCATATCTTTAAGATTCTGGCTTATTGCCACTATTATACCTTTCCTTGACTCACGCGGAATAGAACTCCGGAGAGCTTTGTGTGGAAGATTGCGGAAAATCCGCTACGAATTCACGCTCACACATAACAATGTGTAGCATGTGAACTTTTGTAAAGATATCATATGTACGCGACTCACAGCACAAATAAGTTTCTTACAGAGTGTTTCGTATATGCGTAAAAATTTTACACTTCATAAAAAGCAAAAAGCGCTAAGAAAATCAGCTCATGCCGACTAAACTTAGCGCTTTTAGTAAACTACTTTTCTGAAATTAAATTATTTAAAAGTGACTAAACTTACTTCTTTTCGTGATAAGACTTTTCAGTATTAACAGACCAGACATTTGCTTTAGAAGTTGCTCCAGTGTGAATATTCTCAACAGCTTCAATTGCAGTTGCCATGGAATGATCCTGATTATTATAACGATGCTGACCGTTACGTCCAACGCAATACAAATTACCAAAACCATCCAAGTAATCGATCAGCTCAGGCATTTGTGAATAAGTATCGAAGTACGCTGGATAAGCCTTTGGCACGCGCTCACGATGAGAATCAAGAACATCTTCCTCACCGTTGATAACCTGCATACGAGTCAACTCGTCAATAGCCATCTTGCGAGCCTCATCATCACTCATATTCCAGAAATCATCGCCTTCTTCGCAGAAGTATTCGAGACCAATCCAAACAGTATTATCAACATCTTTAACAAGGTAAGGACTCCAGTTGTTGAAAATCTGCAAACGACCGACCTTATAGCCAGGATCCTGAACGTAAATCCAGCAATCTGGCACAATAGGAGGATTTCCAAGAGTTGGGATTGTAGTCGTATTGCGCAAGCGTAAACGCTTTACCAAAAGACCAACAGTTACGAAATCACGATAAGGCAAGCCCTTAGCAACACGTTGCATTTCTGCTGGAACTTCAGCCTTCTTGTCACCATTCGCACCCTGTTCAAGTGCAGCAACCAAATCCTTAATCGGCATAGAAGATATGAATTGATCAGCATGCAATTCAGAACGCTCACCATTTGCATCTTCAACAACAACGCCAGAAATCTTACCTTCCGACTGTTTAATTGCCACAACTTTAGCATCTGTGCGAACTGTAGCACCATTCTCGCGGCATCTACGTTCTACAGTCTCCCACAACTGGCCTGGGCCAAGCTTTGGATACCAGAACTCTTCAATAAGAGAAGTCTCTACTTCCTTCTTCTTGCCCTTCTTCTTTGGCATAAGCTTAGAGAAAGCATTCTTCAAAACTTCCACAATGCTCAAGCCTTTAACACGCTGAGCACCCCAATCAGCAGAAATCTGGCTTGGATGCCTGCCCCAAAGCTTCTCAGTATAACCTTCGAAGAACATGGAATAAAGCTTCCTACCAAAACGATTAATGTAGAAGTTCTCAAGATTGGTTTCCGGCAACTTATGAATCATAGACCACAAGTAACTAAAACCAACCCTCATAGTCAAAATAAAGCCCATAGAACGCAAAGTAGCTGCAGAAAGAGAAATCGGATAATCGAAGAAATGGTGATTCCAGAAAATTCTGGAAACACGATGACGCTTCAACATAACTTCATCTTCAACTTCAGGATCTGGGCCACCTGCTTCCAAATCATGATGACGACCAAGCTTTTTATCGTCATAAGAAGGGGAACCCTGCAAAGGCAACATTTCACGCCACCATTGCATGATTCGATCATCCTTAGAGAAGAAGCGGTGTCCACCAATATCCATACGGTTCCCGTTATATTTCACAGTACGCGAAATACCACCGAATTCACGAGTAGCTTCAAGTACGGTCACATCATAGCGTTCAGCACCGCCGTCCTTCACAAGCTCCCAAGCTGCCGTCAACCCTGCCGGCCCTCCGCCGATGATTACCACAGATTCTTTTTGGGATTGCGCTTCCGTCACTTGTCCTCCATACCTCAATACGTAATTTGGCACAAAACTACTAAGCTATGCCAAATTTTTATGCATATCCTAGCTAATCATACGCGTATCACGCGATAGACTCAGGAATATCAATATCAGTTTTTTGTACTTCTTCTACGTTTACGTCTTTAAAAGTAACAATACGAACATTCTTTACAAAACGAGAAGGACGATATACGTCCCAAACCCAAGCGTCTGTAAGCTGCACATCAAAATACACATCTTGACCTGCTGAACGTACATTAAAATCGACTTTATTTGCTAAATAAAATCGACGCTCCGTTTCAACTACGTAAGTAAAAAGCTTAATTACATCACGGTACTCTTTGTACAACGCAAGTTCAGCATCAGTTTCGTAGTTGTCGAGATCTTCGGCGCTCATTGCTTCCCTTCTGTCTCACGTTTACGACCACGACCTATAATACGCCACCATGCTTTCTTTGAAGAAGTTTCTGCTGCTTCGCGCGAATCATACGGCCAAGTTTTCTCATCAGTATTATCACGCTTAACAGGTATTGCTATAGAATGTTGGTGAGAACTTAAAGCTTCTTTTACACCAGGATTTTCTTCAATAACATGCAAACCAAAAGCATCTAATGAACGTATTGCATCATACTCATCCGCAAGAGTATCCATAACAACAAAGTCTTGATATTTATTGTTCTGAGAATCCCAAAAAGCATCGCGAGCAGTACCAGTTTTCACAAAGCCGAGAGACTGATATACAGAAAGCGAACGAGAATTTGATGAAGGAACACCAACCCAAATACGGTGTAAACCAAGACCTGAAGGTGCAGAAGCAAAACCGTAAGTCATAACTCGCGGCATAGCGTCTCTAGAGTATCCACGACTGCGATAATCTTTTCCAAGAACAACCTGAATTCTTGCAGAACGCGACCAGCCATCGATATCAATCAGAAAAATCATTCCGATAATATCGCCACTAGTGTTTTCAGCATCGTCGATAACTTCGGGAACTATAGCCCAAGCCATAGTAGGACGGCACTGCGGATCATCAACGTAACGCTCTTGAGATAAATCATTGTATTCACAAGAACCTGTTGACCACTGATTAGAACGTTGCACCCAGGCATGAACCATTGCTCTTTCACATTGGGAATCTTTACCTGTTATAACGTACGAATTATCAAAGGCATGCAGCTCATCCATTTTCGGCAAATCACTAAGGGATGCTGGCCGCAAATAAGCCATCTCTCCCTTAATATTTGGGATAATCACACTTTCAGGCAGCTTGCGAGAGCTGATATCACCGTCGTTGGTTTCCTTCATACTCACCCACTTGCAACACAATAGTTCTTTGCAGCCCGCACTATAAGTTACGAGCCACACACACAAACAAAGATTTTATCAGAAAGGTTATAACAAACTACAACTTTTAATGACACTACTATTAAAAATTTAGAAAAATATAAAAATCTGCGCGCACCTGCACATGAATATTCCATTCATAAGCATGAACGCGCAGAATTTATTTTAAATTTCAG
>CAMYPN010000003.1 GCA_947292085.1 uncultured Gardnerella sp. | reverse complement strand
CAACTTCAACACCTGTAAGTTTTGTTTTAGGCTCAACATCTACTGGAATACCACGCCCGTTATCCGCAACCTCAATAGAACCATCATCATGAAGAGTAACAATAATATGATTGCAAGCGCCAGCCAAAGCCTCATCGACAGCGTTATCAATAATTTCCCAAAGGCAATGCATTAAACCTTGGCTGTCAGTAGTACCAATATACATACCTGGACGTTTTCTCACAGCGTCCAAGCCTTCAAGCACAGTCAAGCTATCAGCATCATACTGTTCTCGATCTTTATTAGAGACCACTTTTACCCCTTGCACAAATTACTGATATTAAGCAATAAGTGTCGTATTTCCACTTGCTTTTATTGCAGCAAAAATACGACACTCCAACAAATATTTTCAACCAATCACTGATCTAAGAAGTCACGCAAAGTTTGCGAGCGCGAAGGATGACGCAATTTAGACATAGTCTTCGACTCGATTTGACGAATGCGCTCACGCGTAACACCATACACTCGACCAATATCGTCCAAAGTCTTTGGCTGACCATCTTCCAAACCGTAGCGCATCTTAATAACGCCGGCTTCCCTAGGTGCCAAAGTTTCCAAAACTTGCCTAAACTGTTCCTGAAGAAGTGAGAATGCAACAGCATCTGATGGTGCGATTGCATCGGTATCTTCAATCAAATCACCGAACTCAGAATCACCATCTTCACCCAAAGGAGTGTGCAAAGATATAGGTTCACGACCGTACTTTTGTACTTCTTGCACCTTTTCAACAGGCATATCCAATTCGCGTGCAAGCTCATCTGGCGTAGGTTCACGACCTAAATCTTGAAGCATCTGACGCTGAACCCTAGAAAGCTTATTAATAACTTCAACCATGTGCACTGGAACTCGAATAGTACGAGCCTGGTCTGCCATAGCACGAGTAATGGCCTGACGAATCCACCAGGTTGCGTAAGTTGAGAACTTAAAGCCCTTCTTCCAATCGAACTTTTCTACAGCACGAATTAAACCGAGGTTACCTTCCTGAATCAAATCAAGGAAAAGCATTCCCCTACCCGTATAGCGTTTAGCAAGAGAAACCACAAGACGCAAGTTTGCTTCAAGAAGATGATCTTTTGCTTTCTTTCCGTCAGCAGCAGCCCACTTAAGTTCGCGCTTGCGCTTAAATTCCATATGATCAATCTCAGTATCAAGCAAATGCTGAGCATACAAGCCAGCCTCAATACGTTCCGACAAATCAACTTCCTGCTCTGCGTTAAGCAAGCTTACGCGACCAATCTGCTTCAAGTAATCTTTAACAGGGTCTGCAGTAGCACCAGTTGCTACAACTCTGCGCTTTGGATTTCCAGAAGGAGTTAGATTATCATCGTCATCATCATCGCGCACAATAAACGCGCCTTTAACCTGCGGAACTGGTGGAACCTCAGGCTTGGTTTCCTCTGAATCCTCAACGTCGTCAATCTCTTCTTGCTCATCAACAAGATCATCTACAACATCATCAACATCACTAAGATCGTCTACGTCATCAATGTCAGCAGGCTGAATGTCATCTAAATCATCCAGCGTCATATGATCTTCGTTATCAAGGCTTTCGTCAACATCATCTAAATGATCTTGCATGGTTTCGGAATCGTCAAGCGTCATTTCATCACTCAAATCGTATGCGTCCGTTTCTGTTTTAGTGCGGCTTTTGTGAGAAACTGCTGATGACGAAGAATTAGTCTTGCCTTTACTAGAACTATTGTTTTTACGCGAATCGTGCGTAATATTTTCTTCACCATTTTCAAGCTCTTCGGCAGACGTTTTAACTTCGCTCGTCAAACTGTTCCTCCTGCAGCACTCCTTGCTTATACCATAAGGATATAGTTATAGCAAGGGCAATTTTTCACCTTAAGCAGTTAACCATCTTCTAAGGACGATTATTCCCAAGATTCTTTGCGCGGCGTGGCGAATTTTGAGCACCACGCTGGTTGAATATTATGCTCGTGCGCTCCTCTTACAATTTTTGCCATTGAACAATCTGGATCAATTGCCAAAGCTTTATTAACATAAGCATCTACTTCTCCAATACTGAACCACCAGCAGATATAAGAAAGTAAAGCGTAAACTTGTACTGTTAGCTCTGGTATATCTTTCACTACATATGCCATTGATTCAAGCATATGTTTTGCATCTAAAGCTTTACAAATATTTGGAACTGTACATTCTTGAGTAAATTTTTCTTCTAAACAATTACGCAAATTTCTCGAAATATCCGGAGTATGAGTCATCCATGCTAAATCATGCAAAGACTCTTCGTTATACCATTTTCTGTTTTCATCCAAAATGCACATAAGCATAGCATCTCGAACGTTAATGTTATGAAACATTGCAATAGGCAGTGCAATAAAGTCGTGCCCAACTAGCGTTTCGTCTGGATCAGAGAAAGTTTTAAACCAGTTTGTAAGTGATTGAGAAGAAATTGAGTAAGTAGCAAACTGTTTGCCACTTTTAGAAATTTTTCTCAGAAAATATTGCGAAAGTTTTGGCACCCAAAATCGCAAACCATTAATCCACTCATCTTTTTCACTGTTATTATGCGAAACGTATTCTCTAGAAAAATTTAACAAAATACTGTATCTGTTATCTAAAGATTCGTAATCAAAATTTTCTGCCGATTCTCCAGCGAAAATTTCTAAATCATCAAAAGTTGATAGTGCTTCTTCAAATTCGTTTGGATTTTTTAGAAAATCTTGATTACCTTTTGCATAAATATTTGCAAGATTTTTAATATCAAAGTCGTCTACACTATTAAACAATGGGCGATTAAGAACATCCGATACCATGATTTATTCCCTTCTTTTTGTATTGCATTCCCCGCATGCAAGATAGTTTTCTTTCACCAAATTCGTTATTTTCAACTTGGTAATGCAAGTTTCTCAATATCACTAAAAGTAAGCAAGAAAAATTTTATATTTTGGTTATAAGCTTGCTTAGCACTACAAAACACTAGGTTTACATTGTCTCCGGTATGTGGATAACTTCATATTATGGATGTTGATTCAAACCTGACACTTATAGAAACGCGCATTAGCGAGCTTATTTCAAATCAATTCCAATCTGAAGCTTGCGAAAATCTTACTGCAAGTTGTTCTGAAATTTTAAAAACTGTTATAACTCAAGCAATTTCTTCGAGTGAAGGTGGAAAAAGATTACGAGCTTTGCTTCTTCTTTCTGCTTTTGACGCAGCTTACAATCAACATTTAGATGATAAAACTGATTCTTTAATAGACAAAAATTATAATAATCTCGAATTTCTTACGAAAAAAACAGCTGTAATAGACGTTGCTTGCGCTTTAGAAGTATTCCAAACTGCTGCTCTTATTCATGACGATATTATTGACGAATCTTCTTTAAGAAGAGGCAAACCTAGCGCATACTGTGCTTTAAGCGAAGTTTGTAAGAATAAGCATATTGGTACCGGATTAGGTCTTATGCTTGGAGACATACTTGCAACAGAAAGCTTTGATATTACTAGAGAAGCGTCAAAAAAACTTTATAATAGTCAAGATTTGCTTTCCTCATTTGCTGATATGCAAAAAAATGTTGGCATAGGACAAGTTCTTGATTTGTCTATTGAATTGATGTCTTTGGACGACCCAAACCAGTTAGCTGAATCATCGATTAATGTTTTTCGTTGGAAAACTGCAAGCTATACGACTATTGCTCCAATTGAACTAGGATTACTTGCTGCTGGAGTTGATACTGCTGCAGCTAAGAAAACAGCTAAAAATGTAGGCGAACCTTTAGGTATTGCTTTCCAGCTTGCTGATGATTTATTAGATATAGTTTCTGATACTTCACGTACAGGTAAGCCTATAGGCGGTGATATTCGTGAAGGAAAACGTGCTGTACTTCTCGCCGATGCTCTTTCTCTGGGAAATCAGAATGAAAAATTGCTACTTAAAAAAGCATACGAATCTGAATATAGAAATAATGATGACGTTAAAAAAATTATAGAAATATACTATTCAACCGGAGCTATTGAAAAGTCTAAGCACAGAATTTACAAACTTTGGCAGGAAACTTTATCTGCTATAAAAGATTCTCCTCTTAAAGCAGAAGGTAAGAATAAGCTTATAAGTATGGCAGAAAAGTTTATACCTTCAGATTGGAGAATATAGTACCTAAGTATATAAACGCAAAATAGCGTCACGTAGATTATTGCGTATAGTTTTCTGCATAGTTTATGCATGATTTTACGTAAAAGTCCTTAGATGAATCTTGCGAAAGTTGCGTTTTTATAAGTTACTTAGGGCACAAATTTGTAAAAAAGCGTATAAATATTAGAAAAAACACGATATAACTACCATTGCATACTGTTATGCTTGTACACTCATAAGTAGAAACAATCGTAAGCACATAAGGATTTGCAACATATGGACGAAGCTACAAATACGCAACCAGGCATGTGCATCGAAAACCGTTACCGTATTGTGCGAAAAATAGCAGAAGGCGGTATGGCTACGGTTTATCAGGCACAAGATGAACGGCTCGGTAGACCAGTTGCTATCAAAATAATGCATACGCA
This sequence comes from uncultured Gardnerella sp., assembly GCA_947292085.1. Taxonomy (GTDB): domain Bacteria; phylum Actinomycetota; class Actinomycetes; order Actinomycetales; family Bifidobacteriaceae; genus Bifidobacterium. Next base: position 40,022 of record CAMYPN010000003.1, on the reverse strand, counting down.
ACTAGCTCAAGGACTTCATCGGCAGCAGTTCATTGCTAGATTCCGCAGAGAAGCTACTTCTGCTGCAGCTATAGCAAACCCACATATAGTGCAAGTGTATGATACTGGCGAATATGATGGACTTGATTATCTAGTTATGGAATACGTTCATGGCGTTAATTTGCGTTATGAGATGAACGTTCATGGTACTTTCACAGTGAAAGAAACTTTGCGCTTACTTGCTGAAGTTTTAGACGGATTATCTTCTGCACATCAAGCTGGTGTTGTTCATAGGGATATAAAGCCTGAAAACATTCTTATTAACGACCGCGGTCACGTGCAGATTACTGATTTTGGTTTAGCTAGAGCAATTTCTCAAGCTACACTTTCTTCGACAGGTCTTCTGCTTGGAACAGCTGCGTATCTTGCTCCAGAAATGATTGAAAACAATCTTGCCACAACTCAGGGTGATCTGTATTCTGCTGGAATGATGGCTTGGGAAATGCTTGCTGGGCGCGTACCTTTTAGCGCAGATAATCCTGTTACGCTCGTTTTTAAGCATGTTCATGAAGACACTCCGTCTCTTTCCACTGTATGCGAAGGAATAAGCCCCATTGTTGCTGATTTTATTTCTTCTTTGACTCAGCGAGACATGCATAAACGACCTGATGACGCAACTATGGCTTTAGCTAAGCTTCGTAGTATTAGTTCTAAACTTTCTCCTGAAGATTGGAAGTATAGGCTTCAAAAAGAATATCAGGCTGACGAAGAAATCGATTCTAACGAATCTCCTGTTAATAAATTAACTCGCACTGCAGAATCTTCCCAAGAGCCACCAATACCGCCTACTACCCCAATGGTTTTATCGTCTGAAGATGATTCTAATAATAATAACAGTGCTCAAAGTGACTCAGATTATAAGACTTATCAAACTATAACGGATGAGATTAACCGTGATGAGCAGGAACCAATATTTACAAATGACTCAACTTTAGAAGCAAGCAATAATGCTGATTCTACTAAAGCGAGCGATTCGGTAGGTGCAAGAGAATTCTATTCTGATTCTGACTCTACTAGAAATATTTGGAATAATAATAGAAACGCTTATGCGAGTAATCAAAATACTTTAGAAGATTTTTCTAACAATTCCTACTCTGATCCATTAGAGCAGTTTAATGATAATAATCTTCCTACTACTGCTTTAAACTCTCACGAACTTAGAAAGCTCACTCAGCTTTCTGCGGAAAGTAAGAATAAAACTACTGAAAGAATTTCTAAAGGTTCTAAAAAATCATATAAAAAAGTAGTTATTATTTTAGCTTGCTTTGCTTCTGTTGCAGCGTTATCGGTTGCAGGAGGATGCTACTGGTATTTCGCTGGTCCTGGAAGCTACTGGTCTTTGCCAAAACCTGATGATTTATCATGCAAGAATCCTGAAGTTTGTAAGATAACTAATGCGTTATGGAAAGATTATGAGCGCACTCTTAAAGTTTCTGGAATACCTTACGATATTACTGAAGAATTTGATGATGATATTGCAGCCGGTAAGATTGTAAAAACTGATCCAGAATTGGTCGGTTCTCATTTAAGCAAACATAGTAACGGTATTCTGCATGTTGTAGTTTCTAAGGGAATTCGACAGGCTACTATTCCTCAAAATATCATGGATCCTAATACTGAGGATGGTAAAAAACCTATTAAGGCTCTTAAAAAAGCCGGTTTCACGAATATTATTCATAGCTCGTCGGTTGATGATTATTCGCTTTATGTTCCAGATGGTGCTGTTCTTGCTATAAGTCCAGAACCTGGTACTCGTATGAATCATAATAAACCAGTAAAATTGGTTCTTTCAAAAGGACCTATGCCGGTTCAAATGCCTGATATTGCTAATAAAACTAAGGATGATGCTACTAGTGCGCTTCGGGAACTTAAGCTCAAAGTGACTTCTAGTGAAGAAAATAGTGACACTGTTGATAAAGGAAAAATTATAAGCACTTCTCCATCTGCTGGAACTCAGCTTCATTGGGGAGATGAAGTTAAGATTGTGGTATCTAAAGGTCCACAAACTGTTAAATTGCCGAACGTTTGCGGTAAGAACACTGATGAAGCGAGAAAAATTCTTGAAGCTTTAGGACTTAGCGTAAAAGTTCAAGCTCCTCTTGGTGATTTAATGCATGTTGTAAGATTCCAGTCTCCTGGAGTTGATACCGAAGTCCGTGTAAAAGATAGTAATGGAAACCCTACTGTAATAACTTTAACTGTTATTTAAGTTTAGTTTTCTGATTTAAACAATTCTGGCACTGCGAAAGTAACGTTCTTTTACAGTGCCAGAATTTTTAATTTGCAGCATGAAATATTTTTAAATATCAGTTTTTTATTTCTGCTTTATTTCTGTTTTGTTCCTGCTTCTTCTTTTATGCGTTGTTTTACAGTCTGCGCATACTCATTTACAAATTCTTGCCCACTCATTTCTTTAATAGAATTTGTAATTTTATCAGTGATTTCACGCAAACGTTCTCGCGTAATATCTTCAACATTATTTACTTTTTCCACCGTAATAGGTTTTCCGTAAATAGCCTGAGTTTTGCCCTTATTAGGAACTACTTTCCCTTTTGGCTGCAAATCGCGAGTGCCAATAATTGCTACAGGAATTATAGGACACCCTGTTTCTAAAGCTAAGCGAGCTGCTCCCGTGTGCCCTTTATATAAGCGACCATCTGGGCTTCTTGTGCCTTCAATATGAATACCAAAAAGTTGACCTTTTTCAAGAATCTCCTTAGCATGATTCAATGCACCTAGAGATTTAGCTCCGCCAGATCGATCTACTGGGAATACACCTACAGAAGTAAACCACCACTTTTTGAAACGTCCTTTTAATCCTTTACCTTCAAAGTATTCAGCTTTGCCCATGAAATGGATCATTCTAGGACAAGTAAGTGGCAGTAGTGCATCATCAATAACAGCAAGATGATTTGCTGCAATAATCGCACCGCCTTTTTTCGGCACATTTTGTACGCCTTTTGCTGTTGGATGTATTCTCATTCGAGCGATAAATCCAAGTCCCTTCACGAAGAACCAATACAGCATGCGACATCCTTTCCGCATATAGCGGCAAAATCTACGAATCAAGCAGACTTGCTACAGTAGTAGTTATGACAACTTCTAAGAATACCAACGACCCTCACCCTGCAGAACAGTCTGGTAACAAAAACCAAAATGGTTTTTCGAATAGTAAGAAAAATGATGATGAGGATTGGTCTGCTTTTCTCTCTGAGCATGAGGATGATTTAAAAGATATAATAAACTCCCGTAGTGCGAAAAATTTTGAGAAGCGTTTGCGCAAAGCTGTTATGCCTAAAGATATTTCTTCAAATAAAACTCACGAGCATAAATCTTTCTTTAATTTACGCGATTCTCGCGGACCTCGTGACAATATTCAATCTAGTTGGCTTGATGTTGATAAAACGATGGACGAGTACGGTGATGATTTTATACCTCCAGATCCGCATTTTTCTAGCCTTCAGGGCACTTTAATAGTTTTATGGCTAATATTACTGCTCGGTGTTGCTGGAGTGATTTTAGCCGCATTTTTGCCACATATTGCTTCGTATGTTGGAATATTTAGCGCATTTTGTGTTCTTATTGGTGGAGCTGGTCTTTTATCGCATAGAAGAAAGTCTAAAAATTACCAAGACTATGATGAATATGAGAATGGTGCTCGCGTATAGTTACAATTCACATATTAAAAGTTAAAACGAAAAGCGCACGAAATTATTATTTCAATTCCGTGCGCTTAATCGTATCTAGTACTTTAAGAAGATTTACTTTTCTTCATTGTGGCCGTGGCAAAGCTTATATTTTCTTCCAGAACCACATGGGCAATCATCATTCTTGTTAGTACCTGGGAATGTGCGCCCATCAGCCCAAGGAGTCTTCCACTCTTCTGCCTTTGGTCGCTTGCTTACAGGAACATCACCTTCAGCATGGCTTAACGGCTGAGGTCCTACTATTCCAGACTGGCGATCTTGTGCGTCTACTTCAGCAGAGGCTTCAGCAACATCCTCATCTACTTCAGAGTCAGATTCTTCATCTTCTGTAGTAGCAAGCTGATTGATATCAATGTGGAATAGAAGCTGAATGCTTTCTTCCTTAATTGCTTCAATCATGGAATTGTACATCTGATAGCCTTCACGCTGATACTCAACCAACGGATCTCGCTGACCCATGCCGCGAAGACCAATACCGTCCTTTAAGTAATCCATCTCGTAAAGATGTTCACGCCACTTGCGATCAAGAACAGCCAAAACTACGCGGCGCTCAATCTGACGCAAATTGTCAGCACCAAGACGATCTTCAAAAAGACTGTAAAGATTAATAACGTTATCCGCTATACTGTCACAAACTTTTTCTACAGCCTTATCGCCCTTAAGAGTTGAAACTTCCTTACGAAGATCATCCAAAGACAACAATGCAACAGGCGCAATTGAGCTAACAGCCTTAGAAAGGCCATCCCAATCCCAATCTTTTGGCTTATCTGAACCGTTATTTGCACCACGAACGTAGCTTTCAACCGTATCTTTAATAAACTTTAAGATATCTTCGTGAATGTCTTCACCCTTAAGAACCATCTGGCGCTCAGAGTAAATAACAGTACGCTGCTTGTTCATAACGTCATCGTACTTCAAAACGTTCTTACGCATTTCAAAGTTACGAGCTTCAACAGTTTTCTGTGCGGTACGAACACCGTTAGAAACATACTTAGATTCGATTGGTTCGCCTTCAGGCAAGCCCTTTGCCATAACACGAGCAACAAGCTGAGTGTTAAACAAACGCATCAAATCATCTTCCAAGCTCAAGTAGAAGCGTGACTCACCAGGATCACCCTGACGACCAGAACGTCCACGAAGCTGATTATCAATACGACGAGATTCGTGACGCTCAGTACCAAGAACATACAAGCCGCCGAGCTTCTTAACTTCCTCGTGCTCGTCTTTAACTTGTTCCTTAACTTCTGCTAAAACGCCTGGCCAACGCTTCTCGTACTCTTCAGGAGTATCGTCTGGAGAATAACCGTCAGCCTTCAACTTTGCATCAGCCAAGAACTCAACGTTACCGCCAAGCATAATATCAGTACCACGGCCTGCCATGTTAGTAGCAACAGTAACAGCACCCTTACGTCCTGCAACAGCTACAACAGCAGCTTCCTTAGCATTCTGCTTTGCATTCAACACCTGGTGAGGAATACGAGCAACATCAAGCAAAGATGAAACGATTTCAGAAGATTCAACCGAAGCTGTACCAAGCAAAACAGGCTGACCTTTTGCATGACGCATAGCTACATCGCGCACAATAGCAGCCAACTTTTCTTTCTTAGTACGGAAGATCAAATCGTTCTTATCCATACGAATTACTGGACGGTTCGATGGTATAGGAAGAACGCCAAGCTTATAAGTACCCATGAACTCCGCTGCTTCAGTTTCAGCAGTACCAGTCATACCAGCAAGCTTGTCGTACATACGGAAGTAATTCTGCAAAGTGATTGTAGCAAAAGTCTGATTTTCAGCCTTAACTTCTACGTTTTCCTTTGCTTCAATTGCCTGATGTAAGCCTTCACTGTAACGTCGACCAGGAAGAACACGACCAGTGTGCTCATCAACAATCAAAACTTCGCCATTGGTAACAACATAATCGCGATCGCGAAGGAATAGTTCCTTTGCCTTCAAAGCATTATTTAAGTATCCAATAAGAGCAGTGTTTTCTGGCTTATAAAGATTATCTATACCAAGATAATCCTCAATCTTAGCAATACCAGAATCAAGAATACCCGCAGTTTTCTTTTTCTCGTCAATCTCATAATCAGTATCACGAGTAAGTTTCAAAACAATCTTTGAAAACTCGTGATACCAGCGAGTTACGTCGCCTTCCGCAGGACCAGAAATAATTAAAGGTGTACGAGCTTCATCAATAAGAATGGAATCAACCTCATCGACAATAGCGTAATGATGTCCACGCTGTACAAGCTCGCTCTTTTCCCAGGCCATATTATCGCGCAGGTAGTCAAAGCCGAATTCGTTGTTTGTACCGTAAGTAATATCTGCGTTGTACTGTTTACGACGCTCAGGAGGCTGTTGATCTGTAATAATGCAGCCAACGCTCATGCCAAGGAATCGATAAATACGACCCATCAGCTCACTCTGGTAGCTAGCAAGATAATCGTTAACTGTAACAACGTGAACGCCTTTACCTTCCAAAGCGTTCAAATAGCTAGGCAATGTTGCAACAAGCGTTTTACCTTCGCCAGTTTTCATTTCTGCGATATTGCCCCAGTGCAATGCCGCGCCGCCCATAAGCTGTACGTCAAAGTGACGCTGACCGAGAGTACGCTTAGAAACTTCTCGCACAGTAGCAAAGGCTTCTGGCATAAGCTTATCAAGAGATTCACCGTTGTCTAAACACTGCTTAAACTTTGCTGTTTGTCCCTTTAGCTCTTCATCGGAAAGCGCTGAAATCTCATCTTCCAACGCGTTCACAGCCTTGGCCACATTTTCAAGACGCTTTAACTGATGTCCCTCACCCATGCGCAAGGCTTTATCGACGATATCTACCACGTTTTGCTCCCTTAAGGTCATGTCTGCGCTGACGGCCTAGCCAACGTAGACGTAAACTGTGCCTATATTACGCGACGGTTGCGATTTTTAACAACTAGCGAGTCTATACGCGCATATTTTTTATTTTATAGATTGCGAAATTTCATAAGAATGCCCGCCTAGAACACTAGACGGGCATTCGCAACCTTCTTATTTCTATTCTTCTACTTATTTACATGCTCAGGCGTGTCGATTTCAAATACGCCATAGCTCCATCCGTGCCTACGGTATACAACAGATGGTCGCATAGTTTCTTTGTTAACAAACAGGAAGAAGTCGTGACCGATTAGTTCCATCTCATACAGAGCTTCATCGATGCTCATTGGCTCTGCAATATGCAGCTTACGGCGAATAACAATTGGAGTGCTTCCAACACTAACCTCAACAGATTCGCCAGGTCCTAGATCTGAAGCAACTGCAGCATCAGCGCTGTTTACAACTTCTGCTTCTTCAGACTGAACAACCGTTGTCTCAACCTCAGGTTCTGCAGAACCTAAATCAACAGGCGTAATCTCTGCAAATCCGCGACGATGATCCTTACGACGATCGCGTGTGCGACGAAGACGAAGCGTAAGCTTATCAAGCGCCATATCTAAGGCACTAAATTCGTCAGCACTAGACGCTTCAGCGCGAATTACAGTACTTCCCGCAATAACCGTAATCTCTACTCGTTTCGCTGTATCTGCTTGCCGTGGATTTCCCTCAGAATTCAAAACAATCTGAATTCTCTGAGCATCAGGAGCAATTGCAGTTACACGACTCATCTTACTTTCAACAACGTCACGGAATCTTTGCCTAATCTGCGTATGACGTCCGGTAATGACGATATCCATGCGAAACCTCCTCATGTAGAACCGAACACTTATGTGCTCGATGTGAATCACTCCGACAGCCACGATGCCATCGGTAACTTCATTATATCTGTTTATTAGAGCAGAACATAGCGAGTTCTTAAATTAAATCAAAAAAATTCATATTTATTTCAGAATTTCTAGCAAAATAGCGAATTTTTTACGAAACTGATATTTTCTGCTATAATCAGGAAGGTTGAGGTTTCACGATGGTCGCGGTCACAATGTTCATTCGGAGTGACTGAGGAACTTCCGGGCTCCGCAGAGCACAATGGCGGATAACGTCCGCCCAGGGCAACCTGAGAGATAGCGCAGCAGAGAATAGACCGCCTAAATGTTTTTATTTAGGTAAGGGTGAAACGGCGGTGTAAGAGACCACCGGGCTTCTGGTAACAGTAAGTCGCATGGCAAGCCTCATTGGGAGCAAGGTCAAGCAGAAGACGTTTAAGAGCTGCTCGCTCAAGTCTTCGGGTAGACTGCTAGAGTTTAACGGTAACGTTAAATCGAGATGGATGACCATCCGTGCACATTAGTGCGCACGACAAAACCCGGGGTATGTGAAACCTCACCAACTAAATTAATTAAGTAAGTATAAGATTTTACTTCAATTATTATTTTCTGATTCTTGGAGCATGTTTGAAGTCTGAAAAAACTGCTAAACAATCTTTAAAAGGAGAATCAGCAGGGATTTCAACATTAATGTCATCAACAACACCATACGTTTGCATTCCAGCTTTTTGAGCTGAACGCAAAGCTGTTGAAGAATCCTCAAATACTGCGCAATTAGCAGCATTTACGTGAAACTTTTTTGCAATATCAAGATAAGTTTTATAACTATGCTTACCTTCTTCAGAAAGATCTTCCCCAAATTGCAGCAAATCAAAGCAATCTAAAATACCAAATCTTTTTAACGCAGGCTCACATAAGCTCTTAGAAAGAGTTGTTATAAGAATCATCTTTACTTTTTCAGAACGTAAATATTTGACGTAATCATAAGCACCATTTCTAAGAGGAAGATGGTTTGCATAAGCGTCAAAAGCCATATCTGACCACTCTTTAATTAAATCTTCAGGAGAGTCAGAAAAACCATAATTTTCGATAACATATTCCGCAATTTGTCGAGGATTCATAGTTGCAGTAGTATCTGCGAATATGTCAGGAACGCTAATTCCTCTCTTAGCAAAACTTTTTCTATCTATATCGTCCCAAACTCCAAGAGAATCGATAAGAGTACCGTCGAAATCAAAAATTGCCGCAAAAATAGAGGAATTATTTATCAATACCATCTGCAATCTTTCCACTGCTTAAAAGAAGTTCACGAGCATGAACTAATGAAGTTTGAGATTCACTACCGGAAAGCATTCTAGCAATTTCCTGTTCGCGAGACTCGTTATCTAGCCTAATAACAGTAGTATCTGCTACTTGACTATCAGTATCGGAAGAATCAACAATATTTTTTTGCACAGCATATTGTTCATCTGCAAAGGAAGCAACTTGTGCCAAATGCGTAACAACAATAACCTGAGCGTGTTTGGAAAGTTGAGATAATCTTTTTCCAAGTTCAACCGCAGTTTTTCCACCAACACCGGCATCAATCTCATCAAAAATAAAAGTCATTATTTTCTCATCATGCTCACTAAACTTTGCAATAACAAGCTCCAGTGCAAGCATAAGCCTACTCAATTCACCTCCTGAAGCGCTTTTGCTTATTGGAAGATCAGGAGAAGCTGGAAATGGTTTAAAAAGAAATTCAACATCATCAGCACCATTAGAATCAAGCTGAATTATGCCAGAATCATCCTTCTTATGAGAATTAACATTTACGTTTAATTTTGCACCAGACATTGCAAGAAAAGATAATTCTTCACTTACAGCATCATTAAGTTTCTTAGCAGCAATCTTTCGAGTTTCAGTAAGTCTAATAGCTATTTCAAGAGCTTTATTATATTTTTTGTTGCAATCCTCACGAGCACGCGCAATAGCTTCAGGCGAATCATCCAAATCTTCAAGTTCAAACTGAGCTTTTTCTGCCCAATCTAGTACATCGTCTAATGTTGGTCCCCACCGTTTTGTTATTTCTGTGAGACTGTGAATGCGTTCGTTTAATGCGTCTAAATCTTCTTCGTTTGCATCAACATCAAGCATTTGAGACAACTGCATTACAATATCGTCAAGCTGAGCGTGAATATCATCAAGCTGATTGGCAATATTTTCAAAAGATTTATCTACTTTCAAAGTTCGCAATGCCTGAGATGCTTGATCAATTAGCATTCCAGCATCTGAAGATTCACTAGCAGTATAATCAATCTGACTTGAATCAAGAGATGCGATTGCAGTGCTCACTGCACGAAGAATTTGCGCAGAATTCTCAATTCTATCTCTTCTACTTTTTAATTCTTCATCTTCATGAGGTCGTGGATTAATATCGTGTATTCTGTTTAAAGATTCACGAAGATAATCCGCACGCTGGCGTGCAGAAGATTCTTGATTTTCTAGTTTATTTAGCAGATTTTGAGAGTCTTTCCAATCTTTATAAGCATTTTGATATTGTTCAAAAATATCATTATTTTGCGCGACTAAATCAAGAATTTCACGTTGTTTAGCATTTGTAGCAATACGAAGTTGATCACTCTGGCCGTGAATAGTAACCATTTGAGAGCAAACAGTTTCTAATAAAGTTTTTGGAACTGCACATCCGGAAATAGTTGCTCGCGATCTTCCTTCTTTAGGCACTGTTCTTGAGACGTACATGTCTAGCTGAGTGCTGTCTGATTCTGAAATTTCAAGATTTATGCCAGCTTGACTAATTATGTTTGCAACTTCGCTTGTTTTTGGCAAACTAAATACGCTTTGAACCCATGCTTCTTTAGCGTTAGGAGATACACGTGCCACTTCAGTTCGGGAACCAGAAATGAGTTTTATGGCGCTAAGCAGCATTGATTTTCCGGCACCTGTTTCTCCAGTAATAGCAGTCATGTGCGCTGAAGGAGTAATAAGCGCATGCGCGATTGGTCCAAGATTTCGTATTTCTAGTTCTTCAAGCACGCTGTACCTCGTTTATTTTACGTTGTTAAAATCGTTAAAATCGTTAAAATTTTCCAAATTAATTGTTGAATCTATTATTTTTGCTCATCGCATTATTGTTGTGTTCTCGCCAACCCACTACTGGCAAATCAAATTTTGTTACCAAACGTTTAGTAAAAGGCGCTCCGGAAAGTCTAGCTAGTAAAAGCTCGTCTTTTGACTGACGTACTTGAATCCTTGAGCCTTGTGGAAGTGCTCGTTGACGTCGTCCATCACAACAAATCCAACCACCTGACGATGAATCTTCAAGAATATCAATTGTGAAAGTAGAGCCTGAGCCAATAATAAGAGGCCGAGCGAAAAGTGCGTGCGCAGCTAACGGTACAAGCTGAAGCGCCTCTACATTTGGCCACATAATTGATCCTCCTGCTGAAAATGCGTAAGCAGTGGAACCTGTAGGAGTGGAAACTATTACTCCATCGCAGCCAAAAGATGACATTTCAACGTCATCAACTCTTATTGAAAGCTCAACCATTCGTCCTCTGTCTGCTCTATCAAGCGTAATATCGTTAAGAGCCCAGTCACGAAGCGGTTCAGTTTCACCTGGAAGCCAAACGTCCACATGCGCTTCCATACGCCTATCAATAAAATAATCTTTGTTTGCAATTCTTCGAATTGCTTCATCAATTTGGAAACTTTCAAATTCAGCTAAAAATCCAACATGGCCAAGATTGATTCCAATAATAGGAACAGTAGTGCAGTGAGCTAATTCCGCAGCCTGAAGCATAGTGCCATCTCCCCCAAGCACTACAACAATTTCAGTATGCTCATCAACTACATGGTTAGGTTTTTGCGCAAAATCAGAAACAGACGCGCTTTGAAACAGGTCAACGCAAAAACCTGCTTTAGTAAGCTGAGTTGTAACTTGGTTAACTACCGCACTGTGACTATCTAATCTTGCATGAGTTACAACGAGTGCGCGACGAACTTCTAAAGAAGTATCACTTGAAAAATCTTCCTTCATCACACAGTCCCCTCGTACTACTTGCACATAACAGTAACTATTGTAATTGCTGCATGCCATATTGCATAAAGCAATTATTATTTGGCAAGATGCTGAAATATTTGCGCAATTTGCGTCTTAAACTTTCGCATAAAGTAAATATTCCACGTTTCCGTGAGTGCCTTCAATAGGTGATTCTTGAGTTGCTATCACCTCTAAACCGTTGTTTTTAGCACAATTTTTCACAGTTTCAAGAGCATTAATTCTAAGCTTTGCGTCTGTAACAATACCGCCTTTTCCAAGATTTCCTTTGCCCACTTCAAACTGTGGCTTAACCAGTAGCACAACATCCGCATTTTTCTCAGCTATGCGCGCGATTACTGGAATAACAAGAGTAAGAGAAATAAATGATACGTCGGATACTATAAGATTCGGCTTATACGGCAAATCTTTTTCGTAAACGTCTCTAATATTTACTCCGCTCATTTCAATTACGTGAGGATTATTTGCTATTTTTGCGTTTAGCTGGCCGTGACCTACGTCTAGTGCTATTACTGACTCAACTCCTCTTTGCAAAAGAACGTCACAAAAACCGCCTGTTGAAGCTCCAATATCAAGTGCTTTAGTTGATTCGCAAGTATTTAAACCGAATTTTGAAAACTTTTCGAAAGCACCTTCTAATTTTAGTGCTCCTCTTGAAACGTAACGAAGTAAGTTTTCTGTATTTTCAGACTTTTCAATGCTTATACTATCTGTATTTTTTACAATAAATGATGGTTTTGTAATACTTTTATTATTTACGTTTACGACTCCTGCGCGAATAAGATGTTGAGCAGTATTTCTAGTCTCAGCCAAACTACGTATTACTAAAGCACAGTCCAATCTTTGGTTCGTAGAATCATTTGACAAAGTCGCTGCATAATCGTTCAAAGTCATAGTAAAAACCTAGTTTTTATTTGAAACTTAATTATTAGAGCGAAAACTCAGGCAGATTATATTTTTCTACCGGCTTTCCTTCATCTTGCAATTTCCACACTAAAGCGCATGCAGCTCTTAAAGAGTTGCAATCAGTTAAACTATTTACTTTAATAGTTGAATTATCAACAAGCTCTGCTTTTGCATTTGCACATACTGAAATATTTTCTCCAATAAAATGTGCTGCTTCGTGAGCTTCGTTAAGTCCTCTCAAATCTTTAGAAACAAAACTTGGTCGCAAATGTTTTGGAGCAAGCATTAACATTCTAGGATCCGTAACGCCTGTAAGCACAAGCAAAGATTCGTATCCTCCTCTTGTTCCAGCTTCAATATCAGTATCTAAACGGTCTCCTACTGCTAACGAACGTTCAATACTAATTACAGGATTTCCAAACTCGTCTTTTTCTGTACATTCTGCATATTCAGCATCATCTTGTTTAGCATTAGCAGCAACCAAAAATCTCGCTTCATCATACATTGCGGATTCTGGTTTTCCTGCTGAAGCAACTGGTTTTACTCCTGTAGCGTTTATAACAGCTTGAATCATTGAGCCACACCCTGGCGCTATACCAAGTTCGCGTGGAATTGTTAAATCTGTGTTTGTTACGAAATACTTTGCTCCGTGTTCTACAGCAAACGAAACTTCCGCCATTTCCTGCCAACTCATCTGCGGATACCAGCCTTGTATTACAGCCTTAGGGTTATCTTTGCAAGAGTTTACTGGTTGAAGTCCAGCTCGTTTAACTTCTTCGCGCAAATGTTCAGCTCCGAGTACAAGAATTTTTGATCCGCTTTCAACGTGACGCGCAACCATTCTTGCGGCTACAACAGCTGATGTGATAATTTGCCACGGTTCTACTTTCAGCCCAAAGCTTTCTAACTGTTTTGCTACGACTGACTGGAATCGTGATGAATTGTTGGTTGTGTATTCGATTTTCATGCCACTATTTTCAGCAAGTTCAATCGATTCAGCAGCATACTCAACTGCATTTCCGCCTCTATAAACTACGCCGTCTAAGTCTAAAAGTGCAAGGCTGAAAGATTTAGAAAGAGGTAGTGTGCTGCAGGAAAAATTGGTTCTTGCTTCAAACTGCATTTTAATCACCGTATTTTAGAATTTGAGAGTTTAAAATTTTATAAGTTTTTCTTGCGTTTTTACTTACACAATAAGTAACAAGTGCCCGGCTTACTATAAAGCAGCCGGGCGCATGTAAAAAGTATTGAATACTTAATTTTCTTTAGGCTTGACAGTATTCATTTCGATTGTGTCAGTGTTATCAGCATCATCATTTTCTGATTCTTCTGATTCTTCTGATTCTTCATCAGAATCTTCCTCAGATTCTTCATCAGTCTCATCTGATGATTTTTCTTCAGAATCTTCTTCAGGAGCAAATCGTGCATCATCTTCACTAACACCGATTTCATCCATTATCGCATCATTTAAATGCTCTAAATCGTAATCGATAACAATATCTTCAGGATTAATATCGTCATCATCCGCATCAGCATACTGTTGCTCAAGCTTGTCTAACAAAGATTCCAAATTAATAGCTTCATCATTGCGACCAGCTTCTTCGAGGAAATACTGTTCCGCTTGAACTGCACGCATACGATACTCACCAGGCAATCCCTTAGAGCGACCCATTGCGTGAACTAAATCAATAGCTTTATCAAAATGACCGGTATCTGCTAGAACTCCAGCATATACAAGGAACATTTCTGCTTTAACTTCACCCTTAAGATACTTCGCATCATCAGACATGCAAATCTCAAGAGCTTTGTTGAGGTTACCTAAACCGCGCTCACAGTCAGCAATGAACGGCAAATAATCAAGATAACCGTTCATTCGCATAGCTGTGCGGAACTCTTTCGAAGCTAACTTGTAATCGCCTTGACGGTAAGAAATAAAAGCTAAAGTTTCACGCGCAAAATCAATACGAGAAGCTTGCTTAGCAGCCCACTTTGCATGTTCCAAAGCAAGCTCAGGATTTTCTTCTTCTAAAGCAAACGCTGCAAGAATATGAAGACCAATATTTTCTGCATGCTCTTTAGAAAGTCCACGTAAACGTTCGCGATCTTCTTTAGAAAGCATTGCCCATTCTAGGCCTTTAGGCATTTTAGGCTCGCCTGGGCGACGTGCAGTGTAAGGATTTTGCGATGGATAAGACATCGTGCCATCGGAATTACGGCGAGGACCGTTTTCAAAATTGAAGTTAGATTTCGCATTACTGCGGCGACTATCTTCACGACGATCACGACGATCGCGACGTTCATCTTCACGAAATTCTCGCTTATCTCCATTTCGGAAATCTTTACGAGAGTCCTTACGGAAGTCATTACGAGAGTCTTTATGAGAATCTTTACGGAAGTCTTTACGGAAGTCTTTACGGAAATCGCCGTTTCTGTTATTACCTTGACGTTCGAAGCGGCGCTCACCATCAAACTTCTTGTAACGTGGATTTCCGCCTTCTTCACTACCTTCAAAATCTCTTGGACGACGATAATCCTTGCGATCCTCATAGCGATTATCTTTACGATCGAAACGACGATTTCGATCAAATCGACGCTCGCCATCTTTACGTTCGAAGCGGCGCTCACCATCGCGATTGTCAGAACGGAATCCATCTTTGTGGAAACCTTGTTTCTTAAAACCGTCCTTCTTGAAACCATCACGACGATTATCTCTACGATCGTCACTCCTATTGAAACGACGATCACCATCGCGTTTCACGCCAGAATGGAAACCTTCACCATGATCATCATCATGACGGTGGAAACCACCTTTCTTAAAACCACCCTTGTGGAAACCGTCTTTATGGAACGAACCACGTCTATCTCCGCTTTTACCACCATTACGATGACCAAAACCGCCACGTTCACCAAAAGACCTTTTACCACTCCGCGAGTGTTCGCGTTCTTCGCCCATTCTGGCATACCTCTCATCCATATGCGATTCATATTAAAACCGCATTTTTACTATATTCGTAAAATTAATAGCGTCTAATAAATCATCAAAAATGATTACAAAACACTTATAGAACAAACTAAATTAAAACTATGCGCGTTCTACAGCACCAATAGCTTTCTTACCACGACGAAGCAAAGCAAAACGATTATGCAAGAAATAATCATCAGCAAGAGCTTCATCAACACTTTCAACACGCTCATTATTTATATACAAGCCACCAGCCTCAACAGCTCGACGAGCTTCGGAAATAGTGCGGAACAATCCTGCAGAAACTGCAGCTTCAACCACACGATCTCCTACATTGGCCTTAGCAAAATCTAAGCTACCATCTTCAGACTTAATCTTTACACCATCTAAAGCAGCCTCAAGAGTTTTTTCGTCAATGTTATGAATATCACCACGTCCAAACAGAGCAGAAGAAGCTTCAATAGCCTGATTAGTTAAATCCTCACCGTGAACGAAACTTGTAACTTCCCAAGCGAGAACACGCTGAGCTTCACGGCTTCCAGGATCTTCCTGAATCTGCTGAGCTAAACGCTCAATTTCATCTTTTGGTAAGAACGTGAACACTTTAAGTAATTTAACAACCTCATCATCTGGCTGATTAAACCAGAACTGGTAGAAGCGATAAGGGCTAAGCATAGAAGGATCAAGCCACATGGCGTTGCCTTCAGACTTGCCAAACTTGCGACCTTGATTATCTGTAATAATCGGGCTAGTAAATACGTTTACTGAAGCTCCACGAACTTTACGAATCAAATCCATTCCGGAAGTGAGATTACCCCACTGATCAGATCCACCAAGCTGCAAAGTAACGTTGTAATTATCAAACAAGTACAAGAAGTCGTTTCCTTGCAAAACTTGATAACTAAACTCGGCGAAAGAAATACCTTCATCAGAATTTAATCTACGAGCCACAATATCTTTAGCAAGCATTGTGCCAACGCGGAAGTTTTTACCAACGTCGCGCAAGAAGTCAATAGCAGACATCTTAGAAACCCAGTCGTAATTGCTGACAAAACGAACAGGGTTTTCACCTTCAAGAGGCAAAATTCGGCCAATCTGCTTACGCAAACGTTCAGCCCACGCTGCCACAATATCCTTAGAATTAAGCGTACGCTCACCACTTTGACGAGGATCGCCAATCAAACCTGTAGCACCGCCAACCAAAGCAATAGGATGATGACCCGCAGCCTGCAAGTGGCGCATATTAATAAGCTGCACAAGATTACCAATATGCAATGAAGCAGCAGTAGGATCGTAGCCACAATAATACGTTAATGGTTCTCCGTCAAGTGCTTGAGCAAGCTGCTTCTCGTCAGTAGATTGCGAAATCAATCCACGCCACTTCAGCTCTTCAAACAAGGAAGTAAAACCAGCTTCCTTGTAATTCCTGACCTGAGCCATTCGTATCTCCTTATTTTAAAAATTACCGATAAATATCGGGCGCTATGCGCGTCCGCAAGCCTTTCAATTTTTGCAGTACATGGAGACACTATTAACTTAAGTTGTCAAAATTGCTACACAATATTTGTAATCTTATAAAGATTATTTTGCACATGAATAATAAGCAGATCCGTCACTTACAGAAGTAGCAAATTTGTTATATTTAATTACTTCCGCTTCAGCCTCGTTTATTTGCTCAATTACACGAGGAAATGCTGTTCCTCCTCGCGCGCATCGTGCAGAAACAGATCCGTTACTTGAAAGCACTGTACGAAGGTTTGCAATCTTATCTTTACTAATAAAACCGTCTAAAATAGATGCGAAATCAGCATCGCTTAAATCTGCAAGATCTCCACCAATTTCTTCTGCTTTCTTTACGCACAATCCTGAAAGCGTATGAGCATTGCGGAATGGAACACCTTGCTTTACAAGCCATTCCGCAATATCTGTAGCAAGAGCGAAACCTGTAGCAGATTGTTCATAAAGTCTATTTAGATCAAATTTCATAGTGTCTACCATTCCAGCAAAAGCTGGAAGCAGCACTTCTAAAGTGTCAACTTGATCAAAAACAGCTTCCTTATCCTCTTGCAAATCTCTTGCATAAGCAGTTGGAAGGCCTTTCAAAGTTGCCATTAATCCTGTTAAATCGCCAATTAATCTACCAGATTTACCTCTTGCGAGTTCAGCAATATCTGGATTTTTCTTTTGAGGCATAATCGAAGAGCCAGTTGAATACGCATCATCTAATCTCACGAAAGCAAATTCTTGAGTATTCCAAATAATAATTTCTTCACTCAAGCGCGAAATATCAACGCCAATCATTGCAGCAATAAACGAAAATTCAGCAACAATATCCCTACTTGAAGTAGCATCAATAGAATTTGCGCAAACTTTTGAAAAACCAAGCTCACTAGCTACAGTATTCGGATCAAGTCCAAGCGTATTTCCAGCAAGTGCTCCAGCTCCGTAAGGGCTTTCGTTTGCTCGCAGATCCCAATCAGTAAGCCTATTAATATCTCGAAGTATTGGCCAAACGTGTGCCATTAACTGATGAGCAAGCAAAATTGGTTGAGCATGTTGCATATGGGTTCGTCCAGGCATTACAGAATCTTTTGCGTCCTTTGCCTGTTTTATTAACGCTTCACAAACAGAAATCAGCAATTTCGCAATAATTCTAGCGTGTCTACGCAAGAACATGCGTATAAGTGCTGCAATCTGATCGTTTCGTGACCTTCCTGCACGAAGTTTTCCGCCTAAATTGTTACCAGCAATTTCAAGGAGTCCCCTCTCTAATGCTGTTGCTTCATCCTCATCTTCTTCAATTGGCACGAATTCTTTAGAATCGACACGTTTTTGCAGTTCATCTAATGCTTTAGATAAATCAACATACTCTTCTTTGCTAAGAAGACCTGCACGATGCAATGCGTGAGCGTGAGCTCTAGAACCTGCAATATCGTCATCAGCTAATCGCCAATCAAATTGAGTTGATTTACTTAATGCCGAAAGTGCTGCTGACGGTCCAGACTTAAAACGCCCACCCCATAAAGCAATTGGTTTTTTTGCGTTGGTATTTGCATCGTGCATAGTCATTCTTTCCTCTTTTTAATTGTTTTTTGAAACGCGCATATCTCGAGCTGCAGCAACTTTACTTGACAATCCGTAGATCTCAATAAAGCCATTAGAAGCTTTCTGATCAAAAGTATCTGAAGAATCATAAGTTGCTAAATTAAAATCGTACAAAGATTCGTCAGAACGTCTGCCAGTAACAACAGCTTTTCCTGCGTACAATGTCATGCGAATATCACCTGAAACATGCTCTTGTGTCTCATTAATAAACGCGTTAAGTGAACGCACTACTGGAGAGAACCATTGGCCGTCATATACGAATTCTGCCCACTTTTTATCAAGAGCACGCTTCAAACGATGCTGTTCGCGTTCCAAACAGCAGTTTTCAAGCTCCTGATGTGCAGTAATCAAAGCTTGTGCACCAGGCACTTCGTATAATTCACGAGATTTGATTCCAACAAGTCGATCCTCAATAATATCAATTCGACCAATTCCTTGCGCTCCAGCTCTTGCGTTCATTTCTTCAATTGCTTGTAATGGAGTTACGTCGTGGCCATCGATAGCAACTGGGATTCCTTTTTCGAACGTAATAGTTACTTCATCAGGATCCTGAGCTTCTAGAGGATTTGCAGTGTATGAGTAGCATTCTTCAGTTGGAGCATTCCATGGGTCTTCCAAAAATCCTGTTTCTATTGCTCGTCCCCACACGTTTTGATCAATTGAATATGGACTTTTCTTAGTCTGCTCTATTGGCAGATTGTGCTCGTTCGCAAATGCTATTTCAACGTCTCTAGTCAAAGACAAGTCTCGAATTGGACTAATAGCTTTTAGATTTGGGTCTAGAGATTGAATTGCTACTTCGAAACGAACTTGATCGTTTCCTTTTCCTGTACATCCGTGAGCAATCGTGTCGGCATCAAATTTGTGAGCTGCGCTAACTAAATGGCGAGTAATTAATGGTCGAGATAGAGCAGATACGAGAGGATAAACGTCTTCGTACATTGCATTTGCTTTTAAAGCGAGCATGCAATAGTCGTTCGCAAACTCTTCTCTTGCATCAACAACATAAGACTCAACTGCTCCGCATGCTATAGCTCGCTTTTTAATAGCATCTAACGCTTCTCCACCTTGACCAACATTAAGAGAAACAGCTACAACGTCCTTACCAGTTTGCTCTTTCAAGTAAGAGATAGCAACAGATGTGTCCAAGCCGCCAGAGTACGCCAGAACAATACGCTTATTAGTATTCATTGCAGCCTCCAAGCCACGCATGTATAATTAAACAATACAGAGCATATTATACAACCTGGATAAAATCAATATAATTAAATATAAAAAATAAAAATAAATATTACAAAGCATTGAAAACACTAAGAAATAATATTTTGAAAAATAAAAACGGTAGATTTACGCAAGAAATAACGAAAATCTACCGTTGAATAAATATGTAAAATTTTATATTAAAATCTTCAAATTATCGCGAAACTACAGAAAGAAGCCAATCTGCTCTATTTTCTGCTTCCTCATTAGATACACAAACCATAATTACTGTATCGTCGCCAGCAACAGATCCTAAAATTCCCCTTAAAGGCTGGCGATCTATAACACTAGCAACATATTGCGCAGCTCCAGAAGGAGTATGAATAACTACAATATTATTTGCATGCCCAACTTCAGTAATAAGACCAGAAAGCACACGCGCTACTTGCTGATCGATACGCACTGTATCTACAGCAAAACGGTTTCCTGTACCATCACCTAAAACATACGCAATTCTTCCGTCAGTTAAACGGATTTTGACAGCATTTATTTCATCCAAATCACGGCTCAAAGTAGCTTGGGTAACGTCAAAACCATGCCGAGCCAATACCCTAGCTAACTGTGACTGAGAAGTAATAACTTCGTTCATAAGTGCTTGCTCAATAGCGTTTAATCGAGCAGCTTTAGTTACAGGACGCTGTTGTTTTGCAGTAAAGTTATCAGAATCCTCTTCACTGATGCTATTAACTCCATTCTTATTAGAATTCATCATAATTATTCAAAACCTTTCAATGCCATACCCCAATAACCTGAATATAAATATACGCATAAACATCTTGTGAATATACAATCCTCACATATTTTGCACAAACCGTCGTACGTTCAGTATTATACGGCGTGTTGCATAATAATAAGAACCCTACCGCGGGTATAAATATAAATATTCATACAAAACCCAATAAGTTACTATACAAAAAATAATAAATAAAAAAAAATAATAAATAAAAAATAATGCGACTGCTAGAATTCGCAAAAAGCGAAACATAACAGTCGCATAAATAGCTAAACAATCTGCATAAAAACTAATTAAGAAAACTTAAAATAGTTTATACGCGTAACGTTGCGTTCAAATCAGCAGCAGCTTTCGTAATTGACTCTCTTACTGCATCCATTTCATCTCCAGAAAGAGTTCTGTCAGCAGCACGGAAAGTAACAGAGTAAGCAAGAGAACGCAAACCTTCATCAAGCTGATCGCCTTCATAAACGTCGAAAAGTTCGACAGATTCACAAAGATCGCCAGAAGCCTTCACAATAGCATCTCGTAAATCACGAGCAGCAAGAGTAGAAGGAGCAATAAACGCAAAATCTTGCTTTACTGGTGGGAAAGTTGAAATTGGTTTAGCTTGAACTGGTTTCAAATCAATAGACTTAAACATAGCAGTTAAATCAAGCTCAAAAGCTGCAGAATGTTGTGGCAAATCAAGAGCCTCATTCACTTGAGGATGCAACTCTCCAACAATACCAACATTCACATCTTCGCCATTATCAACCGGTACATAAACCATTGCAGTACGGCCAGGATGCCAAGATGAAGGAACGTCTTTAGAAGCAGGCTGACGAAGAACAAACTCAACGCCAATTCGCTTACCTAAACGGTTAACAGCTTCAACAGCATCGCTCCAATCAACATCACGATGAGTTCCAAACCAACCAGACTCTTCAGCATGACCAGTTAGAAGAGCTGCAACATGAAGAGGCTGATCCGGAAGACCATCATCCAAAGCCTTAAGCTGCGCGTCAGACGGGCGTACAGACCCAGGCAAAGCTGGAATTGCAGGAGCATTAGGGTCAGCAAAATACACATGACCAAGCTCATAGAGGGAAACGTCAGTGAGACCGCGACGCAAGTTCCTACGAACTGTAGTTGCCAAAGTCATCAAAACAGATCTGCGAAGCCAAGGACGATCACCTGCAAGCGGATTTGCAATGCGAACGCTAATAGGATCTATAACTTTTACATCCTCGCGGAAAGCTTTGATATCTTCTTCACCGACAAACGGATAGCTTAAGGATTCAACCAAACCCATTTCAGCCAATTCGTAAGCAACTGCTCGTCTAGTAGACTGTTCTTTAGTTAAACCAGTACGACCAGTTACAGGAACTGCAGGAACTTTTACAGGAATCTCATCATAACCTACAAGTCGAGCAATTTCTTCAACTAAATCACATGGAGTATTCAAATCAGGCCTCCAAGTAGGAGGTGTAACCGAAAACTCGCCGTTGCCACCGCCAGCAACAGAGCAACCAATATCAGTCAAAATGTCACTGATGCGATTCAAATCAACATCCAAACCTGCAACACGCTTAACCTCATCAGCTTTGAAAACAATAACATCGCGAGGCAAAATGTTGTTCACATCTTTTGGATGTTCAGAAGGCTCACCTGAGCCAAAATCAGCGAGGAAATTAGCAGCCATTTGAGCTGCGGCAGGCTGAAGAGCTGTATCTACTCCACGCTCAAAACGACGAGAAGCTTCAGAAGGAATCTTATGACGACGAGCAGTACGAGCTATAGAAACCGGATCAAAATGAGCTGCTTCAATAAGAACATTCTTAGTTTCGCTAGTGACTTCGCCGTACATGCCTCCCATTACGCCAGCCAAACCAAGTATTCGAGAACCATGATTACCACTTGGAGAATCGCAAATAACTAAATCTTCTACGTTAAGTTCACGATCCTTACCATCTAAAGTAGTAAGATGCTCGCCTGCACGCGCTCTACGCACTACAATAGGACCTTCAATCTTATCAAGATCGTATGCGTGAAGCGGCTGACCTAAATCAAGCATCACATAATTCGTAATATCAACTGCAAGAGAAATACCTCTCATACCAGCACGAACCAAACGGCGACGCATCCAATTAGTGGAGCACGCAGCAGGATTAAAATTACGAACTGCACGAGCGTAATAACGATCGCATCCTACAACACCATGAATTGGATTATCGTCTTCAATGCTTACATCAATATCGGAAGACTCACCTGCAGGAATACCAGTAACAACAGGAATCTGCTTATTAAGTATTGTTACAGGATCAGTAAAACGAGCACCGGTAGAATTGTGATATTCCCTAGCAACACCTCTATACGAGAAAGCGTAGCCACGATCTGGAGTAATGTTAATCTCCAAAATTGGTCTATCTAAGTGAAGCAAGCTTATAGCGTCATCACCAGGCTGCAATTCTTCATATTCTGCTTGAGAAAAACCATAATGTCTAAGAAGAATAATGCCATCATGACTATCTCCTAAACCTAGCTCACGCTCAGAAGCACACATTCCGTTAGAAATGTGGCCATACGTTTTACGAGGTTCGATTTTAAAATCTCCAGGAAGAACAGCACCAGGAAGTGTTACAACAACTTTCTCACCAGCAGCCATGTTTGGAGCGCCACAAATAATGCCACGAGGAACCTTATTGCCCTTTTCGTCAACATCATTGTACTTTTCGCCAACATCAACATGGCACCAGTTGATTACTTTGCCATTCTTTTGCGGCTCAGGAGTAGCATCAACAACATATCCAACAACAATAGGACCTGTAACTTGTGAAGTGTGAATTTCTTCCTCTTCAAGACCAACTCGAACCAAATCCTTAGCAAGCTGATCGTAAGTTAAACCTTCTGGCACATTTACGTGATCTTTGAGCCAGTCAATATCTACCATTGGCATGAGCTATTCCCCCATTACAAACTGTTCACTGAAGCGCTTATCGCCTTCAACCAAATCATGCATATCATTAATATCGTGACGGAGCAGAAGAGTACGCTCAAGACCTACACCGAAAGCAAAGCCAGTGTAAACATCCGGATCAAGTCCAGCAGACTTAAGAACATTAGGGTTCACCATTCCACATCCGCCCCATTCGATCCAACCTGGGCCACCCTTTTTATCTGGGAACCACAGATCAAGCTCAGCACTAGGTTCAGTGAATGGGAAGTAACTTGGTCGCAAACGACTTTTTGCGTCAGGACCAAACATTGCAACAGCCAAACGGTCAAGAACACCCTTTAAATCAGCCATGCTTAAATGCTTATCAACAGCTAAAGCTTCGCACTGGTGGAAAACTGGGGTATGCGTTGCATCAAGCTCATCAGTACGGAATACTCGCCCAGGAGAAGCAATATAAAGAGGAACACCACGTTCAATTAACGCACGCACCTGATCTGAAGAAGTTTGTGTGCGAAGAACCATATTGGATCCAACAAAGCCAGCAGCATCTTTTGCCTGATTACCTTGAACATAGAAAGTATCTTGCATTTGACGAGCAGGATGATCTGGCCCAAAATTCAAAGCGTCAAAATCAAACCATTCAGTTTCAACTTCAGGACCTGCAGAAATCTGCCAACCCATAGAAACGAAGAAATCTTCGAAATCTTCAATAATACGAGCAATAGGATGGCGAGCACCCAAAGGCTTACGATTCACTGGAAGAGTCATATCTACCGTCTCGGCGGCAAGCATACGAGCTTCCTCAGCTTCTTTTACTCGTTGAGAGGCTTCAGCGAAAGCACGCCCAAAATCAGCGCGCAACTGTGAAAGAACCTTTCCAGCTTCCTTCTTCTTATCTGCCGGCAAGTCACCAATTGCCTTGCTTGCAAGGGTCATAACCGATTGCGCACCAGCATACTTAGTTTTAACTGCCTTTATATCATCCATGCTTTTGGCAGCTTTAACAGCAGTAATACCTTCTTTTACCGCCTTTGTTACCACATCAGCATCGAACGGTTTGTTGGTAGTCACAGCACCCTTCCTATCTGTGTTATGCGTTAGAAAACGCCTGTTTTCAATACTTCCCACCCCTACATTTTTCGCTTATGACTCGACATAGCTACGCACATTAACATTACCGCTGCGCTTGTAGCTAAATTCATTGATTCAGCTTTTCCATAGATTGGTATCATAGAAATTTCATCTACTCTATTTAAAATTTCTTTAGTTAATCCTCGAGCTTCATTGCCAAAAAGTATAGCAATCGACTTTTTATCTAAATCAGCTTGTGCTAAAAGATCAGGTAAGTAAATAGGTTTTTTTGATTCAGTACCGTACACATCTGCTGCAACGGTGTAAACTTTGCGCTTATTTGCAAACTCAAACCACTCATTTACGCTCATAGTAGCAACAGGAATATGGAATAGAGATCCTGCAGTAGATCTAATAAGCTTAGTATTCCACCTACTTACGCAATCGTCCAAGAATATTACTGCATCACACCCAGCTACATCCGCGACTCTAATAATTGCCCCAGCGTTACCCGGATCTCTTACCTGCCAGCATAAAGCGAAACGCGATTTTTTATTTTCAAAAATATTTTCGCTACTATTTTCGCTACTATTTTTTAATTTTTCTAAAGAAGCGTTCCACCTATTTTCCATAAAATCAGATTTCGCAACTGCAACTATGCCCTGAGAATCAAGACTAATTTTGCGCATTACTTCTGCACTAGCAGGATGAACGTAACACTGTTTTTCAAGCGAATCTTCAACAATTTTATGCAAAGTTTGAAGAGTATGATTTGCTAAACTTCCGTTACTCTCATAACTTTCCGAAACATACCCAACAGCGTCTTCTAGAACATATATATCAGTTATTGCATCACTTGCATATTTAACTGCTTCTCGAACGTTTTGTGGTCCTTCAATAAGAAAACGACTCGCATCTCGTGTATTTGATTTTTGTAATGCTAAAATTCTTTTCACTCTATCACTGTGAGGATTATTCATTGCATCTTTTATAGGCATACAACTCACTCTACTTTATATGTTGCTAAAACGTATAACTACAAGATTTACACACAGCTAAAATAAACACAATTTTGCATTCTACTCGTGGTGCTCAGAAGTACTAGGCGTTGTATATCCTTCTGGCTCCAATTGGAATGTGGTATGAGATATTGAAACCGGGAAATGTTCACGAAGACAATCTTGAAGTTGAGAAAGAATTGTAGCGCACTGCTCAATTGTTAAATCTTTTTCCACAACTACATGAGCCATAAAAATAGGCATTCCTGTAGAAACAGTACTTGCATGCAAATCATGAACAGCAATAACATGCTGCACGTTTTCTAAATGTTCACGAACTTTATTAAGATCAAGACCCTCAGGAGTCTGTTCCAAAAGTACTTTTATTGCTTTATGCAACAAGTTTAATGCTCTTGGAATCATCATAATGGCAATAATTCCACCAGCTACAGCATCAAACCCAGCCCAATTGGTACTTAGCATAACTATTGCAGAAATAACTACAGCCACAGATCCCAATGCGTCATTCATAACTTCAAGAAATGCCGCACGCATATTCATATTGTCTTGAGATTGGGAAATAAGAATTATAAGGGAACCAATATTAGCAGCTAAACCAAGAATGCCAAAGAATAGTAGCTGATTTACATCATGAATTTCGTCGTGAGAATTTCCAAAAAGACGCATCCCAGCTTCTACAAAAGCATAAATACCAACTATTAATAAAACTACAGCTCCAGCGGCAGCAGTAATAACTTCAAGTCGCGCCCACCCCCATGTGCGCTTACTATTAGGAGTTCTGCGCATCAAAACTGCGGTTACAGTGGATGCTATAAGAACTGAAATATCTGTAAGCATATGTCCTGCATCAATTAACAATGCGAGAGAATTTGTTAAGAAAGATCCAACAACTTCAGCAATAAATACTATGGAAGTAAGAGCTAAAGTCCATGATAGCCTGTGCTGATGTGCATGACTGGCTTTTGATGCTGCTTCTTGGGATGCTGCGTTAGGGTTGTACGTAACGTAATTATTATGTTGATTTTCAGCATTTTGATTATGCACTTACTAGCCTCCATAAAATATTAGAACGATATTATTTCTCAATATCATTCGCATTTTTCCTTATAAGCAATAAACCACAGCCAAAGCCGGGGTTTAAAATTGCTACACATCTCACATCTACAACTATGTAATCACACGCTATCAACATAATCCAAAATTTATAGGCAAGTGGGGTTATAGGCCAAAAAGTGTGTAAAAAATCATGCCTAATGCATTGCATTACAAGCGTTTTGCGGTAATCGAATCTGTCTAGAGACCCTCGCGCAGATTGCTCACTGCATTATGGTCTCTAGTTAACTGTTTAGAGACCCTCGCGCAGATGGCGCGCTGCATTAGTGTCTCATGACCGTTACTTTCTCAGTTCGTTAACTGAGTTTTTAACAGTATTTTGCGTTTTACCGTTACTTTCTCAGTTCGTTAACTGAATTTTTAACAGTGTTGAGGCTGTGGATTATACCCACAGAATATTCATCAGCTTAGCTTTACACACTTTTTGGCCTATAACCCGGCAAGTGCGCAAGAAATACGAATAAACAAAAACGCCACACAGCTATTTAACTGTGTAGCGTTTTATTTGTGCCTCCGGTGGGACTCGGACCCACAAGCCCGTAAGGGCGTCAGATTTTAAGTCTGATGCGTATGCCAATTCCGCCACGGGGGCAACAGACACTTATTATGCCATATATTTCACTAAAGAACAACCTCAGCGTGTGGCGAGAACTTTACGACCTAAATCAAGCGTTATACCATCAAGCAAACCATGCTCGCTTGCAACGAAAGTATCAATTACTCCACCATGATCCTCGTATGCAGCTTTTGCTACGCGCTCAAGTACTCTACTCCACACAATTGCGCCTCCACCAACAACATCCACTCGTCCTGGATGTATAGTTGCGTAAGTTCTACGCAAATCGCGAGGCATGCGCAAGAAACGATCATTTACCATATATGCTTGTTCTAAGCCGATTTTTACACCATCTACAGCGCTATGATCATAATGCTTCAACCCCATTGTTAAAGCAGCCATGGTTGTAACTGTTCCAGATACTCCAATAATTGTACGAGCACGACCTACAGGAACAACCTTCAAAGCTTCATCAATATTCTTATCTACATCAGATACAGCTTCATCTATTTCTTCCTGTGTAGGAGGATCAGTGTGCAAATGACGCTCTGTCATTCGAACAGAACCAATATTCATAGAGTAAGCGGCAGTCACCTCATCAACGCTAGCATTTTTGCCATCTCCACCAAGAACCATCTCAGTGGAACCACCACCTAAATCAACAACAAGGTAAGGCGCTTGAAGCTCGCAACGAGATACAACACTTGTAGCACCTAAGAAACTCAAAGCAGCTTCTTCATTGCCGCTTATAACTTCAGGTTTCACTCCAAGCTCTTTAAGCATCATGTCTTCAAAAATCTCACGATTTTCTGCATCACGCGTTGCTGAAGTTGCTACAAATCTGATAGCATCAACAGGATTTTCTCGCAAAACTTTCGCAAACTCCTTTGCAGCTGCCTTCACTCTCTGCAAAGCTTCATCAGCAAAACGGTGAGTTTCGTCAATTCCTTGACCCAATCTCACAACTCTTAGCATACGAGGAACAATATCTTTCATACCATTCTCGTCTACTAAAGCTACTTTTAGTCTTATAGAATTTGTTCCACAATCGATTGCAGCAACGCAAGCCGATTTCATAGCATGCACCTTCTCAGTTTTATTAAAATGCAAATTTTCCATACCAGCATCGTCACTCCACGGTGTTGAGCAGCGACAAACTTTAGGATCAAACTCATCACTTATACACTCTAACGCAAGATCTCCAATAGGATTAATACCTTTACCCATAACAAGTGTTTGAGCTAGCAAAGCGTGCAAACATTTAACCCTAACAGGCATACCGCCGGCACTCATAGTACTAATATGCTCTTCACTATCTCCCAAAGCTACTGCGAGCGCGTGTCTGAAAGATAAATAATATTGATGAGCTTTTTCATACTGTTTCGCTAAACTCTCATCATTTTTTAGCATTTCGTTATACTTGCGCATAAGACCTTCGGCTTCTATATGAGATATAGCTTTTACTGCTTCAGGACTTGTTAAATAGCATGTTGTTGGAAATGGTGTTCCATCTTCTAAACATGGGCGAGTTATTACGGCTAATGGCCTACCGCATACGCATCTTGCTCCAACTGCTACCATTCCGCGCGGAAATCTTCCTAATTGTTTTTCTACGATATCGCGTTCTTCTTTAGTAGCCGGAGCATTTAGTATGCGTTTTACAATATCTTCAGGCGAAAAATTAGAGATCTCATAATTTTGTTTAGTTGCGTCATTGCGATTTTCTAACATTACTACTCCTGACTTACGCTTTTTGAATTCGGCTACAAATTTTAAGAACAGTTAATCTAGCTGCAATAGGCTAATTATTTTGAAGCACTTAATGTTTTTTCGTACTATACACATTAGATAGTGACGCATTTTGACTTTCTATAATAGATTCTTCTAAAGCAGCAGCTGAAGAGCTATTATCGCTAGGCTTATCAATCTTGTGCATTTTATACATCAGATCACTATACCAAGGTAAAGGTTTGTGATTAGTGACTTCCACATTCCCTTGAGCATACTTATTTGGAGCTACTCCAGTAACAGCTTCAGGATGTTCTACTCTTACAGCTAATTCGTCTGGAAAAACAAAACCTAAACGGTCGCGCGCTTGCGTAGTAACGTAAGCTTTATCTTTCCACCTACCTACATCATTTAGTAGTGAATTCTTTCTGTCTTTTAAGCTTTGCTCATCTCTCTGCAATGCGTGAAGTTCAGCTAAGCTTAATGCATAGTTGCGAATCGTAGCAACAATCTCTATAGATCCTGCAGCTAAAATAATTATTGTTACTAGCAAGATAATCGGTCCAGAAAGAAATCGGCGTCGCTGCGACTGCGAATCATCTTCATCTGATGCTTGTGCGACACGACGCTTTCTTAAACTCATACCTTATAACCTACTTTGTGTATTCGACGTGATGCAAACTAAGATTTGCTTACATCACGCCTTATGCTCATTATTTAAACCAGTAGCTTCGGTTAATAACATCAACCATTTCAACTAATTGCTTTGTTTCTGCAATATCGTGTGCGCGAATAATACGACCTCCGCGCATAAACATTGCTGTTTCTGCTACAAGTGTTACCGGAAGACGATCTTCTTTATTTAGATTAAATAATATTTTGCCAAAACCTTTTCTAGATATAGCAACAAGTATTGGTCTTCTAAAACGATGCAACTGGTTTAGATTACGCATCATAGTGTAATCTTGCTTACCATCCGCAACTTTTGCATATCCGATTCCTTGGTCGAGAATAATTCTGTCAATCTCAACTCCACCTTCTGTAAGCATGCGCAGATTTTCGTCAAAGAATTTGCACATTACTTTCGTAAGATTGTCGTATTCAGTTTCTCTATTACTGTGCATTGTTACTAATCCAACTTTAGATTCTGCCATGAGTTTTACTTTTTCTGGATTATCGAATGCACGAACATCGTTTACTATATCAACTCCAGCTTCAATAGCAGCTTTCATCACAGGCAGCTTATAAGTATCTACTGCTACTGCAACTTGAGGATAATTTTCGTGAATGTATCGAATAGCAGGTATAACGCGCTGAATTTCTTCTTCTGGAGTAATTTCTACATAACCGCCAGGTTTCGTAGTCTGCCCGCCTACTTCAATAACGTCTGCTCCAGCTTCAACTATTTCTTCGATATGATTTTTTACTTCTTCTTCAGTCTGATATTTTCCACCGTCATAGAATGAGTCTGGCGTGATATTTAAAATCGCATAAACTATCGGCTTGTCAAGAGTATCAAAGCAGAAGCGACCAGCTTTCCACACTATTGCATTCTGTTTTACTATCTCACCTATGCTCTCTATTAGTTCATTATCTTCATGCCATTCTTTCTCACACTCTTTCATAAAAGTTTTAAGAGCGATTAATGGTAGAATAAATTTTACAGATTTCTCGTTTTTCTCTACTGAAGTATCGAAATGATCAAGAAAATCAGTAACTTTTTGCATATCACTTTCTGCAATATTTTCCCATTCGCACAACAATTCTTGCTCTTGAACGAGCTTTTGCTGCAAAACAAGTTCTGAAATATTTCCACAATTTCTCTCAATATGATTGCAAGCTGTTATTTTCATTATCTTGTCTTTCTTTTTAAAATTTGTTTATTTTGTTTATTTTTGATTTATTAGCGTTGCTTATTTACACGTATTTAAACGGTTTCAAAATTACTTAAGTTCTGTTACTCGCAAAATACTTCGCTACCATAAACTGGTTTAACCCAATTGGTATCGCTAGTCTCTTCTAGTTTTTTCTGTATAAGCTCATGATACGTAGAATCGTCTTCGCTAATTTCGAGTAAAGGAAGTAACACAAATCTACGATTATCTCTTTCCTTATGTGGAATAGTAAGATTTTCGCTTCTAATATTCTGCCCACCAAAATCAATAATATCTAGGTCGATAGTTCTAGGCCCCCATCGAACTATTCTTTTTCTATGCAAACGCTGTTCAATGTCGTGTATTAAATCTAATAATTCAAAAGCTGTTAAATCAGTATCTAAATGCAATCCTATGTTGTAAAAACTGTCTTGAACAACACCACCAACTGGTTCAGTTTCATAAACTGACGAAACTACGATGTTACTAATATGAGCATTTTCTCGCAATAATGCTACTGCTTTCTGCAAGTTGAGAAGCCTATCCCCAATATTTCCTCCAGCGCTTATGTATGCTCTAGTTTTCATTTATCCCCCAATCGTAGAAATTTTTTCACGTAGTTAAACAGTATATATCAGGCTTATTATAGACTCGCACGAGCAAATAAACAGAAATAAGTAGAAGTTTACAAAAATACGAAAAGCCACTGTCTGCTAACTCGCTTAATTAAACGAATTAGGAAAACAGTGGCTTTTGCTATTAAATTATTTAAAAATTAAAAATTGCAATCAGTTAGCCATCGATTTAGCTTTACTCAAAATAGTATCCGCTGAATGCTGCAATTTCTGTAATTCTTCCTCATTGAGATCAAGCTGGCAGCGTTCAACAATACCTTCACGACCAACGATTGCAGGATAAGAAAGATAAGAATGATATTCCTCACGATAGTTAGAAACTGGCATCTGTTCCTTTGAATCAGTCATAACAGCATTAACCAGGCGAACTGCTGCAGCAGCAATACCGTAGTTGGTGTATTTCTTTCCGTAGAACACGGTGAAACCGCCTTCGCGAGTTTCATCATCAACAGCATCCAAGTCGATGTTCTTTTCTTTAGCAAGCTCAGTAATTGGCTGCTCTAACACTTTCACTGTGGACCATGCAACGAACTGTGAATCACCGTGCTCGCCCAAGCTATAACCCTTAACAGCCTTAGGATGAACTCCGAAGAACTTTCCTACAGCACGATGCAAACGAGCAGAATCAAGAAGAGTGCCAGTACCAATAACTCTTTCGTAAGGAAGACCAGTAGCTTCCTTGTATAGCTGGCAAATAGCGTCGCAAGGATTAGTGATATCGATCAGAACGCCATGGAATCCAGATTCCTTGATCTTTGCACCAACTTCAGCCACTTCGTTACGATTATATTTAAGTTCAGCAAAACGGTCTGGGTGAGGAACATCCAAGAGCTTAATATGACCTAACGCACTGACTATAACTTCAACATCCTTCAATGCTGCATAGTCGTTTACAGTAATGTTCACATTGAAAGGAAGATTATCCATTGAGTCTTCAAAATCAAGAGCATCAGCCTTAACTTTAGCTTCGTTATTGTCGTAAAGATACAAATCGTCAACGTGACCGCCGATTATAAGCTGATGAGCTACAGCAGCACCAACATTACCCATACCAATAACTGCGACTTTTCTCATATTAAACTCTCCTTAGTTTTGGTTTTTCACAAAATTAGCACTAAAGAGCTGAGAATAAAAGTAAAATCACAAAAATTTTTACTGAATTTCGAAAATTTTCTTGAAAACTTCTTAAACTTTTCGCATAAAACTAGCTAAAACACGCGTAAATATTCCACTAATATCTGCTATTGAAAACAAAAAATATTTTTCCAATACGCGCGTGTCTCTTATACGCTTTTTGATTTACAACCTCATAATCGTCATAACTCGGAATAACACGACATTCAACACAAAACATAATTACAAACAAAAACGGTCAGCCACAAACGCGACTGACCGTTAAATAGAACTAGCTAAAAGTATAAAGTTACTTCATATACTTCTTGCAAGCCTTGAATGCGCTGTAACCAGCATACTGAGCGGTAGAACCAAGCTCTTCCTCAATCTCAAGCAAGCGGTTGTACTTAGCAATACGCTCGCCACGAGCAGGAGCACCAGTCTTAATCTGGCCGGTGTTCTTAGCAACAGCAAGATCAGAAATGGTGGTATCTGGGGTTTCACCAGAACGATGGGAAACCATGGAAGTGAAGCCATTCTTGGTTGCAAGCTCAATAGCGTCGAGGGTTTCAGTAACGGAACCGATCTGGTTCAACTTCACGAGCAAGGAGTTAGCTGCTCCAAGCTCAATACCCTTAGCCAAACGCTTTGGATTGGTGACGAGTAAGTCATCACCAACGAACTGCAAACGATCACCAAGACGCTTGGTAATTTCTGCCCAATCATCCCAGCCTTCTTCCTGGAATGGATCTTCGATGGAAACGATTGGATACTCGTTGATGAGCTTCTCGTAGTAATCAAGCATGTAAGCAGATTCGCGCTCTTCGCCATCGAAACGATACTTACCAGTTTCCTTGTTGTAGAACTCAGAAGAAGCAACGTCAAGAGAAATACCAATCTGCTTGCCTGGCTCGTAACCTGCAGCTTCGATTGCATCCATGATGTACTTCAAAGAATCTTCGTTGGACTTCATCTTTGGAGCGAAGCCACCTTCGTCACCAAGACCAGTAGCCAAGCCTTCCTTCTTCAAAACATTCTTCAAGGTGTGATAAACCTCAACGCCAGCGCGAAGAGCATCACTGTAAGTTGCGAAACCGTAAGGAGAAATCATGTACTCCTGAATATCGGTTGCAAAGTCAGCGTGAGCACCACCGTTCATGATGTTCATGTTTGGTACTGGAAGAATATGACCGTTAGTACCGCCAATGTAACGGTACAAAGGAAGCTGAGCAGACTCAGCAGCCGCGTAGAGAGCAGCAAGGGAAACACCGAGAATAGCATTTGCGCCAAGCTTACCCTTATTTGGTGTGCCATCAAGCTCAATCATGGTCTCATCAAGAGCGCGCTGATCGGTGGCATCCATGCCAATAACCTTAGGAGCAATAACTTCATTTACTGCTTTTACAGCTTCCAAGGTGCCCTTGCCCTGATAGCGGGACTTGTCACCATCACGACGCTCCCAAGCTTCAGCCTCACCAGTCGAAGCACCAGAAGGCACTAAACCAATGCCCTGAGCGCCATCTTCAGTCTCCAAATAAACCTGAACAGTAGGATTTCCACGGGAATCCAAAATTTCGCGTGCATATACGCTTTCAATAGCTGCCACAACTACTCCTTATTGCTTATTGGTTGTGATAACAGTATTAAGATTAATGCGTTTTATGGACGTTCCACACACTGAGCTTTTTAATACATTAACTTTGAATATGAAATATAAAAATTAACAAAATTTACCAAATATAGTATTTTGTCCACGCCCAAAGTAGATAATAACAGCATGGCACGGGGTGCGCTTAACACTGTGGTGAATAAATAAAGTTTCAATTAAAACTACACAATTTTCTCACCGCTGTTACGCGCTGAGAATATACCCGTCGAACCTGATATAGCTAATACTATCGAAGGGAATGTCTCATGCATAAGCATTGTATTTTTAAGCACTTAGCTGGCGTAAAAGCGTGGCTTTCAACAGTTGCAATTATCTTTGCTTGGTATGTTATAACCCTTACTCCTAAAGATGATCGCGCATTGCCATCACCAATGGAAGTTATACAAGCATTCCAAGATTTACACAACGAAGGCATACTATTGCCATCGTTAGCAATAAGCATTGCTAGAGTCGCAGAAGGCTTGTTACTTGGTATTGTTATTGCCGTTCCAGCTGGAATACTTTCTGGCGGAACAAAATTAGGCAACACTATTCTTAATAAGCCAAGTCATATGATACGTTCAGTACCATTTCCAGCATTAGCACCTCTCCTAATAATCTTTTTAGGAGTAGATGAGCTTATGAAAATAGTACTTATAGCAATAGGCGTATTTGGCCCTATGTACGTAAATATAAGAGATGGGGTTAGAAATATTGATCCTCGTCTTCTTGAATTAGCTGAAGCATATCACGTAAAACGTTTAAAAGTTTTTACAACTATTCTTTTACAAGGTACTCTTCCTAATTTTATGACTGGCTTACGTTTTGGTATATCGGTTGCGTGGGTTGCTTTAGCTACTTGCGAAACTGTAAATTCCTCAATAGGAATTGGATATATTCTTTCGAGAGCTCAAGAATTCTTCAGACCAGATCAAATGATGGCTTGCATAATTCTGTACGCTTTTGCTGGCTTAGCTTCCGAAATAACAGCAAATATTTTCGAATATATTCTTATACCAAATCGCAGAAATAGTCGCAAAATCTCAAGCAGAACATTAAACACGAAGGAGTAATAAGATGAATAAACTCACTAAGACTTTTACTATAAGAAGAGTAGCTGCAGCACTGTGCGCACTAGCAACTACAGTAGCACTAGCATCTTGTGGATCTTCACAAAAATCTTCATCTTCTGCAAAAGGTGGAGCTGGAACTATGCGAGTAGCGTATCTTTCTACAGCAAACTATTTAACAACTCTTAAGGATGAGAAATTCTTAAACGAAATATTCGGCAAAGATAAGGTAGTGTATACAGGCCCTTACACTCCTGTTGACGGTTTAACTGCTGTTATGGGAGGAAGCGCAGACGCAACAACAACCGGAACTGGTCGTTTTATTGATCTTATTGCAGAAGGTCAGCCATGGGTTGCTTTTGCACTCGAATATTATAATGGAGATTCGCAGGGAATTGTTGCTTCTCCAAAGAGCGGAGTAAAAACTCTGAAAGACTTGTACGGTAAGAAAGTTGCTATTATTCACAACGGAGATACCGGCGATTACATGCTTCATCGTGCTTTCGATAAGAGTGGACTTGACGTTTCTAAAGTTCAAAAAGTTGAAATGAATCCTCGAAACTTCCAAGCTGCTTTTACTTCCGGTCAAATCGACGCTATTTCTTCATTCGACCAAAATCTCGCTGCTGCAATGACAACACCAGGTTCAAAGTTGCTTGTTAATGCTAAAAAATATGGCAATATGAACGTAACTATACATATCGTTTCTCGTAAGTTCGCAAAACAGCATCCAGATCTAGTTAAGAAGATGTACAAAGCTTTAGTAAAAGAAGCAGAAAAATCTCATAAAGAAAAGAATGTTATAGGCAACGCTTATAAGAAACTTGGTGCATCAGAAGCAATTATTAAACAAATCGAAAAGTTTGATAACCCAACTATTAAACCAATTGACGCAAAAGGCTTAGAAATGATGCAAACTCAGGCTAAAGAGTACGTTAAGTACGGTCTGATTAAAGCTGCTCCTAAGAATCTTGCTGATTCGGTTATGGATTGCAGCAAATAAATTAAAAGTTTAAGTAAGAAGTAAGCGAGATAGAAGTGTTAGAGCGTAAATCATTAGAAAAACAGCAAGAACCATCTAAATTTAATTCTTTAGATGATGATTGTCTTGTGGATCTCAAAAATATTAGCGTAGTTTTTGACAACACTAATCAGATTTTGCATAACATTAATTTCACAATAAACAAGGGTGAATTTGTGAGCCTTATTGGTCGTTCTGGCTGCGGCAAAACAACTTTACTCAAAATTATATCTGGCTTACTTACGCCTACTAGCGGTAGCATAAAAGCCACAGCACAGCAGGCAATCGGTTTTCAAGATGCTAGACTCATTCCCTGGATGAGAGTTGGAAACAACGTAATTTGGGGAATGAGCGGCAAAAAACGAGAACTTAAGGATCTAGCTTCTCACGCACTATCAATAGTCCAGCTTGACGGCTATGAGCGCAAATGGCCGTCGCAACTTTCTGG
Source organism: uncultured Gardnerella sp. (assembly GCA_947292085.1). GTDB lineage: Bacteria > Actinomycetota > Actinomycetes > Actinomycetales > Bifidobacteriaceae > Bifidobacterium. Next base: position 3,276 of record CAMYPN010000003.1, on the reverse strand, counting down.
CGGACAAGCTCAACGAGTTTCATTAGCTCGCGCTCTTGTACATAATCCCAAACTACTTCTTTTAGACGAACCTTTCGGCGCACTCGATGCTTTAACAAGATTAGATATGCAAAATATGCTCGCAGATCTTCGCAGCAAACACAATTGGACAGTCGTAATGGTTACGCACGATATTGCTGAAGCAGTACGACTTTCAGATCGCATACTTATGGTTAAAAATGGTGCTATAGAAAAACAGTGGGATATCGACAGAAATAATCTGGATGAACAGAATCGTCCAATAAAACATAGTGAAATAGAGGACGAACTGCGAGTAGCGTTACAATAACAGCAATTACAGAACGCGCGTCATTATATACTGTTTTATACGCTACTACTTTATACGCTTTTATACGCTACTGTTTTATACGCTTTTATACGCTACTGTTTTATAGATAGCGAAGCACTAAATCGCAGTTCCATGTTCGTCGAGACGCGGATTCCTTTTAGAATTGCTAAAGCTAAAGAACAATCCAAATACGCCCAAAGCAAACAGAACAGAAACAGTAATAACAAGCGCAATCGGCTGGCTAGGCAACCACATAATCACTAAGAATGCAAGCGCAGAAAGTAAAAGCACAGCCCAAGAGCACACGCCAATAACTTTGCGCACTTTATTCATGGTTTCATCGCCAGATTCAGTACGACGCGTATTCGTAGCAACTCTTTCTTCTTCTTCAGTTACGCTAGATGAAGGTTTCCACTCACCATTTTTTCTTTCAACAAGCTTGCGCGAACGCTCTTGTAAAGCGTATTCATCAATCATTCCGCCGCGAGCGCGACCTTTTGTATCATCGTATTGTGAAGGAATTCCCCTACGATTTTGCCTGGCTTTTGCTCTACGCTCTTTACGATTTGCCATGATCATTCCTTTCCACATTGAATTTCAAATATTACGCTTTTACGACACAATAAGCACTATTTTAGCGCACAGTCAGACCGTCTTCACACGCATCTACGATTTTTTCTATTAATAAATCGTTGAGCAACCTACCCTTGCGCGTTGCGATAATGCGATTTTCGTGCAACATTGCCAAATCTTCCTTACATACTTCACGTAACACTTTTTGCAAATGCGAATCATCGAACAACTTATTAGTTCCGCGCATCTTTCCGCACAATTGCGAAATATTAAGGCCTTCTTTAATACGAAGCCCGAGCATTACTTCTTCTATGAGAGCATCTTTTGCGTTTATGCACTCGTAGTTTTGCCAAGGAACATTCCCAGAATTAATCGCATGAGCCCAATGTTTTGGATGCAAAATATCCCATGATCGAAGATTATAAAACTCGTTTGGATTAGCTAAAGAAGCGTCCATCTCCATACTTTGTTTACTAATGTGATTTACAGCATTGTAGTGGGAATGCGCTCCAGGACCAATTCCGGCCCAATCAATATTTTGCCAGTATCCAAGATTATGACGAGACTCAAAACCCTGGCGCGCCCAATTAGAAATTTCGTACCATTCTAAGCCAGCGGAATTAAAAAGTTCGTCTGCTATCTCGTATTTTTGAGCTTCATCATCATCGTCTGGAGATTTAATAATTCCTTTAGCGATTTGACGACCCATTTTTGTACGCGGCTCTACCGTTAGCGCGTACGCGGAAATATGGTTAACGCCCAGACTTAAAGCCATTTCTACTGACTTTCGCCAATCGTCTAAACTCTCCCCTGGAGCGCCATAAATCAAATCAACACTTGAATGCAATCCGCAAGCATTCGCCGCATTTACTCCGCGAGTTACGTTTTCTGGAGTATGAGTACGGTCAAGAGTTTTAAGAACATGCGTAACAGCAGATTGCATTCCAAAAGATATTCTTGTAAATCCGCCTTCTGCAAGCGTCTCAATATACTTTTCGTCTGCAGTGTCTGGATTTGCTTCAGTAGTTATTTCCGCCCCAGTTTTAAATCCCCACAAGTTACGTATTTCTTGCAAAATTCGCACTAAATCTTGCGCTTTAAGAACTGTTGGAGTTCCGCCGCCGAAGAAAACAGATTGCGCTTTAGGCTCGAAAATCCCGTGATATTCCTGCCATTTTTTTACAAGTTGCATTTCACGAATCGCAACATCAGCATAGCCTTCACGACTAGCGCCTTCTCCTAAATCGAGCGCAGTATACGTATTAAAATCGCAATATCCGCAACGTCGCAAGCAAAATGGCACGTGAACGTACACTTCAAAAGGAATGATTGAACGCGAATCTTCACTGGTCTTGTTCGATTCAAAATTCAATATAAGCCTCAGCCTTCAGACTTTTGCGCTGCACGAATCTTATCTTTAGTGTCTCTGTCGTTTGCGCTCTCATCTGTAGCCAAAGCCGCAACGAATGCTTCTTGAGGCACTTCAACATGGCCTAGCATCTTCATACGCTTCTTACCAGCCTTCTGCTTTTCAAGAAGCTTGCGTTTACGCGTAATATCACCGCCGTAGCATTTAGCGAGCACGTCTTTTCGAAGAGCGCTAATAGTTTCGCGAGCAATAATTCTAGAGCCGATTGCAGCCTGAATTGGAATTTCAAACTGTTGACGAGGAATAAGTCCACGAAGCTTCTTAGTCATCATAACGCCGTAAGAATAAGCCTTATCGCGATGCACGATTGCACTAAAAGCGTCAACCTTTTCTCCCTGAATAAGAATATCAACTTTCACTAAATCGGCAGATTGCTCGCCATCCTCGTGGTAGTCGAGAGAAGCGTAACCTTTTGTGCGACTTTTAAGTTGATCGAAGAAGTCAAAAACAATTTCTGCAAGAGGAATTCTGTAATGCATTTCCACGCGGTCGGCACTAATGTACTCCATTGTGCCCATTTCTCCGCGATGATCCTGGCACAAATCCATTACAGAACCAATAAACTCTTTTGGCGCAATAATATCGGCAGCAACCATTGGCTCAATAATGCGCTTAATCTTACCTTCTGGAAACTCGCTAGGATTTGTTACGTGATGCTCTTTACCATCTTCGCTAGTAACGTCGTAAGTTACGTTAGGAGCAGTGGAAATAAGATCCAAGCCAAACTCGCGGCTTAAGCGCTCGGAAACAATCTCCATATGAAGAAGACCTAAGAATCCGCAACGGAAACCAAATCCCAACGCAACAGACGTTTCTGGTTCGTAAATAAGAGCCGCATCGTTAAGTTTTAGCTTGTCGAGAGCATCTCGAAGATCTGGGAATTGCGCGTTATCAATTGGGAAAAGACCTGCGTAAACCATAGGCTTCGGATCTCTATATCCTTCCA
>CAMYPN010000002.1 GCA_947292085.1 uncultured Gardnerella sp. | reverse complement strand
CGCGCAGCTTATCTTGCAGGCCCAGGTCGAGTACTTGAAAAAGGTGCAACACCATCTTCTCCAAAGCGCGATGATGAAAATAAATAGAATAATAACTTTTTGAAATACCTAAATAATACTAAGTAATTTAAATAGTTATTTTTACGAAAGCCTCGCATTATTTGTAACATATTTTGCGGGGCTTTCGTTATAAACATAATTATTTACTATTTTTAGAAAATTTTTGATTTATACAATTTACTAATATTTTTTAATACCAACTGAAAAAATCAGCAATATTCTAAAATTTGCTTTTATATTTTATGTATATTTTGTATTCTTTTAGCAAAACAAAAGTAAGTATTACTTTGTATGGCGTATTCTTATAAGAGATGCTATTGACTTAAGCAAAGGAGAGAAGCATATGGTGTACTGCAATTTATGCGGAACTGATAATGCCGATAATATGAATTTCTGTCACGCATGCGGTGCTGCATTAACAAAATACTCATACCAGCAAAATAATCAAGTAGATACTTGGAGTACAGCGCCTTTGGTAAGTCACACATCTTCAAGTTATAATACGCCATTAAGAAATGGCAATTATTCCTCCTACCAGCAGCCTATGCAGCCTATGCAGCCTGCACCATACGGACAACAGCCTGCACCATACGGACAGCCTACACAATATGGCCAGCCGCAATACCAGCAGCCTATGCAGCAAACTTACCAGCCAGCTCAGCCTACTGAATACACTCAGCCAAAACATGCTCAACCAATGAATCCAACTCCTGCAGAAACTGCAGCAGCAAAAAATGAAGAGCCTGTATACGAATCAAATAATCCAACAGAAAAACAGAATACGGAAAACGTTGCAAACACTGCAAACACTGCAAACACTGAAGATATCAATTCTGCACAATTAAATACAGAAACTGTAAATCAAACTACATCTTTTGAAGCATCTAACGAGGCAGAAAATAAAAATACTGAATCTGCTAAAGAAATTAACCAAAACGAAAATAGCGAAACAGTTAATTCAGCTATACAAAATAATTTAGCGAATCAACCTGTCAGCAATCAAACTTACCAAAATCCACAACAAGAAACAGCTGCAAGCAACCCTGTAGCATACTACGAAAATATGCAGCCAGCTACTACAGCACAATCCTATGCGCAAAATCAAGCGTACGAAGCACCATATAATTCATATGACCAACCGCAGTACAATGTTGCGCCTGTACAAGAATATGATCCAAATGCTCAAGCGTATCAGAACTATTCTCAAGATGCTCAGCAGCAGTACTATCCAGAAAATCAGCAATATTACGACGCAAATGCGAATCCAAATCAAGAATATGCTTATACGCCTGAAGACTATGCAAATCAGCAGGAGTATGCACTTAACAATAAGAAGCGCAAGACTAAGCGAAACATAATCATAACAGTAGTAGTTTTGCTAATTCTTATTGCTGGATCCGTTGGAGCATATTTTGCATTAAGCAATTTTGTATATTCTCCTAAAGCTGTAGTCACTAATTATTTGAATTTGCTAGCTCAAGGAAAATATACGGAAGCAACGAACAAATATAACGAAACACAAGCTGATAAATATAAGCTCACGGGAATTGTTACAGACGAATTTGCAAAAGATGCAAAGTCACATATGTACAATCCTCAAGTTCTGTCCGTAAAACCTTATGATTGTGTTGTTGGAACATACTATGAATATAAATATGCTAAATATCTTCCAGGAAAATTCGCGAACAAAAAAACTACTTGCTACAATGCTGATGTAAGTTACTATGTTGGTGGAAATCTTATTAAAAAGAAAATAGTAGTAAGACCTAACGGTACGCAAATGTTTATGTTCACTAAGTATCAGGTATCTCCAAGAAGCATGACAAGATTATTGCGAATAAGAGTTCCTGAAAATTCTAAAGTTATAAAAGTGAATAATAATAATCTTGATCTTTCTACTTCCAGCTTCAGCTCTTCCAATAACGAATACGATGTTCTTGCTTATCCTGGAATTTATAACATAGTTGCGCAAAATAAAGATGGTGAAGAGCAAAGTTTCACAGTAGATACAGAAAAAAGAGTATCAATATATGGTTATTCCGTAGATACTGCAGGAGACGACGATGATACTGATTCAGACACTGATGTAGATGACAGTGATGACGACACTAGTAGCGACGACGACAGTAGCAGTAGCGACGACGACACTAATAGTGACGACAGTAGCAGTAGCGACGACACAAGTAGCAGTGACGACAACTAAAATAAAATCACTTAGGTTTTGCTAGTGATCATAGTGAAACCTAATAAATCATGGTGAAGCCGGCAGTAATATGTCGGCTTCACTGTTTTTTAAAGCACAATCAACACACCGCAGAAACCCAAATATAGCAAAGAATTTAACCATGTAAAATGCAAAAACATATTAAAATTTGCATTCGCAATAAAAAGCAAGTAGAATACTTTATGTTTTGCGGACATAGCTTAGTTGGTAAAGCGCAACCTTGCCAAGGTTGAGACCGCGGGTTCGAGTCCCGTTGTCCGCTCCATTTTTTCTCAATATTCGAAGTCGTCATATTCTCTTATTAGCAATCTATTGATGAAATAATTTCGATAAATAACGTCTCACGTTTTATAACATGCATAATTTCTTATATACTAAAATAATGTGATTAAACGCCACATTATGTGCGCTAAAAATATAAAACAAAAACTCACATGCCACAAAGCAAAGTGAAAGAATGGGGATTATGACTAACAACATGCAAACTACTGAAAATTCAGAATCTCAGGAAGATAGTATGTTGCAACTACAAGAATCTCTTAACTCGTTGTGGTCAGAAGGTAATTCAATAGATATTTCGTCGCGCGCTAAAAAGTGCGTTATTAAAGATTTTCCACAAACAAATATCAACAATCAATTAGGCTGGGTTCAACTTAGCAAGAAAAAAGAATACACGTCAATTGGATTATTTAAAGAAGACGGAAGAAAATTCCTCCAACTAGCAGTAGCAGACTCAGAAGGGCGAATATTTCTCGGCAGCAAACTTAGCTACGAAGATATTCAAGACATGAGACCGCAACTTTCATTTGTAGAAAAAAATAATTCTTCACTGAAAGATTTACACCGTTTTTATGGAAAACAATATAAAAAAACAAAAATTACTCTAAAATGTGCATTTTCGGAAGCGTTTGACGAAACATACATCAAACATACAGACTATGAGATGGATAATATCGTAGAATCCTATTTAAATGGCGACGCAACCGTAAAAGATTTTCTCGCTTCTTTAGAAAGCAGTAAGTCTAAAAGCGCGTTAAAATCAGAACAACGCTCTAAAACTTTTGCTGGAAAAATAAACTACTTTTCTAAAACTTTTTCAAAAATTAGAAAAGAAAACGTATTTTGCGTATCAAATGGAGATTTAGTTTTACAACTTTCAGATGATGACGGTTTAATTAAAATCGGATCATGGATGGCACACGGGTTCGGATCTAAAAAAACTTATACGCTTGAAGAGTTAAGAACTAAACTTCCAGAAAACTTGCGATGCAATCTTACGTACAGAAAAGCAATAACAATAGCATTCTTTGCAGCATTATTCATTCCAGACATACACAAGTCTTTAACCGGATTTGGCTACAACAATGTACTTCGCAGACTAGAACACGAAGCACCTTTAGGAGCAATACGAAGAAGCGTAGAAGACATAAAAATAGCAAAAAAAGAGAATTTAAGAGTTTCAGGTTTAGAAGAATATTTCGAAAAATTAATGCGCTCAACTGGAGCTTTAGAAACAGAGCGCAGCCTGGAAGCAGTGCATGGTGCAGAACGCCTACACATGCAAAAATCTCAGCAAACAGAAGCAAACTACTTACTTTGGGATGACGCATTGGAACCAAATGCTGCACTCAAAGTACTTAAAATAGAAGGCGCTATTAACCGTTTATATTCAATTTATGATTGTCTGCAAATTAACTCCATTATAGGAGGAAAAACTTGCGAAAATACTATAAAAGAAGAGCAGGCATCACAAATCGACATGGCAATGATTAAAGATGTTGCTTTTGCAGCAAGCGGCTCAATAGGTATGCAATTTTTCGGCAATCCTTTGATGGACGACAAAATAAGACCTATTTTGCACATGTGGAGAAGAGCAAAGCAGGTAAAAAATAACGATAAGTATTTCAATAAGATAGATAACGACAGTGAATGGTCTTATAGACAGCGTCTTTCTAATCTTATTAGAAGCGTATACTTGCCGTTCCGTTTTGACGCGGAATTTAGATCTAATTTAGAAGATGGTAACGTGGCAATAAACCTTACTACAGCTGGCGCTGCACTTATGCCATCTGTAGCTTACGTTAATGAGGATAAATCTTGGAAAAATCTAAACGACGACGATAAAGAAAAACTAGCTACAAACTACAATCTTCAAGTTGGAATGATAATGTCTACTCTAGCTTTTGGAGCAAGCAGCAAAGTAAAAAATGTTTCTATACGCTTAGATTCAATAGGCTTAGAAGAGATGGTTACAGCACAAAACAATGCTATGAACAATCTTGTAAATCGTACTCTTAATGCGCTTAACGTTATGAATAGTGACGCTGCAAATAATGATTCATCCAAATCAAAAGGAGATCCAAAAGACGGTGACGTTCATGGAGACCCGTCTAAATTGCAAGAAATACAGCAGATTAATCTTAGTAACGCAAACAAGACAAACAATAATGTCATATCAATACATGCGAGCGCAAGTAGCCAAGAATTAAACTCAGAAACAGGCACAAACGCAAATTCTAGCGAAAATCAACTGTCCGAAAACAGCATGGATAAGTCTAAAGAAGAAAATCCATTTGCAGCTTTTACTACAGCACCATCCATACGAGCTCTGACTACAGTTACGTTTAGTAGAGACAGATTTATAAAACTTATTCACCAAAACGGATTAAATAATCCTATAAAAACATATGAAAAATTTAATGCCAAATTAAACATTGATTCTCATGGAAAATTAAATACCATCGAACCAGATTTTGATGTTCACAGTAGCCGTTTTTCTCCTCATGGATCACAAGAAGAACCTGAATTTTCTGACAAAATTTTTACAGCAGATCAGGAAAACATACTGGGAACGCAATACGCACAAGGGCTTTCTATACAGCGTGAAGATCTTCTGCAACAAGCTGTTGCTGACTTCCATCATATTGCTTCAGAACTTATGCCAACAACTGCACAAAAAGCTCACGAAGCTATGAGTATTATTGAAAGCATTGACGATCCTGAACTTAACGCTCAAGCAGATTCAATAACACGAGCGCTAATTGACGAAACAGATTTACCTAATCTTTCATTTACTGCAGCAAAACGTATAAGAGATATTCGTACAAAAGCTCACGAACAGTTTATGAATGGGGATCTTAGTGAGGCTTTAAAAGAGTATGAAAATTCTGTAGCACAATTCGATACTATGTTTACTAGTAGCGAAGCTGTACCAAGATACTTTAATTCCTACGCTGAAAGAGTAATTTATAATCATCTATTTGCAACTAAAGAAGAACGAACAAGACTTATTCCTGACGGTCTTTTCTACGCGCATATGGAACTTGCTGATTTGCTTTCGCAATTAAACCAACATGACGAAGCTTTACGTCATTTAAATATTATGGTTTCGTACGCTCCTACTTACGCTCTTTCTCATTTGAGATTAGCTGATATACTTGCGCAAAAAGAGGATTGGCCATCTGTTATTGCGGCTTGCATTAACGCTTTGAATGTGTCTCTCGATAGGGATGATGCTGCTTTTGCTTACTATAAGCTCGCTTATGCGGAATGGATGCAGAATAATTTCCTCATTGCTGCATCTTCGTATAGAATGGCACAATACTTAGCTCCAGGAAAGATTGAGCCGCTAGAAATGGAACTTGATGAGCTTCTTTCTAGAATGAGATCGCAGTGCAAGCTAATACCGAGCAATATACATGAAGCACAGATGGCTCTTCTTTCTGAAGACATACCAGCTTGGCCTGATATTGAAGCAGAAGAGATTATTGATAAAGCAGCAAAATTAACTGTGAACGATGGAATGTTTGTTATAGCAAGAACTTTATGTGTTGCAAATATTCGAATGACTTCTAGAGAAGATATAAGTAGCACAGTACAAACACAGTTCTTAAGATCTTTGAACGCTTAAGAAATAAAGCAAGCAGTTTTAAAATTTATTAGCTTAATACTCAATACATCATTGAATAGTTTTTACTGTGCTTATAGAGTCTTATTAGATACTGTTTATAGGCGTTAGTAAAACGTAGCTGAAGGGAATATTCATGAGTGAAAATAGTATTCGCGAAGAGTCAACAGGGAGCGAACAGTTATCGCTTTTTGACGATTTTGACGAGCAAACTATATCTCATGAAGCGCAAAAAAACGAAACTAATAGCATGAGTACAGTTAAAACAGATACTGTTACTCAGTCTGATAGCAAAACTGATAGCAAAACTGATAGCAAAACCTACATGCATGAAGCGAATGAGTGGAACTCAACAATAGACACTGAAAAGTGGATTGCAAACTTGAAGCCTACAGACTCTGATGCTTTAGCTCTTTCAAGTCTACAGCCAGCAATTTTAACCACACAGCAAGCTGCAAAACTTTGGGCAAAATTGGCTGCATGGGTACAATCTGATCAGATCGCGTACTATGTTGAAGATGCTCCTACGAGTTCAGACGCAGCATACGATGCACGCATGCGAATGTTAAATGCTCTTGAATCAACATTCCCAACTTTAGATACTCCTCAATCTCCAACGCATCGCGTGGGCGGAACTTTTTCAAATGATTTTGCTTCTGTAAAACACCCATCTCGAATGATGAGCTTGGATGACGTTTTTTCAATTGAAGAATTGCATGACTGGTATGATGGGGTAATTCGAGATCTTAACTGGCCTGAATCTAAACCTCTTCCAATGACTTGCGAAGTAAAAATTGACGGCCTTGCGTTGAATTTGATTTATCGAAACGGCACACTTGAGCAGGGACTTACTCGAGGAGATGGCGTAACAGGTGAAGATATTTCACTTAACGTTAGGACTATAGAAGCTATACCTACGCAACTACATGCTGAAAATGTAGATGACATTCCAGAATTCGTAGAAATACGCGGCGAAGTATTTATGACCTGGAATGATTTTAGAAAATTAAATGATGAGCAGGAAGATGCTGGAAAAGCACCTTTTGCAAATCCTCGAAATGCAGCAGCAGGCTCTTTACGTCAAAAAGATCCTCGTATTACAGCAACTCGCAGATTAAGTTTCTTTGCACACGGACTAGGCGAGTTACGTTGGAACACTTCATCTAGTCACGAAAATAGTGAAACATCTTTTAATCAGTCGGACGCGTACAAGTTATACAAACAGTGGGGTATTCCTGTTTCTCCATACACCAGAAAAGTTACGAATTTTTCTGAAATTGAGGAAATGATTAACTACTACGGAGATAATAGAGCAAATGTTTTACACGCTTTAGACGGTATTGTAGTTAAAGTTGATGATCGCGCTTTGCAACGTCGACTTGGTGCAACTTCTCGCGCCCCACGTTGGGCAATAGCTTATAAGTACCCGCCAGAAGAAGTAAATACTGTTCTTAAAAATATTGTTGTACAAGTTGGTAGGACTGGAAGAGTAACTCCAGTAGCAGTTCTTGAACCCGTAACTGTAGCAGGTTCCACTATATCTCGCACAACTCTTCATAATGCTTACGAAGTTGAACACAAAGGTGTTCTAATTGGAGACACTGTTGTAGTTCGCAAAGCTGGAGACGTAATTCCAGAACTAGTAGGACCTGTTTTAAAAGCTAGAGAAGGACGCGAAAATGAGCTTCGCAAATTTGTTATGCCGCAATATTGTCCTTCTTGCGGAACTAAATTAGCTCCAGATAAACAGGGAGATAAAGATATTCGCTGTCCAAACGTAGAAAGCTGCCCAGCACAACTTACAGAGAGAATAATTAACTTAGCTTCCAGGAATGCTTTTGATATTGAAAATCTTGGTGATAACGCTGCTTTAGCTCTTACGAATCCTGAAGATTCTAGGCCAAACACTGTGGAAGTTTACTGCCCAAATATGGATAAAATCGTAATAAAACGTGGCTCTTCTCAGCAAACTTACACGCCAGATCCAAATTTAGTATTGCCTGAACCACAAGACCCTGTACTTAGTAGCGAAGCAGAAATTTTCAACATAACCGCAGATGATTTGCGCAAGGTAATGGTTTGGAAAGAAATTCCTCTAGTTGAGGAATGGCAAGAAGTAAGCAAAGATGGAAAACTGAAAAAACGCACGCGCAAAATTGGCGGATCTGGTCTTTGGAGAAAAGTTTCAGCTTTTTGGACTCGCACTTTAGAAGCAAAATTTGTAGATAATAGTGTTGAAAATTCTTCAGAGGAAGAAGACAAAAATATAGCTGATAACGAATCCCAATGGAACCCACAATATCCTCAATTTGAGGTTCCAAATGATGCGTTTGTAAATGGTTTTACGATTAAACGTATCAGAAAAGGAAATGATCTTGTAACCGTAAAAGTGCCAACTTACACAAGACCTTCAGAAACAACACGCAGTATGCTTGAAGAAATAGCTCAGAAAGGCAAAAAAGCCACATTGTGGCGTGTGCTAGTAGCGCTTTCTATTCGTAGACTAGGTCCTCCAACTGCGCGCGTTATAGCGGCAAATTTTGGATCTTTAGATAATATTGCTAAAGCTTCTGTTAAAGAGCTTACAAGCATAGACGGCGTAGGTCCTGAAATTGCGCAAGCCGTGTACGACTGGTTTAAGCAGGCACAAATTGCAGAAAACTGGAGATCTGAAATCTTATGCGCTTGGAAAAAAGCTGGGGTAGTGGGTCAAGTTGAAACTTCAACTCTTTTACAAACTTTAACCGGAAAAACTGTTGTTGTTACAGGATCGTTGCAAGGTTTTACTAGAGATACAGCTAAAGAAGCTATTGTTTCTAGAGGAGGAAAAGCCTCAAATTCTGTAAGCAAAAACACTTATTGCGTAATACTTGGCGAAAACCCTGGCTCCAAAGCAACTAAAGCACAAGAGCTTGGAATTCCTATGTTAAATGAGAACCAATTTAATATTTTACTTGAAACAGGCAGTTTAGAAGAAGCATTGCAAGCGGAAACAACACTTGACGAATCTTTTGACACTTCGCTTGACAATGTAAATACAAATACAGGCGAAAACGAAATGGAATCTTAATAAATGGAAGATTCAAATCAGATAGCAACAAAAGTTTACGATCTTCTTAGCAGCGTAATAGATCCAGAGCTAGGACGTTCTGTAACTGAACTAAATATGGTAACTGGCGTAAGTGTATCTAAAACGCAATGCGACACTTCAACGTGCGAAAATTCACAGCCAACCTACAATGTTGATATCAATCTTGAACTTACTGTACCAAACTGTCCTCTTGCAGAGGTTATAACAGAAAGAGTAAAAGAAGCAGTATCTAAATATCCTAAAATTAAACTTATACCGCAAATAACTACTGCAGCTATGAGCAAAGATAAACTAGAGAAGCTAGTAGCTGATTTAAAAGCGGAGCGTAAAGAAAATCCATTTAATAAATCAGGAAATCACACAAGAATATTTGCAATAGCTTCCGGAAAAGGCGGAGTTGGAAAATCTTCAATAACAGCTAATCTAGCTGCAACCTTCGCTGCTTTAGGATACGATACTGCAGCTATAGACGCAGATGTTTACGGTTTCTCATTACCGCACATGTTTGGTGTTCATAACCAACCTACTAATTTAAACGGCATGCTTATGCCAGTAGTAGCTTGGGGAGTAAAACTTATATCAATTGGAATGTTTGCAGGAACAGACAGAGCGATTTTATGGAGGGGACCTCGATTACAACGCTCCTTAGAACAGTTTTTATCTGATGTTTGGTGGGGAAATCCTGACGTTTTACTACTTGATTTAGCACCTGGAACAGGAGATATGGCATTAGCTGTAGCACAATCACTTCCAAACGTAGAACTTGTTGTTATTACTACGCCTCAGCCAAGCGCATCAGACGTAGCAGTTAGAGCAGGACTTATGGCATTACAAATACCAGTAAAAGTGCGCGGCGTAGTTGAAAACATGAGTTGGTTTGAAAATAATGGCGAGCGCCTAGAAATTTTTGGTTCAGGAGGTGGAAAGCGAGTAAGCGAGCAGCTTTGCAAGGCACTTAAAACTGATGTTCCACTTCTAGCACAACTTCCTTTAAACACATCCATACGCGAAATAGGAGAAAGCGGACGACCTGCTGTGCTAAATGAGGAAGGAAAATTGTCAGATTCTAAATTAGCTGATACTTTTGTTAAACTCGCTAATTCTTTAATGGAAAAATCCAACTTATAGTTAATTTCACAAAAAGAGGCTACTTGAATTTTCAAGCAGCCTCATAAATGTATTTAGAGAAGTTTATAAGCTAAAAGCAGAACTATTTAATAGCGTTAAGCCACTGTTCCTTAGTTGCCTTCTCAGCTTCTAACTTAGCTTTGCGCTTCTTGTCTGTTTCTTTGGCAATAGCAGCATTAAGCTCATCAAGCTGTGCCTGCAATTGTGCAGCAAAACTAGACTTACGAGCATTAGCTTCAGGATCTTCATCCTTCCACGCAGCATCCTCAACAGATTTAATCTTCTTATCTACATCGTTCAAACGAGCTTCAACTCGACGCATGTCTTCACGAGGAACATAGCCAATAGTATCCCACTCATCTTGAATAGCAGACAAAGCCTTACGAGCTTTCTTAGCTTCTTCCTCATTTGCTACTGGAAGCAAAGCTTCGGCTTTAACTAAAAGTGCTTCCTTCTTAGCAAGATTTTCTTTCTCGTCAGCATTAAGCTTTTCACGATCAGCTTGACGAGCATGGTAGAAGACATCTGCAGCTTCACGGAACTTAGCCCACAATTCATCATCATGTTGACGGCCAGCATTACCTGCCTTCTTCCAACGATCCATCAAAGCGTTGAACTTCATGGAAGTTTCACGCCAATCAGTTGAATTCTTTAAGACTTCAGCTTCTGCAATAATCTCTTCCTTAGCATGTTTTGCTCCTTCGCGAACATTATCACGCTCTTTAACCCATGCGCTACGAGCCTGAGAGAAAGATGAACGAGCTTTAGAGAAGCGCTGCCAAAGAGCATCTGCATCAGCTTTGTTCAAATGAATTGTAGTGCGCTGGTGCTGCTGCCATTTGTCGAAGAGTGAACGCAGCTTGTCTCCTAATGAACGCCAATTGGTTGCTTCACCCATATTCGCTACTAATGCTTCAGCCTGCTCAACAATAGAAGTTCTCTCTTTCAAAGCCTTTTCCAAAGCTTCTTTACGAGCTTTAGCAATTTCTTCCTTTTTTGCATCAGCTTTTACTTTAAGCTCGGCGTGTCGAGTACGCAAAGCTGCCACATCTCCAACAACTGCAGGATTTTCAAGATCTGCTTCTAAAGTGTTGAGAGTTTCGTCAATTTCTTTTGACTTAACGTTAGAAGCTTCAAGTCGCTTTTCAAAAAGATCAAGCTTAATCTTCAAATCAAGATAACGATGAACATAGAAAGTTAAAGCTTCATCTGGAGTGCCAGTGGAGTACTGTCCAACCTCCCTTTCATCACCATTTTCACGAATATAAACAGTGCCATTTTCGTCAACACGCCCAAAAGTTTTTGCAGCTTTTACATCCTCATCACTATACGAAATAGTTGGGGCTTGAGCTACAACTCTAGTTTTATGGGCAAAGCTCGCAGGCGACGGCGCATGCGGCTTTGTTGTAGCGGTGGATTGGGTATTTTCTTCAGGTTTAGTCTGTTCGGTCACGGGACGACTCCTTACAGCATATGCACGGTAACAGTGTTACGAATAAGTATGACGGTAAGCCATGATTTTTCCGTAACATAACCTATTATAGTGGACATGGTACAAGGCTCATCAATATCTGGTTTTCCCGAATGGCTTCCAAGCGAACGTGCTGTTGAACAGAAAGTAATTGACACACTTAGGGAAGTATTCGAACTTAATGGCTTTATTGGCATTGAAACGCGTGCAGTAGAGCAGGGATCAAGCCTTTTGAAAAAAGGTGAAACAAGCAAAGAAATTTATTTATTATCGCGCTTACAAGAGGTCGGTCATGAGTCCGACACGCCTGTAGAAGATCGCATAGGTTTACACTTCGATTTAACAGTTCCGCTTAGCCGTTACGTTGTTGAACACACTGGTGATTTAGCGTTCCCATTTAAGCGTTGGCAAATGCAAAAAGTTTGGCGTGGCGAGCGTCCTCAAGAAGGTCGATTCCGCGAGTTTGTGCAAGCTGATATTGATGTTGTAGGAAATGGTGAATTACCATCTCATTACGAAGTTGAGCTTCCTCTTGTTATGGTTGAGGCTCTTGAGCGCTTAAGAGAGTTTGGTTTACCAAAAGCTACAGTTCACGCCAATAATCGTAAGCTTTCTGAAGGTTTCTACCGTGGTATTGGACTAAAAGATATTGAGGGTGTTCTTAGAGAAATCGATAAGTTAGATAAAATCGGCTCTGAAGAAGTGTCTAAACTCCTGGTAAAAGAGTGTGGAGCTACAGATTCTCAAGCTGCTGCTTGCTTAGAATTAGCTGAGCTTACTGCAGAAACTGGCGAAGAACTTAAAGAACGCTTTAATGCACTATGCGATAAGCATAATATTTCTAGAAGTGAAGATAATGAATCTTACTCTCTTGCAGTAGAAGGCGTAGAGACTCTCGCAATGATTGTAGATGAAGCAGCTCGCATACGTCCTGGTGCTGTTGTTGCTGATTTGAAGATTGCTCGTGGACTTGACTACTACACTGGATCTGTTTATGAAACTTTCCTTGATAATGCTGCGTCCCTAGGCTCCATCTGTTCCGGTGGCCGTTACGACAACCTTGTTTCTCAAGGAAAGAAAAAATATCCAGGCGTTGGCCTTTCAATCGGCCTTTCGCGATTGATCTCATATATGCTTCACACAGCTAAAGCTACAGTTTCTAGAGTTTCTCCTGCAGCTGTGCTTGTTGCAGTGTGGAATGAGGAAGATCGACCAAAGTGTAATGCTATTGCAAAAGTATTACGCGATCGCGGTATTGCAACTGATGTTGCTCCTACTGCAGCAAAACTTGGAAAGCAAATCAAGTATGCTGACAAGCTTGGTATTCCTTACGTTTGGTTCCCTGCAGACAGTACCGAATCTGAGTCTTCTCAAGATGAAGTAAAGAACATAATTACAGGAGACCAAGAATCAGCAGATGTCACGTCGTGGCAACCAGATACTGTGTATGCCCGGCAGACAGTTTCCTGTGCTAAATAGTTTGCGTGTATTTTTACTCGCATAATAAGCACAGATTTGTGTCAATGAAAAAATGATTACATCATTATTAGAACATAGAGGAAGTGGACTTATGAGCCAAACGGCGTATCGTACGCACCATGCCGTTGAAGTGACTGAAGCATTGGTCGGGCAAAAAGTAACCATCGCAGGTTGGGTTGATCGTCGCCGTGATCACGGTGGCGTTGCCTTCGTCGATGTCCGCGATAATACAGGATTAGTACAAGTTGTTATTTACGATGAGGAGACGGCACGACCATTGCGCAGCGAATTTGTTGTGCAAATAACCGGCGAAGTTCGTCTGCGTCCAGATGGTAACGAAAATGATCACTTGGCAACAGGTAAGATTGAAATTGTTGCTGAAACAGTTACTGTTCTTGCAAAGTCAGATGCATTACCATTCCAAGTTTCAACAGCTTTGGAAAACGAGTCCGAAAACAAGCTTCCTAGCGAAGATGTACGTTTAAAGTATCGTTATCTTGATTTGCGTCGCCCGTCTATGCAGCGCAATTTGAAGTTGCGTTCCGATATGGCCAAGGCTGCTCGTCACGCTTTGGAAGATATGGACTTCACTGAGGTTGAAACTCCAACCTTTATTAAGTCCACTCCAGAAGGTGCACGCGACTTCGTTGTTCCAGCACGCTTGGTTCCAGGCTCTTGGTATGCACTTCCACAGTCTCCTCAGCTCTTAAAGCAGTTGCTTATGGTTTCTGGCGTCGAACGCTACTATCAGCTTGCACGCTGCTACCGAGACGAAGACTTCCGTGCAGATCGTCAGCCTGAGTTCACTCAGCTTGATATGGAAATGAGCTTTGCAAGCCAGGAAGATGTTATGGCTATGGCAGAGCGCGTTATTGCTGCTATTTGGAAGGAAGCAGGTCACGAAATTACTCTTCCTTTGCCTCGTATTACTTGGCAGGAAGCAATGGATAAGTACGGTTCCGATAAGCCAGATTTGCGTTTTGGAAACCCACTTATTGAGTTGACTGATTTCTTTAAGAACACTCCATTCCGCGTGTTCCAGGCTCCGTATGTTGGTGCTGTGCTCTTTAAGGGTGGTGCTGAAACTCCTCGTCGTCAGTTTGACGCTTGGCAGGATTGGGCTAAGCAGCGTGGAGCTAAGGGATTGGCTTACGTTGTCTTTGGTGAAGATGGCGAGTTAAAGGGTCCTGTTGCTAAGAATCTTAGCGAAGAAGAGCGCGCAGGTCTTAAGGAAGCAGTTGGTGCAGAAGATGGCGACGCAGTGTTCTTTGCAGCTGGAAGCCGCGAATCTTCCCAACTTCTTCTTGGAGCTGTTCGCGTAGAGCTTGCTAGCCGCGCAGGATTGCTTCACCCAGATGAGTTTGCTTTTACTTGGGTTGTTGACTTCCCACTGTTTAAGCGCACTGATGATCCAGATGATGACGATGTTGCAGTTGGCCACTCCAAGTGGACTTCTATGCACCATCCATTTACAATGCCATCTGCTGATTGGATTGATAAGTTCGATAAAGATCCAGAGCATGCTATGAGCGATTCTTACGATATCGTGTGCAACGGTAACGAAATGGGCGGCGGATCCGTTCGTATTCACCGCGACGATATTCAGGATCGTGTGCTTAACGTTCTTGGAATCGATAAGGCTGAAGCTGACGAAAAGTTCGGCTTCCTGCTTGAAGCTTTCAAGTATGGTGCTCCACCTCACGCTGGTATTGCTTTGGGCTGGGATCGTACTGCTGCAATTTTGGCAGGCGCAAGCTCGATTCGCGACGTAATCGCCTTCCCTAAGGCTGGCGGCGGACGCGACCCTCTGACTGGCGCTCCAGCCCCAATTTCGGACGAGCAGCGTGCAGAAACTGGCGTTGATTATGATCCAGAAGAAGACGAGTAAATTATTTCGTAACATTTACGAATAATATTAAGAATAGTTTTGTTTACTAATTGTTCTTAATAAAATTTAATTATTAAATACCGCTGAAGGGTTACAAAAACGCCTTTCAGCGGTATTTTTTATATAATAAAAGTAGTTTTGTGTAAATATTACAGAGCAGAGTCAGAATATTACAGTAATTCGCAACATATTAAAGAAAAATTGACTATTTTTAACATATTTTACATATCGATGCAACGAAGTTTAAGTAAAAAAGTAACGTATGCGATAACTACACGTAACACAAATCTACTAGCATTCTTTCCATGGATACACAAAAAAATACTACTAAAAAAACAGTTCTTCCATTGGTAGAACTCAGCCATGTTGAAAAACATTTTGGCAAATTGCACGTTCTAAAGGATATCAACCTTTCCATTAATAAAGGCGAAGTAGTTGTTATCATCGGCCCATCTGGTTCTGGAAAATCAACAATGTGCCGCACTATTAATCGATTAGAAACGATCGACTCCGGAGATATTCGTATAGATGGTAAAGCTTTACCTCAAGAAGGTAAAGAACTTGCTGCTTTACGAGCCGAAGTTGGTATGGTTTTCCAATCTTTTAATCTTTTTGCTAACAAAACTATTCTAGAAAACGTAACTCTCGCACCAATGAAAGTACGTCACATGAGCCAAGACGAGGCAGAAAGCCTTGCAATGGATCTTCTTGCAAGAGTTGGCGTTGATAATCAAGCTCAAAAAATGCCGTCGCAGCTTTCTGGTGGTCAGCAGCAGCGTGTTGCAATCGCTCGCGCACTGGCAATGCAACCAAAAGTTATGCTTTTTGACGAACCAACATCAGCACTTGATCCTGAAATGGTAAACGAAGTTCTTGATGTTATGGTCGAACTTGCAAAAGAAGGCATGACAATGATTTGCGTAACACACGAAATGGGATTTGCTCGTAAAGCAGCCGACAGAATAGTGTTTATGGCAGATGGTCAAATACTTGAGCAAAACACTCCAGAAGAATTCTTCGAGCATCCACGTACAGATCGCGCAAAAGACTTCCTCTCAAAGATTCTTACGCACTAAACATCACAAGTATTTTAAGTTTTCGTAAGTTTTTCACTGCTAAAAGCAGATATAGAGGGGATTTACAAACATGAAACTATTACACAAACGAATACTACGTTCGCTGATAGCTATGATTTGTAGCATATGCTGCGTGTTCCCGCTCACTGCATGCGATCGTAGCGATGGCAAAAAAGTAATTCGTATCGGCATCAAATTTGATCAACCAGGTTTAGGTTTTAAAAAATCCGGAACATACGTAGGATTCGATGTTGATGTAGCCAAATACGTTGCTAAAAAACTAGGCTATTCAGAAGATCAAATCGTATGGAAAGAATCACCATCGAAGCAACGCGAAGCAATGCTTCAAAACGGTGACGTAGATATGATTGTTGCGACATACTCAATTACTGATGCGCGCAAAAAGACAATTTCCTTTGCAGGACCTTACTTTGTTGCAGGTCAAGATTTGTTAGTTCGTAAAGACGAGCACAAAGTCAGCGGACCTAACGATTTGAATGGAAAACGACTCTGCTCAGTAACTGGTTCTACTTCTGCAATTGTTATAAAAAAGCGTTACGCATCAAAAGTACAGCTTATGCAACAACCGGGTTACGCAGAGTGTGCAACAGCATTGTTCTCAGGAATTGTTGACGCTGTGACTACAGATGATATTATTCTTGCAGGCCTTGCAACCGCTTCTAGAGGCAGACTAAAGCTTGTTAATAAACCATTTACTGCCGAATATTACGGAATTGGCATCAAAAAGGGTAATACGAAGCTTGCTAAGCGCATTAATGCCGCTTTGAAAGACATGATTCGAAATGGGTCTTGGCAACGAGCCTTAGATGATAATCTTCGAGGTACTGGATTCAAGCCTAATAAAAAGTACAATCCTCCAGTTCCAGCGGAAGGGGAGAAGTGATGCAAGATTTTATACAATTATTTAGTGAATACAATATTCCAGGAGCGTTTCTTGTAAATATTGAAATAACCTTATGCTGTGTAGTTCTTTCGACTATTATCGGCGTAATTTTAGTAACTATGCGAATATGCCCAGTATCTTCACTGAGAACTATAGCAACTATTTACGTTGAACTGTTTAAGAACATGCCGCTCACTATAATCATGGTTTTCATGGTATTAGGTGTGTACGCTCAGCTGAAAATAGGTTTTTCACAAATTTTCGACATAAACTTCTTCTGGCTTGCAGTAGCAGGTTTATCTCTTTACACAGCAGCGTTCGTATGCGAATCGCTCAGATCAGGATTAAACACTGTTCCTCTTGGACAGGCAGAAGCTTGTAGAGCTTTAGGTCTTAATTTCTTCCAATCAGCTACGCACATAATTTTGCCGCAAACTTTCTGCGGTTCTGTAGCGCCTCTCGGTAACACTTTCATAGCCTTACTGAAGAATTCTACGGTAGCTGCAGCAGCGTCAGTAGCTACTGAAACTTCGTCACTTATGAGCGAAATGATTGAGAAGAACGCAGATCTTATAATCCCAATATTCCTCATATTCGCCGTAGGATACATCATTTTGATTATTCCTATTGGCATTTTAACAACGTATCTTTCAAACAAGCTCGCTGTTAGAAGGTGATGATCATGGCTAAAAATCAAGAACAATCACTCTTATTTGATGCGCCAGGTCCTCGCGCACTTAAGAAAATACGAATAGCTAATATTATTGCAGGATGCTTATTTGCAATCTTTATTATTGCTGTTCTTATGCGATTAAGTAATCCTCCAGATGGCGAAAATCAGCTTTCGTCCGTACTTTGGAATCCTGCAGTAGATTCCGAAGCTTGGGTTGATTTTTATCTTCCAGGATTGTGGATGACATTAAAGGCATCTCTTGTTGCTATTGTCGGATCTATAGCATTTGGCTTATTCTTCGGCATGTGCCGACTTTTACCAAATTTGCTTACTCGTGTAGTTTCCGCAATAATAGTTGAGTTTTGCCGAGCAGTACCGGTACTTCTTCTTATGATCTTCTTGTGGAGAGCTTTTGCGCTTTCTGGAATGAAAGAAGCATCATATTGGGCTGTAGTGTTAGCTCTGATTATGTACAACGGTTCCGTTGTAGCAGAATTAGTTCGTTCTGGTGTTGGTAATTTGCCAAACGGTCAGCGAGAAGCTTCTTTAGCTTTAGGATTAACAGAATATCAGTCACTTACTCAAATAGAAATGCCACAGGCAGTTATTGCTATGCTTCCGGCTGCAATAACTCAGATTGTTGTCGTACTTAAGGATACTGCTCTTGGATCGATTATTATGTATACTGATCTTCTTCAAGAGTCACGCAGACTTGGATCAATGTACTTCAATATCTTGCAAACCTTAAGTGTTGCTGCAGTCTTATACTTCCTGATTTGCCTTGCGCTTTCATGGTTTGCAGAATGGCTGCCATCTCACTTGAAGAATCGTACTGCGGCTCCAACAGAGGCAGATCCAGTTGCACCAATTGCAATTATGGATCCTTCAAATGTGAACCAAATTGCTGTTGCTAAAGAAGTTAAGGAACTACCTTATGGTGGAACTCCAAGAAAGTATCACGTTCACCACCGTGGAACTAATGCTTCTATTCATCACTGGCAGCGGACGCGCTACATTCAGGGATACGATGAGCATCATCTTAAAACTGGAGATGAAACAGAACAGGATGACGCTGACAACAACATTAAAGACAATTCTTGATTTAAAGAATTAACACTAGAAAAAGCGTAGTGGATACTAAATAAGCATTCACTACGCTTTTTGTTTTACATTTAGGTTATAAATCCCAAACCGTTTGCACGAAAGAGCACAAATCGCTAAACTATTAGGGTCACATGCATACGAGGAGGCTTTTACATGGACGACACCTTTGAGTTGTCCGCTGCAAAGATGCGCGAACACAATATGAGCGATACTTCTATTGAACAATTTGCTCACCTCTACGAAGTTTGGCGCAATAATCAATCTGGAGAGTTTATTCGCGAAAGTACAGTAGAGCCTATAAAAACTGTTCCAAATTTTCATGAAATTTACGAAACGATTGATCATGATAATGCTGTAAAAGCATTTGGAAAAACTGCTTTTATTAAACTTAACGGCGGATTAGGAACATCTATGGGTTTGTCATGCGCAAAATCTTTACTTCCTGTTCGTAGGCATAAAGCTCGGCAAATGCGTTTTATAGATATAATAATCGGTCAAGTTTTAACTGCCAGGAAACGTCTTGGAGTGGATCTTCCTCTTATATTTATGAACTCATTCCGCACTTCTCGCGATACTTTGCAAGTACTTAAACGAAACCGCAAGTTTGTGCAAGAAAATATTCCTGTAGAAATTATTCAGCACCAGGAGCCAAAATTAGTAGAAAAAACAGGAGAGCCTGTATCTTACGAAGCGGATCCTTCTCTTGAATGGTGCCCACCTGGACATGGAGATATTTTCTCAACCATATGGGAATCAAACATACTAAGCACATTAAAAGAGCATGGTTTTAATTATTTGTTCATATCGAATTCTGATAATTTAGGAGCAAGGCCTTCTCGCACACTAGCGCAGCATTTTGAAAATACTGGCGCGCCTATCATGATTGAAGTTGCTAGACGAACTCAAGCCGACCGAAAAGGCGGACATATAGTTAGAAGCGTAGAAACCGGTAGATTATTGCTTCGCGAAATGACACAAGTTCATCCTGAAGATCGCAGAAGCGCTCAAAGTATTAAAAAGCATCCGTATTTTAATACAAATAATATTTGGATTCGTATTGATGCGTTGCAAGAAAAATTAGAAGAGTACCATGGGATACTTCCACTTCCTGTTATTTGTAATAGAAAAACTGTTGATCCTACAGACGAAAACAGCATTCAAGTAGTACAGTTAGAAACTGCAATGGGAGCAATCGTATCACTGTTTGACGAAGCAATTTGCGTAGAAGTAGACCGCATGCGCTTCTTACCAGTAAAAACTACTAACGATCTTTTTATTATGCGCTCAGACAGATTCCATTTGACAGACTCTTACGAAATGGAAGACGGAAATTATATTTTCCCAGACATTGACTTAGATCCAAGATATTACCGTAATATAAATGATTTCAACGAGCGTTTCCCTTATTCAGTACCAGCATTAGCTGCTGCAAAATCAGTAACTATTAGGGGTGATTGGACTTTTGGTAACCAAGTTTCTATGTTTTCTGACGCTGTTTTAGAGGACATGGGAGAACCAAGTTATGTACCAAATGGAGAGTTTGTGGGACCACAAGGAATTGAACCAGATTCTTGGATAAAATGATCCCGCAAAAGAGCATTTTGCTGTAAATAACGTTAAAAAACGTGCAATAGTAGTAATTTTTAAGAAAAAATTACACTATGGCGTGTCGCCTGAAAATGGCGGATTTTCAACGTTATTAGAGTGAACTGTGGATTTTATTTAAAGAAAAATTATTAGTTTTTTAAGAAATGTCCACACGTACCGCAAAATGCCACTAAAATAGAAAAAGCATGCGCGCATTCGCATACTGTGCAAACCAAGTAATTGTAGCAGATGCGGTAGTGTGCATATTAGAAGAAATTAACAATAAAACGATACGTGAGGACCGATGGCTGAAGGAAGTAACGGAAGACGACGCTTTTCCGATAAGTGGGGCAAACATGAGCTAGATGTGCTAGCTGTATTGTCTTCCGCATTCCCACAATGGTTGACTTCGCGTCAAATAGCACAACGAGTAAAAGCTTACGCTGATTCCTACGGTGAGCTTGCCGATCAAGCCGCTAAAGCAGCATTTGCAAAACAGTTCCAGCGAGATAGAGCCAAACTAGCTGCAATGGGAATTGCAATAGAATCTCGGCAGCCGGAGTACTCATCAAAGTCAGAGGGCCAGGATTTTGCTTCATATCGTCTTCAGCTAGGAGATGAACCTCGCGTAAGACTTCGTTTTGCACAAGATGAACTTCCTGTACTTGCAGCTGCGAACTATTTAGCTCGCTCTATGTCTATATCTTCTTCTGAATGTGAGCAAAGAGAGCAGCAGCAACGCACTTCTAGAACAGCTCCTCGCGTTCCTCAGACCCCTATTCCGGGTCTAGGTTTGGACTCTATTGCTCCTGGTCTTGGTACACAAACTATTCCAGACGCATTGGTAAAGGTTATTGATTCTCGTAGATTTGCAGCAACAGTTGATGTTGATGGGGAGCATCTAAACGTTGCTTATACAGATTCAGACGATTTAGCAATGTTCGTTCTCGAACATCCTGGTTCTAGCGTAGTAAGCCCACAGGAAGCAGTTGATGCTTTCCACCGTAGACTTCATTCTGCTACGCAATTTACTAAATGTGATGAGTCAGTTTCCGAAAATTCAAACGAGAATTCGCAAAACGAAACATTAGAGAACGAATCTCAATCTGAATCAGATAATTCTCATCAAAAGAAAAGTTCTTTCCAAACAGGAAGTGAAGTAGATCGTAGACTTCGCTTAATGCTTTTCCTCTCGGCTCACCTCGGAGAAGAATTCCCATTAGATGAGCTTGCAGAAAGGTTTATTGGCAAGCCAAAGAATGATGACGAACTTCATAGGTTTGTGACAATCCTGCATAAAGATATTAATACTCTTACAACCGTTTCTGATGACGGCGAAATGGCAGGAAGCCAGTTCTTTGATATTGATTGGTCCCTTCTTGAATCAGAGAGTATTGTTTCTGCAACAAATTCTCTCGGTTTGGAACGACTTGCAGGCGTATCGCAACAGTATATGAGTATGCTAACAGCGTCTGCTAATTATCTAGCTCATTCTCCACTGCTTCCAGACGATCAGCGCGAAAAAGCCGAATCACTTTACATGCGCTTGCGTAGACACGTTCGTCCGGGAGAAACTCCGTGGTTAAGCCTAACCGGGTACGAAGTAGAACCTCGTAATTGCTCTGTAGTTCGTAGCGCAATTAATTCCGGTTCTTTGCTAGATATGGAATATACTGATGGAGCTGGTCGTACTCGACGTAAAGTTGTTGCACCTTCTAAAGTTTTTGTAGATGAAGGCGTTTACTACGTTGCAGTGTGGACTGATGTAGAAAATCAAGCTCCTGAAGATAAAAAGTCTTTAGTTAAAAAAGATACTTCTATTAATAAAGCAAACGGTTTGCCGCGAATTTGGCAAGTGCTTCGTATAGCTCGTATTGAGCATGCTGAAGTTGTAAAGCCTGTATCTCCTGTTGAAGTACCTGATGTTCCAGTAAGCGAACTTCGTAAGTGGAGTTTCGACAATGGCACTGAAACTTGCTTTATTACTGATGAAACTGATCTTAACTTCCTGAAAAAGCTTTCGGGAGCAGAGATGCAACCATACGGTGATGGTGTAAAAGTACATCTCACTGTTTCATCTGACTCGTGGTTTGTGGCGTTCTGCATTGCACATTCCCGCCATATTACTGCCGTTGCTCCTGAAACACTTCGCAGCATGATTATTGCTAGAGCAGAACGCGAACTTAGCGTAAATCATGCCGATACTCCTCAAACGGAGGAATAAATGCCTTGGTGGGTCTGGTTACTTATAACACTGTTCATGCTATGCATGATTGTTTTGGGAATATTTTTAGTAGTAGTTTCCTTACTTCGCATAGTAAAAAATTGCAGCGCACTTTCTAGTAAGATCTCCTCTAAATTCGAGCATCTTAATACTTGCGAAAATAGTGTTGAAATTAATCGCGACCCACTTTTTACAAGGCCTTTGAAAGATGCTGCAGATCTTCACGAAGAGACTTTAAAATTTGTTATCGCAAGGAAAAATCTTAAGCGAGAAAAGCACAAAGCAGTATGGGAAAGATGGAGTAAAAAGTCTTTACGAGAAGAAGACCTGTAATACTAGATTACGCATACTTCACATTTACGTTTTATATGATCAAGTAGGAGATACTTTATGTCTTCGCGCTCGTCGCATAATGCTAAGCAATCAGACA
Organism: uncultured Gardnerella sp.; assembly: GCA_947292085.1. GTDB lineage: Bacteria > Actinomycetota > Actinomycetes > Actinomycetales > Bifidobacteriaceae > Bifidobacterium. Next base: position 27,025 of record CAMYPN010000002.1, on the reverse strand, counting down.
TAGATACAGAAGACGAATCACTTTCACCTTATCAAAGATATCAAGCTTTCAAAAAATTACAGAAACGAGAGCTTACAAACTTAGCTAAGTTTGAACGCACTTTGCCATTTGAGCTTGATGATTTTCAGAAGGAAGCAAATGAATCTTTAGAGAATGGCGATAATGTTCTGGTAGCAGCTCCTACCGGAGCAGGAAAAACAGTTATTGCTGATTTTGCTGTATTTTTAGCGCAAAAACGTGGTGTTAAAGCGTTTTACACTACACCAATGAAAGCTCTTAGTAATCAGAAATACCATGATTTATGCGAAGTTTATGGAGTTGATAAAGTAGGTCTGTTAACAGGAGATACTTCCGTAAATTCCGAAGCAGATATTGTAGTTATGACTACAGAAGTTCTTAGAAACATGCTTTACGAGAAGTCTATTACACTGCAATCTCTTGGTTTCGTTATTCTTGATGAGGTTCATTATTTAGCCGATAAGTTCCGTGGTGCTGTATGGGAGGAAGTTATTATTCATCTTCCTAAAGATGTGCAAATTATTGGCTTATCAGCTACTGTTTCTAACGTAGAAGATTTTTCCGCTTGGCTTACTTCAGTACGTGGAAATACTCATCTTGTTATTGATGAGCATCGTCCTGTTCCTCTTGAAAGACACGTTGTAATACAAAAAGATGGGCAAACAGAACCTGAACTCTTAAATCTTTACGATTCTAAAAGCGTTACAAGCGCTAATAAGCGTGTTAATCCTACTCTTGCTAGACGTCTTTTGGAATTAGATCGTTATGCCTCTAAGAGAGCTAAATTCTCTAGAAATAGCAAACACGGTAGGGGAAAACTTTCTAAGTATTCTAATGGCCGTAACGAATCTAATAATAGTTCCAGCGCTAAACGCCATACTCCTAAACGTTGGGCTGTTATAGATGAGCTTGATTATTTGAATATGCTTCCTGGAATTTATTTTATTTTTTCTCGCTCAGGCTGCGATCAAGCTGTACAGCAATGCTTAAACGCTGGTTTGACTCTCACAAGCGACGATGAAATGTATGAAATTCGCAAGATTGTGGATTCTATGGTGTCAGACCAGCTTTCCAAGGGAGATCTTCATGCTCTTCGATTTGAGCAATTCCGTTACGCTTTAGAACAGGGATTCGCAGCGCACCATGCTGGAATGATTGCACTATTCAGACATATTGTTGAAACTCTTTTTGAGCGCGGTCTTATAAAAGTTGTGTTCGCTACTGAAACTCTCGCTCTCGGATTAAACATGCCAGCTAGAAGTGTGGTTGTTGAAAAACTTGTTAAATTCGATGGAACTGGTCATGTTCCTCTTACTCCTGGAGAATTCACTCAGCTTACTGGTCGTGCTGGTAGAAGAGGTATTGACGATATTGGTCATGCTGTTCTTGTAGATAATGCTGATTTTGTGCCTCAACAAGCTGCAGCGCTTTCCAGTAAACGCGTTTATCCTCTTCACTCAAGTTTCGCTCCTACGTTTAATATGGCTGTGAATCTTTTGCACACTAGTGACACTGTAACTGCGAGAGAAACGCTTGATAAGTCTTTTGCTCAGTGGGAAGCAAATGAATCTGCTCAACGACTTCAAAATCGTATGAAAGAGCTTCAGGACGCTCTTAAAGGTTACGAGGATGCGTTCAAATGTGATAAAGGCGATTTTTCTGAATTTTTGAAATTGCGTATGCAGCTAAAAGATGCTCAGCATGATCAACGCCGTAAGTTGAAACACACTATATTTCGCACTGAATCTGAAAGAAGTGCTGCGTTTAAAGCTTTAGACGATAAGATAGATAAGCTTCGCAAAGAAGAAAGGAATCATCCTTGCGCAAGTTGTACTGATATTGTTGATCATCTTCGCTGGGGATATCATTGGATTCGCGAAAATAAAGAGCTTAGTCAAGTAAGTGAACGTTACGAAGCTCGTACTGGATCAGTAGTTAGAGAGTTTGACCGTATTTGTAACGTTCTTCGAGAACTAAATTATATTACGCAAAGCGATGATCATAGTGCAATGCAGCTTTTAACTGAACGAGGTCAGCTTTTAAGAAGACTTTACAATGAGCTTGATATAGTATTTGCCGAATGTATTTGTGGGGGAGTTTTCAATAATTTACGCCCTCAAGAGCTTGCTGCATGCCTTTCGGCTCTTGTATATGAGTCTCGTGGTTTTAGCGATGGAGAACCGCGAAGATATCCTGGAGGGCAAAAAGGAATAGTGTTTGAAAGAGTGTGCGCTATGAAGGATGTTTTCATGCAAACACAAGCCTTGTGCGATAAATCTCATTTGCCTGAACTTAGAACACTTGAATTTGGTGCAGTAGATATGATGTACGATTGGGTTCAAGGTGCTGAGTTGTCGGAAATTCTGCGCGATCATACTGATATTACCGGCGGCGACTTTGTTAGACAGTCTAAGCGACTAGTAGATATACTTACACAGCTTTCTGTTGCAGGAGAGTATCTTAAAGCTATCGACGGCGTAGATCCATATCTTGCCGATTGTGCTAGTGAAGCTGCAAAATTAATGAAAAGGGGAGTAGTAGCATATTCAGACGTATGATTATGCGAAATTATACGAAAACGCAAAATTTTAAATTCCTGAATATAGTCCGTATTATTAGATATTTTTGTAAGTAGATTTTTTAAGGAGTTACTATGGCAGAACGTAGTTTGCGCGGAATGAGTATTGGCGCAAAGTCGCTTGAATCTGATGACAATGTAGATTTTGCTGAGCGTAATGATATAGCATATGTGTGTCCTAAAGGTCATCGTACTATTCTTCCTTTTGCTCAGGGAGCTGAAATTCCAGAAGAATGGGAATGCCGCTGCGGAGCTATAGCTCATCGTGAAGGTGAAGACGATCGCCCTGAAGACGATTTTAACAAGCCAACTCGTACTCACTGGGATATGCTTTTGGAACGACGCAGCGAAGAAGAGCTTAAAACTTTGCTTGAGAAGCGTCTGAAAATGCATCATGAAGGTTGGATTCCTGATTATGAGTGATTGCTACTCAAAGATTTCCAGCGAGAACAAACGCAAGATTCTGCTGCTGGATCTTGATGGCACATTAACACAATCTGATGCTGGTATTATTGCTTGTGCAAAACTCGCAATGAGAGAATTAGGCCAGCCAATTCCTGATGATGCCGAAATGCAACGCTTTATCGGGCCGTCAATTCTAGAATCTTTCCAGCGTAATCATATGCCTGAAAGCCTGCAGAAAAAAGGCGTTGCTTTATATCGCAAGTATTATTCAGAAGTAGCAACTTTTGACGATCCCAAAAATCCTGGTCATAAAATTCCTGGATGCTTGCTTAATAGAGTGTATGATGGCATTCCTGAGCAGCTTGTAGCTTTGCGAGAATCAGGTTTTTATATGGTTACTGCTTCTTGTAAGCCTGAGTATCAGATTAAGCCTATTTGTGATTATTTTGGATTAACAACGCTTATTGACGGCATTTACGGCGCAAGTCGCGATATGTCTAGAATTACGAAGCCTCAAGTTATTCGTTACGTTTTTGACAACATTCATTACGATCCGTCTTGTGGAGATTTGGCACTTATGATTGGTGATCGTTGGACTGATGCTGACGGCGCAAAAGATTGTGGACTTGATTGCTTAGGTTGCGCTTGGGGTTACGCTGAGCCGGGTGAATTGGCTTCTCACGGATCATACAGGATTATTGATACTGTAAGTGAACTTTGTAGCGCAGTTAACGAGTATTTCAAAATCCGATAATGTACGTTATGTCAAATTAGATATTTTTTATAAAAGTAACTACATAAAAGTAACTCTGCAAATATCAACAATCCACTATTTATACATTTGATTCTTATAGATCTACTTCTTATCTGTTACAGAAACAGAATAAAAAGAGTAAACAATCATGCAAATTAAAATCACAAAAGCAAAACCAACGCTAGTAAATTCTACAGGAACAACAAAAGCATGCAGCTGCTCAAAAGTTTCATCAGAAATAAGATTATAAAAATCGCAAACACACACGAGAATATACGACAAAATCATAAGCGGCCACGCACTGCAATATAAAGCAATACAATTCCAAGAAACTAACGGCGGCCGGTAAGAAGGCTTATACGAGGAAACATCCCCACCAATACTCTTAATATATTTCCTATCTCTACTTAACTTTTCCCTATATTTAGAAATTGGTATAAGGAACATAAAAAAGCTAATTAAGAAAATAATCAAAACCGAAACCCACAAAACAATTATTGCACAAGCAAGAATATTACTAAGAGCATCATCGCTAAACATGTTAAACATAATTAGATCCCTAAACTTTACCTGTACTATATTCTTGTACTAAAAAATATTCTAATCATCTTCAATACACGTAGAAAACTCTTCAGATTCAAGAGAAGACTCTACTTTGCTCATAATATTAGAAAGAGACAAAACAACAACAGCATCACCATCAGCAAGCATCTGCTGCATATTTCGCTGATTTGCATCACACTCTTTAACACAGCAGCCATTACACAATATAGTCATATCACTAAGTCGAGCAAAAGAATGACGATCTAAAAACATGATAGCAGTAGTAACATTCTGCAAATTCATTCCAGCATCAAGCAAACGTTTAGCAACAGCCATAATTGCTATATCTTTAGTAGAATACAAACGCCTAGATCCAGAACCATGAGAAGGATTAACAGAAGGTTCAATAATACGTTTACGAGCCCAATAATCAAGCTGACGGTAAGTTATACCCGCAATTTTCATAGCAACACTACCACGATAACCGCGTATATTCTCACTCTCAGGAGCAAACGCAAACAACTCCCCCTGCACTGGAGTCTCAAAAAACTGGCTCTCAGGACCTTCCACGTTTGCTCTCATATCCAACCTTGAAATATAAAAAAAAATATAAAAAACCGAGAAGCAGTGTGAGCAACGCAACTCTTATATTAAAAATTACGCAGCTCACACAATCCTCTAGCACTCATGTAAAGTGAATAAACAAACACCCTACATAAGTTAATCGAACATACACGAAACTCGCAAAAATTGTGTTCTATAAAATTACCGAATCATTCTACTAAATCATTCAGAATAATTATTAGGCAACGCATCATAAGAGAAAAATACCAAGCGGAATTTACCAATCATGATCTCATCGCCATTATGCAACACAGCCTCATCGACACGCTTCCTATTAACGTAAGTACCATTCAAACTACCTGCGTCAGTAATTGTGAAAGTATCACCGTAACGGCGAAAAACAGCATGCGAACGAGAAACAGTAGAATCATCTAATAAAATATCAGCATGAGGATCTCTACCAACTGAAACAACATTCTCATCAAGCAAATAACGAGAACCAGACACAGCTCCCCTAGTAGAAATCAACAGTGCAGTACCAGGCGAAAGCTTAGAAATAGTATCAAGATCATCCTGCCTTAAAGGACGATCTGAAGTAGAAGTAATAGGAATACGTATGGCTGGCATACCAATAATAGTGGTTTCGCCAGCGGTAGGAATCGGTTCAGTCATAATTGCTATTCTACCTTGTTACTCGACCGGTTTTGCATATTGATACTGTTTTGGTTCGCGTGTCGTAGTAATTTCTACTTCCTCAGGCGTTGACACGTAAACTGACGCGCCGAATTTAACTTTTAGCCTAGAGCCAACACCACCAGCAATATTGACAGCATTTTGCAAATTCTGAGGGTCTCCGATAGCTTTTACAACATACGGAGGCTCAATAGAAACACCATCACAAAGCAATCCATGTTTAGTATCTGAAATATATGTTGATGTTACAATGCGTATGTCATTAATAGACATAACCTCTACCCCAGCGTTACGCAGCTCCTCAATAAGCTGAAACATTGTGGCAGAATCAACCCTATCTTTATCACCATCAGTAATATTAATAACTACGCCTTTACCAACAGCAGGAAGACGGCCAGAAATAATTCCGTTAGTCTCAGCATTTTGACGCGCAATGCGACGAGCTTCTTTCTGCTTATCAACTGAAGCTTGTAAAGAATTAAGCTGACCGCTCAACTCACTTTTTCGTTGCTCTAAATTTTGAATTTGCGAATTAGTTTCAGTAATAAGTCTAGTAAGCTCCTCCTCATTCATAGTTTCATAAAGAGAAGTTGTACTGTTATTAATCTGAATCATGTACGCAAAACCAAGCAAAGCGCACAAAAACATCATAAGCAATCCAGTAATAATGCGAGTACGAGTGGTGTGCTCACTTAAAGAAGGCTTAAGTTTACGACGAACAACAGGAAATGACCCAGTTTGAGTTAAATCACTTTCCTTATCTTTCGCATGCTGACGGTGAAGCTTACGAACTATATCATCTTTATTAGGCGTAGAGAAAAGAGGTGCCATCTTAACTCCTGAAAATAAAACGTCTAATTGCAGAAACGTTAGAGAAGATACGAATACCTAAAACAACAATAACCGCAGTCTGAAGTTGAGCTCCAACACCAAGCTGATTACCAAGCAGAACAAGCAAAGTAGCAGCAATAACATTAGAGAAGAATGAAATAACAAAAACTTTATCAGAGAAATTACGCTCACAGTAAGCTCTTGCAGCGCCAAGCAAAGCATCTAACGCAGCAACAACCATAATTGGCAAATATGGTTGAATAACAATTGGTATATCAGGATGGACAACAATACCAATCAGTGCTCCTATAATCAAACCAAGAATTGCTGCCATAATCTACCTTCTGCCTTCCTTGTTCTCTTTTCCCATAATCATTTTTCCTTTGCAAATTTCAAATCGCCAGTTCCAGCGGCAGATAATTTAATCATATCCGAAGTCGTAATTTGCGGATTCATACCAGCATTAGTCAAAGACGCATACCATGGCGAAAGTTTAGCCTCATCAAGTTTCCTAATAATATTGTCACGATTACCAATCGCCTCAATAACATAAGGACTTTGAGTTTGATTTACACCAACTAATACAGTTTGACCGGCAGTACGAATTGAAGTTTGAGCACCCAAACGATGACCATTAACAGATATAGCTTCGGCACCAGCATTCCACAATATTGATACAAAAATTTGTATATCTCGATCGGTAATAACTCGAACTTTAGCGCCCTTAGCCTCACGAGGCAATGTCGAACCAACAGCATCAGAAGTAGCAACCATCGGATTTGCTACAGTAATCACAACTCCTGAGCCAGAAACAGCTCGCGTACCATTAGTAATATCGTCTGATTGAACAAGTTTATCTTCTTCAGGCGTAATCATACGCTGAGATTCTTTATTAACACTATTCTTTAGCGATGAAACTTCCTGAACTAAACTATCAAAACGATTAGTATGCTCAACTAACTCGTTAGCAAGAGAATTACGAATCGCTTTACGAGGATCAGTATGAAGTCTACGAACAAACTGACTACCAACTGTTCCTATAGCAATACAAATAATAAATACTACAATTCTAGTAATCCAGCGGCTTACTACACCAACTTCTTGCCTACCCAACCTAGAATCCATAAAAAGCGGATCTACAGGTCGATTAATCAAATCGTCAATAAGCTTCAACGAATAGTCATCAACATAACGCCTACGATCATGCTGACTAGCAAAACGGTTCACATTCCGAGTTGCGTGATGAGTATCGATATTAAAAATTGAAGTAGAAAAAACTGCACGCCTACGCGCAAGAGAAGAACCGTCTTGAGCAGGAAACGACACGGGAATCGGAGCTAACACTTCAGGCAAAAACTCACTCTGCACGCTCAAATCTTGAGCATGCTCTACAGAGTTTTCAGCATCATCACGATATCCCAAACTGCCACACCTCGCATAACTAAATTAATACTTTGCAATCAGCGCTTAGCGCTTTTTGAAAAGTAAACAATATGCTTGACGAACATACATGATTCCCGCACACCAATACAAGACAATACCCCAAATTCCGCAAGAAAGAGCTGCAGCGTAAAGGAGAGAAACAATCACGGAAGCAGGAGAAGCATAAACGACCATCAGAGACACAATAGTGAGCATAATTAACGCAGTGCCAGTTTTACCCATAAAGTTAACAGGTAACGGTCCATAACCGTATTGAGCTAATAGCAAAATCACTACAGCCATAGTAGCATCTCGCAATATAATCAATCCCAAAGCTGCCCAAGGAATGACATTAGCGTAAGCAAGAGCAAGAGTACTAAAAACAATAAGCAAACGATCAGCAATAGGATCAAGAATCTGACCAAGCTTACTTACCTGATTAAAAGTCCTAGCTATATAACCGTCTACGCAATCAGAAAAAGCAGAAACAGCAAGAATAATCAACGCCAATAACATGTCATGATGCGCAATAAGCCAAGCAACGTATGGTATTGAACAAATACGCAAAAAACTTATTAAATTAGGCACAGTAAAAACGTTATTACGCGCTTCTGGACTATACTCCTTATCCGAAGCAGATGTAGCCATAAAAAGTCCTCCAATGCACCGTAACGCGTCTAATACTGCCATTGTACATGCTATAGCACTACAATCAATCCAACTAACTTACAGCAGAAACCCACATTCAAAATAAAATACTGCACAATCTAAATAATCAGAAAGTACAAAATCGGGGACATTACAAATGCCCCCGATTTAAAAAAACTATGCACGCCAAGCGGCTTGAGCAGTTTGACGAATAGTCTCAATAGCCTCAGATGGGCTTTCAGCTCCGTAAACTGCAGATCCTGCAACTAGCACGTCAGCGCCAGCTTCAGCAACCGTTGCTGCAGTCGAAGGGCTAACTCCTCCATCAACCTGAATATGAGTCTGCAATCCACGACGAGTAATTTCGTCACGCAAACGACGAACCTTATTCATCTGATTACTCAAAAACTTCTGACCACCAAAACCTGGCTCAACGGTCATAATAAGAACCATGTCAAATTCGTCAAGAATGTCGAAAATAGGTTCCACAGGTTCTGCAGGACGCACAGCAAAACATGCTTTGCAACCCATAGAACGCAACTGACGAGCTAAACGCACAGGAGCATGAGTGGCTCCCATATGGAAGCTTACAGAATCAGCTCCAAGCTTCGCGTACTCAGGAGCCCAACGGTCAGGATCCTCAATCATAAGATGCACGTCAACAGGCAAATCTGTAACTTCACAAATACGCTTAACAATAGGTTCGCCTAAAGTTAAGTTCGGTACAAAGTGGTGGTCCATCACATCAACGTGAACAAGATCCGCATTTGAAATCGCAACAAGATCTCGCTCAAGATTGCAAAAATCTGCGGAAAGAATACTAGGTGCTATTTGTATATTCATGGGTTCCATTCTAAGAAATACAAGAGACTACAGCATAAAACTTTATTTTGATTGACGCTGAATTTCCATCTCATCAGATGTAATATCAATAAGTTTTTTAGAAAGCTCACTGCGAGTTTGTTTACTCTTCTGCAAATAAGCAAAAACAAATACCGAAAGAATAAACACGATGATAGAAACCCACACATTAATTCTCACACCCAAGAAAAGATGCGAAAAATCAATACGCAACGCTTCAATCCACGCTCTTCCAGCAGTGTACCAAATCACATACAGAACAAATATTGAACCAGCTTTCAAACGTTCAGAAAGCATTTTACCGAATCCAATAAGCAAAGCTGCACCAACAAAATTCCATATCATTTCGTACAAAAAAGTTGGATGGAAAAGAGTTCCAGCAGGACAAGTAGAACCATCGTAGCAACTCTCAAAATTACCGATAGCGCTACCCGTATTATTTATCTTCAATCCCCAAGGAAGAGTTGTAGGAGCACCATAAAGCTCTTGGTTAAACCAATTGCCTAAACGACCTATGCCCTGCGCTATAAGCAACGCAGGAGCTGCAGCATCAGCTAACAAAGCAGTAGGATAATGTTTATGCATGCACCAGAACCATGCAGCCAATGCACCTAAAACAATGCCACCCCAAATACCTAAGCCGCCATTCCAAATACGAAATATTTCGAAAAAATCTCCATGAGAACCAAAGAAACGTTCAGGAGTTGTAATCACATGGTATAAACGAGCACCAATAATGCCAAAAGGAATACTTACTAAAGAAAGATCAATAATCTGATCGAAACTGCCGCCACATCGTTTCCAACGGCGAGAAATAATATACATAGCAACAGCAATACCAAGAAGTATAGCTAGTGCATAACAACGAATAGTAATTGGGCCGATAGAAAACTTTGAAAAGCTCGGCGAAGGAATATAAGCGAGATACATGGGCAAAATTCTAGTATTAGCCCATGATTGATAAAAAATAAATATATTACAGTTTTGCAAATCCAAGCAAAACCATAAGAACTGGGCTACAAAGAAGAATAGAATCTACGCGATCTAATACCCCGCCATGACCCTTAAGTAAATGACCCATGTCCTTAATGCCAATATCACGCTTAAGCATAGAAGCACATAAGTCTCCAAAAGTTCCAACTACGCCGGAAAGAGCACCCATAACGAATGGAATCCACCAATACGATAACCAACTATTACCGTAGAATCCGGCGACAATAGCATAAGCTCCTATAATCGCCAAAAACATTGAGCCAAGCAAACCCTCAACTGACTTTTTAGGAGAAATTCTCGGAGAAAGCTTATGCTTGCCAAGCCACGCACCAGCAAATAATCCGCCTGTATCACTTAAAGCAGGTAAAAACACTAGCAGCATGGCATGTGCCATAGAATATTTAGTATCCGTTAAGGTAAGAATTAGACAAGACGCAAGAAGAGGTATATATAAAACAACAAACAGAGAAGCAGACATATTAGTAAGAGTATTGCGCTCTAAATCAAAAGTAGAAGTTCTCTGTAATTTTTTCTCAACAGCCTGCATAGTTCTAGCAGATACAGTACTACTAAGAGTTGCAGCAATAACAGCCAACAGCAAAGAAGCCGCAATACCACTAGCCATTGCTACAGCATGCCATTTAGCGTAGTATGTTGCGAATATTGTTGATAAAGAGCATAAAGATAAAACAACGAAAGGAATATGTAATCCTATAGTTGCAAAATCTACATGCAATTCCCAAAGTGCTAATACCATAAAAACAGACAGCAGCACAACAAAAGCATCAGTACTAATAAGCAAGCATCCAACAATAACCGCAATTAAAACTACAGCAGTCGCAATAGCTTGAGGCATATTGCGACCTGTACGACGATTAATATCATCTAATGTTTCATGGGCGTTGTAAGAATTCTTTTGCGACGATAACTCAGCAGAAGCTAGCTTACTGGAGTTATCATTAACTAATTCATTTTTCGCACTTATATCATCATGATTAAGTTGATTCATACAACACCCATTTATTAATACTTATAGGAGATCTTACTAAAATCAGACTTCCATAATTTCTTTCTGCTTACCTTCAAGCAGAGAATCTAAGGAATCAGTGATTTGCTTAGTAAGCTTATCGAGATCCTTCTGTAAACGATCGCCTTCATCTTCGCCCATATCGCCATCTTTAACAGACTTGTCGATATTTTCCTTAGCCTTACGACGAATATTACGAACAGCAACCTTGCCTTCTTCAGCCTTAAGCTTAGCGAGTTTAACGTACTCTTTACGACGTTCTTCTGTAAGTTCTGGCATTGTTACTCTAATAACATTGCCGTCACGATTTGGACTTACACCCAAATCAGAGTCACGTATAGCTTTCTCAACAGCGTTAGCCTGCGAAGCGTCAAAAGGAGTGACAGAAAGCGTACGAGGCTCTGGAACTCCAATAGAAGCAACAGCTTTAATTGGTGTTGGAGCACCATAGTAATCTACCATAATGCCGTTAAGTAATGCAGGATTAGCACGACCAGTTCTAATACCAACAAAATTTTCCTTAGTAGCTTCAACAGACTTATTCATCTGTTCACGAGCCTGGTCAATAATACCTGACATGTGTGTTCTCCTGTCATCAGTCAATTTTCACAATATAATTTACGAAATTACAATATTCAAATGCTACGCAAATTTCGTTTTAAGCAAATGTAGGTTCAGCATCGGATACAAGAGTACCAATTTGTTTACCAATCAGTGCGCTTGTAACATTACCATCGCCTTCCAAACCAAATACTCGAATCTTCTGCTTATTATCTCTAGCCATAGAAAGAGCAGAAGCATCCATAACAGCTAAACCATCAACAAGAGCTTTATTGTAGCTAAGTGTGACAAATTTTCTAGCATTTGAATCTTTACGAGGATCCGCACTATAAACTCCATCAACACCATTCTTGCCCATGAGAACTTCATCACAGTGAATTTCCAAAGAACGCTGAATAGATACAGTATCTGTAGAGAAGTATGGCATACCTGCACCGGCACCAAAAATAACTACACGACCTTTTTCAAGATGCCGAATTGCTTTCAACGGAATATACGGTTCAGCTACTTGCCCCATTGTAATAGCAGTTTGTACGCGAGTTGCCTGGCCAGCTTGCTCAAGAAAATCTTGAAGTGCAAGACAGTTCATAACAGTGCCGAGCATTCCCATATAATCGCCGCGGCTACGATCTATACCAGCCTGCTGTAACTCAGCACCACGGAAGAAATTACCGCCACCAACAACGATAGCAACTTGAACACCCTGCTGCACTGCAGTAACAATCTCACCAGCGATTCTACGAATCACATGAGTATCAATGCCAACAGCTCCACCACCAAATGCTTCTCCCGAAAGTTTTAATAACACTCTACGGGACTTGCTTTCCTCCGCTTGTGCGATAGTCATAGATCCTCCAGTCCTCACAGCGAATGCAAGCATATCATTGCTATGGTATCCGTCAACAACGACACCTAAAACACAAATATAAAAAATGAGCTACGCGCAAAGATTGCACATAGCTCATTTAATTAAGAACCAGATTTGATTCTTATTATAAGCGATGCTTATTCAGCAGCACCCTTGCCAACCTCAAGACGAGCGAAAGCCAAAGCGGTACCGCCAACTTCCTTGAACAAGTCACCAACGCTCTTGGAAGGATCCTTTACGTAAGCCTGCTCGAGAAGCACAGTTTCCTTGAAGAAGGCATTCATACGGCCTTCAACAATCTTTGGAACAATCTTCTCTGGCTTGCCTTCAGCCAAGGACTTCTCGGTAGCAACACGACGCTCAGATTCCAAAACTTCCTCTGGAACATCTTCGCGACGAAGCCACTGAGCACCCATAGCGGAAATCTGCAAAGCAGCTTCATGAGCGACCTTAGCGCCAGCTTCATCAGTAGCAATCATGGACACGATGCTTGGAGGCAACTCCACGGACTTCTTATGAGCATAAATCTCAACGTGTGGACCGCTTACCTTAGCAACCTGGCCAACCTTGACGTGCTCACCGAACAAGGCAGCTGCTTCTTCAACAGCTTCCTTAACGGTTGCATCTCCAGCCTTAGCTGCTAAAACTTCTTCCGCAGTGGAAGCAGAAGCATCAATAGCATGGTTAAGAACAGTTTCAGAGAACTCAACAAACTTTGGAGTCTTAGCAACAAAGTCAGTTTCAGAGTTCACTTCAACTGCGTAACCGGTTTCGCCTTCATCGGACTTTACAACCTTAGAAGCGATGGTGCCTTCCTGAGCCTTTCGGCCTTCACGCTTACCAGCGGCCTGAATACCCTTAGCGCGGATAATCTCCTTAGCGCGAGCAACGTCGCCTTCAGCTTCAGTAAGAGCTTTTTTAACGTCCATCATGCCGGCGCCAGTTTCTTCACGCACCTGCTTGATCAACGCTGCAGTAATTGCTGCCATTTTGTTCTCCTCATATCAATATGATTCACAGTAAAGATGCAAACGTACTAAAAATAAGCAATACGATTAACACAGCTTTACTGAATGAATCTTAGCTTATCAGGCCTTTGCTTCAGACTTCTCTTCCTTAGCAGGCTCAGCCTCAGCTTCACCTTCCTTGGTAAGAAGTTCCTTCTCCCAAGCTGCCATTGGCTGTGCCTCAGCACCATCAGCCTTAGCACCCTTGCCAGCATGCTCAAGCAAACCTTCAGCCACAGCATCAGCCATCAAGCTGGTAAGAAGTTCAACGCCGCGAATTGCATCGTCATTAGCTGGAATTGGATACTCAACAGCTTCAGGATCAGTGTTTGTATCAACAATAGCTATAACAGGAATACCAAGCTTATGAGCTTCTTCAACAGCCAAAGCTTCCTTGTTGATGTCAACCACGAACATAGCGGAAGGCGTACGGTTCATGTTACGAATACCGCCGAGCTGCTTCGAAAGCTTATCCTTCTCACGCTCAAGAAGCAAAAGCTCCTTCTTAGTTAATCCGGATCCACGCACATCGCTGAAGTCCATTTCTTCAAGTTCCTTCAAGCGCTTTACGCGAGTGGAAACGGTCTGGAAGTTTGTCAACATACCACCAAGCCAACGTTCGCTAACATAAGGCATGTTTACGCGAGTTGCTTGATTCTGAACAGCTTCCTGAGCCTGCTTCTTAGTGCCTACGAATAAAACAGTACCGTTGTGAGCAACAGTCTGCTTAATGAAATCGTAAGCCTTGTCAATCATGTCGAGTGACTTGAACAAATTGATGATATGAATACCATTGCGCTGAGTAAGAATGAACTGCTTCATCTTTGGATTCCAGCGACGAGTCTGATGACCGAAGTGCAAACCAGCCTTCAGCATTTCGCTCATGGTAATCTGTGCCATATCTATATACCTTTCTTGTCGGTTCTTGCCTGGCCATGTCTGTTCGCATGCAACTTGGTTTAACTTACGTATAAAACCCAAGCCGACCGACACGAACGGACGCGTACATGGCGCGTATTTGCGTGTCTGATAGACAATAAAAAGCGAGCAATCATATAACGCGACAATACTCATGCTCAAAATTGACACGCGAATGTTGATTATACCAGAAGAGCACTACTAAAAAGTCAGTGTTGTTACCGCAAAACACGGCAGCAACACTGACTGAATAAATTAATAAAAACGAGACTAAAAAGCGATTAAAACAAAATAGTAAAAATTAACGCGTTTTACTTCTCAGATCTCGCAACGCTTGTTTACGAACATCTTTTTCGAGTCTATCAAGATAAATATGCCCATCAAGATGATCGCACTCATGCTGCAACATGCGCGCCATAAGACCTTCACCCTCTAATACTATTTCTTTACCGTCAAGATCTATGCCACGAACACGCGCATAATTAGCTCTGCGAGTCTTGTACCATAAACCTGGAACAGATAAGCAGCCTTCATCGTCGTACTGCTCTCCGCTGAGCTCCTCAATAACAGGATTCAGAATATATCCAATACGACCATCAATATTGTATGAGAAAGCTCGCAAACTCACGCCAATCTGATTTGCAGAAAGCCCTGCACGACCAGGATCATTCACAGTCTCAAGTAAATCTTCAACTAAATGCCTAACAGAGGCATTAATATCACGTATTTCGTCGCAAGTAGTACGAAGTACAGGATCTGGGATTACTCGAATAGTACGAATAGTCACAAAAATCTCCTTAACACATAGAAGCACAAGTAAAATCAGAAAACATACCAACTAAAGATAGTACACATACTCAGCTTACTTTCAAGCTAAAAACTACTATTTTTGTTTACTATTATCTTCAGCAGATTCAGAATTATTATCACAATCTTCATTTAATTCTGAAGAGTCTTCACTAAAATGCTTCAAATGAGTGGTAGCTTGATCCAAAGCCTGACGAACACGAGGAGTAACAGCCTCTTGTGCCTGCTTAACCGTTTCCTGAGCTTGCTTAACTGTTTCAGTAGTCTTATCTAATATTTTCACAGTCGCAGGAAGTGGACGAGTGTTAGGCTTAGGAGCATACAGCTGCGTTTCAATAATATCTGCGTAGCGAGCAAGAATCTTTGGACGAACTATTTTCATGCTAGGTGTCAAAGTACCATTATCTTGAGTAAATTCCTCACTCAAAACAACAAACTTACGGACAGACTCAGCCCTAGAAACTGTACTGTTCGCCTGATCTATAAACTGTTGCACAACAGAGCGAACAGCATCATTACTTGCAACTTTCTCCATAGATAATGAAGTATCCATACCCTGATTCTTTAGCCAAGAACGAACCATATCAGGATCAAGCTCAATAAGAGCAGATACAAACGGCTTGCCATCACCAACTATTACCGCATGAGAAACTAGCGGACACTGAGAAATAATATTTTCCATAGGAGCTGGACTAATATTCTTTCCACCTGCAGTGATAATTATATCTTTCTTACGACCAGTAATAGAAAGGAATCCTTCATCATCTATTTCACCAAGATCACCAGAATGCAGCCATCCATCTTTATCAAGAACCTCATCAGTAAGATCAGGCCTATTATAATAGCCCATAAAAACGTTAGGACCTTTAATCATAACCTCATCATCATCAGCTAAACGAATAGTAATTCCAGGACCTGGGCGACCAACAGAACCAACTTGATTAGCATGCTCGAAATTAACAACACATGGAGCTGCAGTTTCAGTCATACCATAACCTTGAATAAAAGTTATGCCATCAAGACCATTGAAGAAATGCGCCAAATCAGCATTAATAGGAGCACCACCGCATGCAAGCCAAGCTAAATTAGGACCCAATGCTGAGCGAATAGAAGATCCTACAGTGCGCATATAGAAATTGTGATGTATACGCGCTGATAAAGAATGCGATCTACCTTCTACGCTGTCTTTAGACCATTTAATGAAATGCTTAACAGCCTTGGCAAAAATACGTCCACGAATACCCGCTCCAGCTTTTTGAGATGCTGCGTTATACACCTTCTCAAACACACGTGGAACTCCCAAAAGATATGTAGGTTTGAAACTGCGCAAATCTGCAAGTAAATGCTTCGCATTAGGAACGTAAGCAATAACTCCGTGCGCACCAATAGCAACATACTGTATATAGCGCGCAAAGCAATGTGCCAACGGAAGGAATAAAAGCAAACGACTTGGTTTATAAAGCATTTCGTTTAGAACATCATAGCCTGCGAAAACAATATGAGTAAAGTTGCGATGCGAAAGCATAGCTCCCTTAGGTTTTCCTGTTGAGCCAGATGTATAAACAATAGTAGACAAATCATCTGCGTGAACTGCATTGATTGCATTATTAAGTTCTTCATCTGCAACAGACTTACCAAAATCAGTTACAGCACCAATACCGCCAGCTTTAAAATTAAAAACTGCTTTAAGAGTAATTTTCTTATTGTCTTGACGGACTCTCTCTAAACATTGCGCATGCTCACTGTCACCAGCAAAAGCAATTACTGGCTTCACTTCCGCAATAATATCAGCAGCTTGTAAAGCAGAATCAGTTTCATAAATTGGGATACTTACAGCGCCAATACAAGCGCAAGCAAAATCGACAACACCCCACTCATAACATGTTGCTGAATAAATAACAACTTTTGATCCATGAGTAACGCCAAGAGCAATTAATCCTCTTGCTACCGAACGAACCTTTGAAAGCATGTCAGCAGCAGTAACATCATGCCATTGACGAGTATCATCATCTTGCCACTGTGCAATTAAACCTTGAGGGTCATGCATCGCCCTATTGGCAAGCAATGAATAAATTGTGTCACCATCTTTAGTTGGGTGAATAGACTCTACAGAAAATTCTCGCAGCATGCTTTTTATTGTACGTGATTAAATATGCCGACACGAACAAAATATATACAAAAATATTCACACAAAATTATCTATTTTTACAAAAACATTCGTACAAACGACAATACAACTAAAAGATATCTTGACTTTTTGAATGAGATCCGTTACCGAATATCAAACAAAAAGTCAAGATAAAAAATGAAAACTGACTTAAACACGCATAATTATGACTTAATCTCGCAAGATTAGCCTAAGTCTGCGTAAGTGCATATCCATGCTCCATGACGATACTCTAATGACAGTGATTCCCAATAGCGCATTACGCCAACCATAACGCACACCACTCCTTCAAAGCGGTTTGGACTTACCATCATACCGTTAATCATGTTTGGTATAGCAGGGAATCTGCGCAGTCTTGAACGACTTTCAGAATCTTCAATTTCCTTAAAAAAGTTGTCCAAAACTGACCACATATTCTTCAATTTTGCCGAACATTCAGGCGTAAGCAAATCCCTCATTGCCTTCGGGACTGGACGACCGCGAGAAATATCAGCAACAACACAAGCGATTCTGCACGTTCTTAAAGCGAGTGATAAGAATAACTTTTCGTCATCCGTGCTATTAAAGCACACGCCTATATGATACGGCACAGAAGAGTTCACAAAACCAATAGGTAATACTCCCTCATGAGCTGGTAACGGTTCTCGCGAACGATATGGAAATTGTGGAGGTGGTTCTTTTTGCCATCCACAATTTCCCATACCACATGCCCATTCGTTTCCGCACTTTTCATTTTCATTTCTACCGCTTTGATTCTCATCAAATGGCTCTTTCATTGTTCCCATAACAGAAACCATTTTTATCTTCCCATCTCTTTTTTTCTCTATCTTTCTTAATCCAATTTTTAGTAGAAAAATATCGACTTAAAATCGGATTAGAAATAGCATACACCGCGATTAAGTAGCATTTTGAATAAAATCAAAAAATGTGTATAAATTATAACTGGTGTCGGTGTGTTCCTTGAAAAATCAAGGTTTTTTTAAAATAAAGTTATACACATTACGGTTTATAAAATCACAACTTCCGTGATTTCAGTATTAGACAATAAAACATGCGTACTAATTTCGTCAATATACGGCATTAGCCTGGTAAGTATGTCTCAGGAAATTGAAATAGGTTTGGGCAAAAAAGCCCACGTCGCATATTCTCTCGACGATGTTGCTATCCTCCCTTCACGACGCTCACGCGACCCTAAAGCCGTATCAACCACTTGGCAAGTAGACGCGTACACATTTGACGTTCCTGTTATTGCAGCTCCTATGGATTCTGTTACAAGTCCAGATACTGCTATTGCAATGGGTCAAATGGGTGCTCTTGGTGTTCTTGACTTGGAAGGCTTATGGACTCGCTATGAAAACCCAGAGCCTCTTCTTAAGGAAATATCTGAGCTTCCTGACAATATAGCAACGAGGCGTATTCAGGAAATTTACGAGGAACCAATTAAACCAGAGCTTATTGCTGAACGTTTGCACACAATACGAGAAGCTGGAGTCACTGTAGCCGGTGCTCTTTCTCCACAGCGCACTCAAGAACTTTATAGCACTGTTATTGAAGCAGGCGTTGATCTTTTCGTAATTCGTGGAACTGCAGTTTCTGCCGAACATGTATCAAAAGATCACGAGCCACTCGATTTGAAGAAGTTCATTTACGATTTAGATGTTCCTGTTATAGTAGGTGGCTGCGCTGATTATACTTCTGCACTTCACCTAATGCGCACTGGAGCTGCTGGCATTCTTGTTGGTTTTGGCGGAGGTGCAGTATCTGCAACTATGAACACTCTTGGCGTTCAAGCTCCATTAGCCACGGCTATTGCTGATGTTGCTGAAGCTCGTCGTGACTACATGGATGAGTCAGGCGGACGCTACGTGCAGATTATTGCAGATGGCGGAATGGGAACTTCCGGCAACTTCATAAAGGCTTTAGCAATGGGAGCGGACGCTGTAATGCTAGGCACTCCTCTGGCGAGAGCAACTGAAGCACCTGGGCGCGGCACTCATTGGGGTGCTGAAGCTCGTCATGCTTCTTTGCCACGCGGAATGCGCAGTCATGTTGGAACCGTTGCTCCTTTGGAAAATGTTCTGTTTGGACCAAGTCATGAAGCTGATGGCACAACTAATTTTGTTGGAGCTTTACGACGCACTATGGCTTCAACAGGATACGTGGATGTTAAAAGTTTCCAACGTTGCAATGTTGTTATAAACCCGTTCCACAGTGATATTCGCTAATAGTTATATTAACTTACAATATTTGAATTTAAAGCTAAATTTACAGCCTGGCAGCTTGTAGTATGTCAGGCTGTAATTTTATTAGTAACACTAATTTTAATCATCAGTGGAAGTTATATTTTGCTATCTATACGAATTATGCTTCAATATTATGCTTCAAACATTCTCACTTATTTTTGAAGTATTCGTATATTATTTCAGCTTTGCTCTC
The DNA here is from genome assembly GCA_947292085.1 of uncultured Gardnerella sp. Taxonomy (GTDB): domain Bacteria; phylum Actinomycetota; class Actinomycetes; order Actinomycetales; family Bifidobacteriaceae; genus Bifidobacterium. The sequence continues at coordinate 6,924 of CAMYPN010000002.1, read as the reverse complement.
TCCTATTCCTTCCACTTGTTTTAACTGTTCAACTGAAGCTTCACGCAAGTTTTTTACAGAACCAAAAGCGCCAATAAGTCGCTTTCTATATACGGCTCCGATTCCAGGTATAGAATCTAATGAAGATTTAATTAATCCTTTACGTCTACGATTGCGATGGTAAGTTATAGCAAAACGATGAGATTCATCGCGTGCGCGCTGTAGCAAATATAATCCTTCCGAACTTCTTTTAAGAATAATAGGGTAATCACTATCTGGAAGCCATACCTCTTCTAACTTTTTAGAAAGTCCACATACTGCTACTCCTGTTATAGAATTATCTTCTAATGCTTTCATAGCTGCTTTGGCTTGTTCTCTACCTCCATCAACAACTATTAGGTTAGGAGAATAAGCAAAACGGTGATTTCTCTTTCCTGTATTTTCAGTATTACTATTTTCAGAGCCAATATTATTTTCGTTCTCGCAATTGCTTATTGAGGAGTCAGCATGTTTAAATCTTCTCGAAATTGTTTCATAGACTGCACTTAAATCATCAAGTCGACCGTTACCATCATCTCCACGAATAGCAAAATGCCTGTAGTCACTTGGTTTTGCTATTGCATCCTCAAAAACAACCATTGAAGCTACCTGGTAAGTACCATCAACAGTATTCGAAATATCGTAACATTCTATACGCAGAGGTGACTTAGATAATCCTAAAGCTTTAGCAACTTCATTCATTGCTTGGCTGCGCTTTTCTAAACTATTTATGCGGCTGGCTTTTAGTCTTGTTAAAGCCTGATTAGCATTATCGTTTGCTCTCTCAAGTAATTCACGTTTTTCTCCACGAGAAGGCACTCTAATAGTTACTTTTGAACCTCTTAATTGCGTAAGCCATGATTCTATTTCACTTCGTCTTTCGTCTTGAATAGCGATAGGAACAATAATTTCTCTCGGTATTGGAGAAATTGGTGCAAGAAAATCTTCTCTACCAGTTGTCTCTTGTCTTTCTCGTCTCATTTTTGTTGCTTTCGCACGCAAATTAGAATCCGTAGCAGTAGCATTCTGAGTATTAGACACTGCGTTACGCGTTTCTTCTATTCGAGAATTTGAGTTCTTTGATTTTAAACTTTCTACGATGCTTTCATAATTTTTTTGATCAATTTGCGCATTTTCTTGATATTCTCCATACAAGTGCACTAATAAGTCGGCAAGAAGATCTACATCGTCTTTATCGTCGGCACGTTCAACCCCCCAATTTCGTTCACCTCGAATAATTCCGGAACGTACGAAAAAGACGTGAACTGATCCTTCTAGTTCGTCACTGCTTAAACCAAAAACATCTGCCTCTACATCTTCATCTAGAACTACAGAATTTGATTGCAAAACTGTACTAAGCAAATTAATTTTGTCTCGTAATTTTGCTGCTCGTTCAAATTCCAATTCCTCACTTGCTTGTTTCATATCACGATTGAGTTGTGCTAAATATGATTCGCCCACACTGCCAGTAAGCACTCCAACGAGTTGACTTACATACCTTCTATGAGTTTTAAAATCAATACTTCCTACACAAGGCGCCGAACACTTTCCTATTGAAGCAAGCAAACATTGTCTACCTGTTCTTCTTGCTTTATTAAATGCGCTTGAAGTGCAAGTGCGAACTGGAAAAGCTTTTAGTAATGAATCTAAGCTGTGACGAAGTGGCCATACTTTAGCGTAAGGTCCAAAATACTGCGCTCCACGACTACCACGGTTTCTAGTAATCCATACTCTTGGGAATTTCTCTCCCACACTTACAGCCAAATAAGGGTATGTTTTATCATCTCGAAATACAACATTAAATCTTGGATTAAACTCTTTAATCCACGTGTATTCAAGACTAAGTGCTTCTATTTCAGTTTCTACAACAGTCCATTCCAAACTACGAGCAGTTAAAACCATAGTTTGAGTTCTAGGGTGAAGCTGATAAAGAGGCTGAAAATAATTAGCAAGACGATTTCGCAAATTCTTAGCTTTACCAACGTAAATTACACGGCCTTCTTCATCTCTCCACTTATATACACCAGGTTGCGCAGGAATATCTTTAGAAGCCGGCCTGAATAAATCTCTAGTGTCACCTAATAATGGTGCTCCTAAAGCGTTTACATGATTCTCATTAAAATCAGAAACCATATTAAAATCAGTTTTAGTTTTATGCCAATTAATATTTTCTGCAGACTTATCATCTTTCAAATTATCTAATAAATTATTGCTTATAGAATTATTCGAACTATCCATTATTCACCTCCTTTCACATAAGAAAATCTCATTTATTTGCTTAAAAATTTATTTACCTAAAAGTTGCAGCAGACTGTAAAGGTTGATCGCATTCTATTTATTGTTAAGCATTTGCTTAAGGAATTTACCAGTCCAACTTTTTTCGCATAGTGCAACACTTTCTGGACTTCCTTGAGCAACAACAGTTCCTCCAGAATCTCCCCCTTCTGGCCCTAAATCAATAATCCAATCAGCAGACTTTACAACATCAAGATTATGCTCAATAACAATAACACTGTTACCTTTATCTACAAGGGATTGAAGAACTGTTAAAAGTTTTCTAACATCCTCAAAATGAAGACCTGTAGTAGGTTCGTCAAGAATATAAACAGTTTTTCCTGTAGATCTACGTTGCAATTCTGTGGCAAGTTTTACTCGCTGAGACTCACCGCCGGAAAGTGTTGTGGCACTTTGTCCTAAACGAATATAACCTAATCCCACTTGTACAAGAGTGTCTAAATAACGTGAAATAGAAGGGTAAGCTTTGAAAAATACTGCTGCCTCAGAAATAGACATGTCAAGAACATCAGAAACAGACTTGCCATTATAAGTAACTTCCAAAGTTTCTCTGTTATATCTTTTTCCGTGACATGTTTCACATTCTACGTACACATCCGGCAGGAAATTCATCTCGATTTTTAAAGTACCGTCACCATGACACGCTTCGCAACGACCACCTTTAACATTGAATGAGAATCTTCCAGGGCCGTAACCTCTAACTTTTGCTTCTGCTGTTTGTGCAAAAAGCGAACGGATTTTATCCCATACTCCCGTGTATGTTGCAGGATTAGATCGAGGCGTACGGCCTATAGGATTCTGATCTACATGAACCACTTTGTCGCAATACTCTAGGCCTTCTACTCTCTTGTGCTTTCCTGGAACAATTCGTGCTCCATTAAGCTTATCTGCAAGAACTGGGTAAAGAATAGAATTTATTAGTGTTGATTTACCAGATCCTGACACTCCTGTAATGCAGGTAAATACTCCCAAAGGTATACTTACATCAATATTTTTAAGATTATGCTCCTTAGCACCAATAATATTAAGCATGCGTTCTGAATCAACCAAACGCCTATTTTTAGGCACTTCTATTGATTTTCTTCCTGAAATATAATCTCCAGTAATTGAGCGTTTTGCTTTAACAATATTTGTTGAAAGACCAGAATAAACAACTTCACCGCCATGCTCTCCAGCTTCAGGACCAATATCTACAAGCCAGTCTGCTTGACGAATTGTATCTTCATCATGCTCAACAACTATAAGCGTGTTGCCAAGGTTACGTAAGTGATGAAGTGTTGCAATTAGACGCTCATTATCTCGTTGATGCAACCCAATAGAAGGCTCATCCAGTACGTACATTACTCCTACTAAACCTGAACCTATTTGTGTAGCTAATCTTATTCGTTGCGCTTCACCACCAGATAGTGTTTTTGCGGCTCTTGAAAGAGTTAGATAGTTTAAACCAACATCATTTAAAAATCCAAGTCGAGCACGTATTTCCTTTAGAACTTCTCCTGCAATAAGCGCTTTTGAACCTTCTAACTTGAGTGAATTTATCCACTGCAAACTTTTTTCAACTGGCATATCGCAAACTTCAGATATTGAAGTATCTGATACCGTTACTGCAAGAACTTCTGGACGTAAACGCTTTCCCTGACACTTTTGGCACGGTACTTCACGCATGTATGACTCATAATACTGTCGCATTTGATCAGAATCAGTTTCATCATGCTTTCGCATAAGAGTACGTACAACACCTTCGAAACCTGTAGAGTATTCGCGTTGCCTACCCCACCTGTTTTTGTATGAAACTTTTACGCTGAAATCATGACCATACATGATTGATTTCTGAACACTTTCTGGCAAATCTTTCCAAGGAGTGTTCATACTAAAACCTAAATCTTGTGAAAGACCGGAAAGTATATGCTGATAGTACATACCTGCAGCTTTATTCATTGACCAAGGTTCAATAGCGCCTTGTGCAAGAGATTTATCAGGGTCTGGAATAACTAGTTCAGGATCAATCTCAAGATTGTACCCAATTCCGGAACATTCTGGACATGCTCCATAAGGAGCGTTGAACGAAAAGGTTCTTGGCTCAATTTCATCAAGTTCTAGTTGATGATTGTTAGGACATGAACGATTCTCAGAAAAAGATTGACGACGATTAGAAGAATCTTTCGGCTCATCGACAAAGTCAGCAATCATAACGCCCTTTGAAAGTTTCAAAGCCGTTTCGATAGAATCTGTAAGACGAACTCTAATACCATCTTTTATAACTAGACGATCAATAACAACTTCAATAGTATGTTTTTTCTGCTTTTCGAGAGTAATATCTTCAGAAAGCTCACACATATTACCGTCAATAATTGCGCGCGCATACCCGTCTGATCTCAATAATTCGATAGTATCTTTAAACTCTCCTTTTCTTCCTCTGACCACTGGAGCTAAAATTTGCAATCTCGTGCGTTCAGGCAATGACAGTAATGTATCTGTCATCTGTTGAGGTGTTTGAGCATTAACAAGTTGACCACATTCAGGGCAATGAGGAATACCAATTCTAGCAAATAATAATCTTAAATAATCGTATATTTCTGTAATAGTTCCAACAGTAGAACGAGGGTTGCGATTCGTAGTTTTTTGATCAATAGAAACAGCTGGACTCAATCCTTCAATAAAATCAACGTCAGGCTTATCCATTCTTCCTAAAAATTGCCTAGCGTACGCGCTTAAAGATTCAACATACCTACGTTGTCCTTCTGCAAACAATGTGTCAAAAGCTAAAGAAGATTTGCCAGATCCTGAAAGTCCGGTAAATACCACCATACGGTTCCTAGGAATAGACAAACTAACATTTTTTAGATTATGTTCGCGAGCGCCTTGAATTGTTATTTTCCATTCAGCAGGAACTTTAGATAAATCCGATACTATAGTGCCGTCATGCTCATTAAGTGGAGCATTATTAAGCAATACTTGTAACATATCAGATTGCTGACTTACTTTATTATTCACAACACACCTCCACGCATACGCTACTCCCCCAAAACAAATTACACTTACTAAGTATAGAACAAGTGTTCGAAAAAGTAAAATTTACTTTATTTTGTTGAACGGGGCACAAAATAATGTTCTAAGCAGTTCTTCGTGACAGCCTAACAGTATAATAGTGAGTTTGGCTAATACTTTATTAAATACACACACAATAGAAGCCTAATTTTTGGGAAACGGATACATATTATGCCTATTGACGCACAAGCATTGACCATACAAATTGGTGCGCGCACACTGCTAAACCCTACCGATTTTCACGTTACTAAAGGAGATAAAATCGGTTTAGTTGGTCGTAACGGTGCAGGCAAAACTACTCTTACACGCGTGATTACAGGAGATATGCTTCCTGCTGGAGGTTCTGTTCGAGTAAGTGGAGGTTTAGGATATCTTCCTCAAGATACACATGCAGCTGATCCTGAGCAAAGCGTAATTGATCGTATTATGAGCGCTCGCGATATTTCTTCTATTGTTTCTAGAATCCGCAAGGCTGAAAAAGAAATGACAGACCCAGACCCGGATGTCATGACTAAAGCTATGAACCGCTACGACAAAGCTATGCAAGATTTTGAAAAAGCAGGCGGTTACTCTGTACAATCCGAAGCAATATCAATGGCAACAAGCTTAGGTCTTCCGCAAGAAGTTATGCAGCAATCTTTAGGAACTCTTTCCGGCGGCCAGCGCAGGCGTATTGAGCTCGCACGTATTCTGTTTTCTAACGCAGACACATTAATTCTTGACGAACCTACAAACCATTTAGATGCAGACTCTATTATATGGTTGCGAAACTATTTGAAACGTTTCGAAGGTGGATTCCTTGTTATTTCGCACTCAACTGAGCTGCTTGATGAAGTAGTAAATAAAGTGTGGCATTTGGACGCTCAGCTTGCTCAAATAGATATGTATTCTATGGGTTGGAAGGCTTATTTGCATCAGCGCGTAGTAGATGAAGAGCGTCGCCGTAGAGAGCGCGAAGTTGCCGAAAAGAAGGCAGAACGTCTTATGAAGCAAGGTATTCGCTTGCATGCAAAAGCTACGAAGGCTGTTGCTGCGCAGAATATGATGCGCAGAGCCGAACGTTTGCTCAGTGAAACAAGTGAGGCTCAAAGCCGCGAAAAAGTTGCAGACATTCGTTTCCCTGAACCAGCTCCTTGCGGCAAAACACCTATTATGGCTAAAGATATTTCTAAAGCTTATGGTTCTAATATTGTTTTCGCGGGAATTAATCTTGCAATAGACAAAGGTTCTCGAGTTGTTATTTTGGGATACAACGGTGCTGGTAAAACTACAACATTGCGTATTTTAGCAGGAGAAGAAACAGCAGATACTGGCGAAGTAAAATATGGTCACGGTTGCAAAATCGGATATTTTGCTCAGGAACACGATACTTTGGATTTAGACGCGACTGTGTTGGAAAATCTACAGCATGTTGCACCAAATTTGGACGATACGCAAGCGCGTTCTATGCTTGGAAGCTTCCTGTTTTCAGGCGACGACGCTATGAAACCTGCTCGAGTGCTTTCAGGCGGCGAAAAAACGCGTCTTGCGCTCGCAACACTTGTTACATCTCAAGCTAACGTA
>CAMYPN010000001.1 GCA_947292085.1 uncultured Gardnerella sp. | reverse complement strand
TTACTCCTGCAATTTCTAAGGATGATGAAGCTTTGGCAGCTCAGGATGCTTCTACTCAGAGCTTGATTCGTTTCTATCGCGCTCACCGCAAGTAAGTGCGTGCGTAGCAATCTCGTTTGATTGCTGATTTATAAGCCTCTTGGCGTATCTGTTCGTCAAGAGGCTTTTTTATTTTTTCTCTGCTTTTGTTATCGCTTGACACGATATTGTCGATATTTTATAATTAGCACGAACTTAAGGAGGTGATTCGCCGTGAAACATGACAGTAAAAGCCATAATTCGAATACTTGTGCTGATGAAGGTTCTGACACTATTGGTAGTAGTAGTTCGGACGTTCCTCCTGAATATATGAAGCCGGCAATCACCGAATTTAGGTTGTAAAATTGCGGAAATTATAACTTTCTAAGATTATAAATTGCGCAATTAAAAGACGTGGGTTCTATCTATTTGCGCCTATAATGCGATCAATGGTGATACGGCTGCATAAAAATCTAAGTAAAAATAATTAAACAGAAATAAACAAAATAGACGAAGGCGAACCCACTTATTGCCTATTCGAGGATTTTATTATGACCGTATTCACAACTTCGCGCAAAGAAGCCGCTGGTGCACAGATTGACGAGAACACTCGTTTCTGGTCCGATATTATTGTTTGCATCGGTATTCTTGCTGTTTTTGGCGTAACAGCATTTCTTTTGCAGCGTATCAATCAGCCTATTGGTCCGAAGGGGATTCCATCCACTGTATCAACTGATCTTATTAATCTTCCGTATTACACTCTTAGATCAGTATTCCGTATGATGCTTGCGCTTATCGCATCTCTTATTTTTACTATTATTTACGGCTCTCTTGCAGCGCGCAGCCGTCGTCTAGGTAAGGTTCTTATTCCGCTCCTAGACATTTTGCAATCCGTTCCAATTCTTGGCTTCCTTTCTGCTACAGTTACGATTTGGCTCGTAATTTTCCCAGGATCAATGATGGGTGTTGAAGCTGCGTCTATTTTCGCTATTTTTACAAGTCAAGCTTGGAATATGACGTTCTCTTTCCATCGTTCACTGCTCAGTGAGCCGAAGGAACTTGATGAGGCTGTGCGTAGTTTGCAGCTTACTCATTGGCAGCGTTTCTGGGTTCTTGATATGCCAAACGCTATGATTCCTCTTCTTTGGAATTGCATGATGTCCGTTGGCGGCGGATGGTTCTTCCTTACTGCTTCAGAAATGATTTCTGTTAACAACCATACTTATGCTCTTCCTGGAGTTGGTAGTTTTGTGGCTCAGTCTGCTGCGCAAAACAAGCTTGGGAACATTTGGTGGGCTATCGCTTCAATGATTATTGTTGTGCTTGCCATTGATTTCTTCCTTTGGAAGCCGCTTACCGCTTGGGCTGAACGTTTCCGCATTACCCAGAGCGCTTCGGATGATGAGCGTCATAGTGCTATTTTAACTTTGATTCGTCATTCTCATGCTGATGAGGTTGTTAGTAAACTGTTTTCTCCGATTCGTGAATGGTTAGAAAAGATTACGCGCCCATTTGGTCGTACTGGAGCTAAGTGGCCTCGTAAGGCTTCTCAACGTAAGTTTGGAGATTTAGCTTTTAACGCTGTTATGATTCTGCTCGTCATTGTGGGTGCTGCTCAGCTGCTTTATTTTGTTGCTGTTACTTCTGGATTGCAGGAGTTTGCGAAGGCTGCAGCTTTTGGCGGCTTAACTTTCTTGCGTGTGGCTGTTTTGATTGTGGTCAGCTCCATTATTTGGGTTCCGGTTGGCGTGCTGATTGGTATGAATCCTAAAATTTCTCGCATTATGCAGCCGATTGTGCAGATTCTTGCTAGTTTCCCTGCTAACTTCATTTTCCCATTCGCTATGATGTGGTTCCTTGCTTGGAATATTGATTTGGGTTGGGGAAGTATTATTTTGATGGCGCTTGGAACGCAATGGTATATTTTATTCAATGTTATTGCTGGTGCGAGCGCTATTCCTGATGATCTGCGCGAGATGACTCGTAGCTTCCGTTTGAGTAATGTTTTGCGTTGGAAGACCTTGATTTTGCCAGCTATTTTTGGTTCTTGGTGCACTGGTGGTATTACTGCTGCTGGTGGCGCTTGGAACGCCTCGATTGTTTCTGAAATTGTTGAATATGGCAAAAATCATATGGAAACTCAGGGTCTTGGTGCGTATATTACTTCTGCTACTACAGTTGGTGACTCTACGCGTACTTTAGTTGGCGTTACTGTTATGAGCTTGATTGTTGTGCTAAGTAATCGACTATTCTGGAGTCCTTTGCGTAAATATTCCGAAAAACGTTACGTTTTGGGATAAATCTTAAATAAATCTTAAAAAGTATTAAATAAAAATCTAAATTTATAAACTTACTGAATGAAATGAGTAGAACGGCGGATATTATGACTACCATCAAGAACAATGCAGTAAAAACTCCATCTTTAATAACAGGCGATATTATCGACGCAAAACACATAAGCCAAAGTTTTACATCCGATAGTGGAACTACCCAGCATGTGCTTCACGATATATCATTTACTTTACGAGAAGGCGAGATTGTAGCAATTCTAGGACGTTCAGGTGCTGGAAAATCAACTTTCCTTCGTACTATGGCAGGTTTAATTCAGCCAACTGAAGGAACTGTTACGTATCGTGGACGCGAGCTTACAGGACCAAATCCTGGGGTTGCAATCGTGTTCCAAACCTTCGCGCTTATGCCTTGGCTTACTGTGCAAGATAATGTGGAGCTTGGATTGCGTGCTAGGGGAGTTAGTAAAGAGAAGCGTACAGAGCTTGCTTTAGCTGCTATCGATGCTATCGGTTTGGACGGCTTTGAAACCGCTTATCCAAAGGAACTTTCTGGTGGTATGCGTCAGAGAGTTGGTATTGCTCGCGCATTAGTACTTCGTCCAGACGCTTTATTCATGGATGAGCCGTTCTCTGCTCTTGATGTTCTTACTGCTGAAAACTTGCGTCAGGAAGTTCTTAAGCTTTGGTCTAGCGAGGAACGAGATATTAAATCTGTTCTTATTGTGACTCACAATATTGAGGAAGCTGTTCAAATGGCTGACCGTGTTGTTGTTCTTGGCTCCCATCCGGGTCATTTGATTGCTGATGTTGAGGTTGATTTGCCTCGTCCGCGCGACAAGCATAGTGCTGAATTTGAGTCAATGGTTGATAACTTGTACGCTATTTTGACAGGTTCTGCTCCTGATAGCACTTCGGAAGAGGAAAGCCAGAATGTGAGTGAGGATAATAGCCAGAATCAGTCTACTGAATCAGAAGATACTGAAGATACTGAAGCTGCAGCTATTGCAGATATGCTTATTCAACGTCATCGTGATGATGAAGATGAAGATAAGCAAAATGAGGTTGACGATGAGTCAGGAGAAACTAAGCCTGAACCTGTTGCCGTGCATTTGCTCCCTAACGCAACTCCTGGCGGTATGGCTGGTTTGCTTGATGTGATTTCTGAGAATCCTGAAGGCATTGATTTGGCTGATTTGGCTGCTGATTTGTCGTTTGAAATCGATGATTTGTTCCCTCTGGTTGATGCTGGAACTATGTTGAATCTTCTTACTGCTGATAACGGCCATATTACCATTACTCCGGAGGGTGAAGAGTGGCATAATGCCGATATTTTGCACAGTAAGCAAGTGTTTGCACGTTTAGCTATTGAGCACGCTCCGTTAGTTCATGCTATTGATCAGGCATTAAGCCGTAATCGTAATGGTAAGCTTCGCGGTGAGTTGATTTTAGATTTATTGCGTAGTAAGCATACTGATGCGCTTGCTCGTCAGCAGTTCGATATTGCAATTAGCTGGGGTCGTTACGGTGAGCTGTTCGATTATGATGCTGATGATGATGAGCTGACTCGCACTGTTGAAACTGCTCCTCTCGATGGAGTTGTGCGCTGAAATAGTGCGGAATAATGCTCAATAATGTCCATTATTGAGCATAAATTTGGTATTTGTATGCTTTCGATAAGAGGATGCCGCATAGTTCTTTTATCTTTAACGTCTAGTCGCTTCTTTTAGTGAGATTGCGCGGATCGAAAGCCCCCAAAGAGCAAACTTTTTGGGATAGATAGCCGATTTTTCATTAGTTTTGATTTCGGCGTGACTTGCGCTGGTATGCGGCGGCGTTGGAGGAATTATTATGGTGAATGCTGTAGAAGCATTTGATGCTAAGCATCTTAAGGCTGCTGAAGAAATTCCAGCTTTCCGTCCTGGCGATACCGTTGATGTCAACGTTAAGATTCAGGAAGGCAACAACACTCGTATTCAGACCTTCACTGGTGTGGTGATTGCTCGTAAGGGTGCTGGCGTTCGCGAGACTTTCGTTGTGCGTAAGGTTAGCTTCGGCACTGGTGTTGAGCGTCGCTTCCCACTTCATTCCCCAGCTATCGATTCGATTAAGCTGGTTCGTAGTGGTCGCGTTCGTCGCGCTAAGCTTTACTACTTGCGCGCTTTGCGTGGTAAGGCTGCTCGTATTGCCGAGCGTCGCGATAACTCTGCTAAGTAAGCAGTGTTTCGTAAGCTTTTTCGTAAAGCCTATAAGCACAGGTAGTTTTACCTAACTATTTACACAAGGTTGAAGGTTATTATGGCGTCCGATGGCACACAGTTAAGCGATAATCATATTGTAAATGTGGCTGGCCATGGTATTGATCCTTCGCCTGTGCCGCCGGAACCGGAAGATACTAATGTGTCTTCCGGTTTCCAGCTACCTAGAGGTCTACGCGCACGTCATTCTAATTCTGCTCTTCATGCAAAGTCGCGTAAGTCTTCTTTTCTTGATTCGCTACTGTGGTTTATTTGCCCAGTAATTTTAGTGATTTTGCTTCGCGTTTTCGTCTTTGGTGTTTATGTTATTCCTTCCGGCTCTATGATGGACACTATTCAAGTTGGCGATTATGTGCTTACTTCTAAGTTGACTCCTGGAATGTTTCCTCTTCATCGTGGAGATATCGTAGTGTTTGAGGATCCTGCTCACTGGTTGAATGGTGAGTCAGCTGCTGCTGGAAGTAAAGATTTAATTAAGCGTCTTATTGGTCTTCCTGGCGATGTTGTTGAGTGCGAAGGGCCTGGTGAGCCAGTTAAAGTTAATGGCGTTGCTGTGCACGAATCTGCTTATATTAAGCCTGGTGTTGATCCTAGTTCGTTCCCGTTTAAGATAAAAGTTAAGCCTGGCCACGTATTTGTGCTTGGTGATAATCGTTCTAATTCTGCAGATTCTCGTTACCATAAGAATGATGGTGACGATGGTTTAGTTCCTATTTCTAAGATTAAAGGCGTTGCGTTAGTGCGTTGCTGGCCTTTGAACCGAGCTGGTATTTTAGAGGATCACACTGATGCGTTTGACGATGTTCCTAATTCGTCTAAATAATTAAGGTTTTTATGTCAAATTCAGATAACGTTCCTTTAGTTCCTTCTCTTCAATTTGAGAGAGATTTGTTAGCTGAAGGATACGATTTTGTTATTGGTCTCGATGAAGTTGGGCGAGGTTCTTTAGCGGGCGTAGTAATGGTTGGTGCTGCGATTGTAGGAAGTGAGCAAGTTGAGACAGAAGATATTCCTCAAGGACTTGCAGATTCAAAACTTCTTACTGAGCATCGTCGTGAAAATCTAATTTCTCCGTTAAAAAATTGGTGCACTTCGTGGGCTGTTGGTTCTTGCACTAATAGTGAAATTGATGAGTGGGGTATAAGTTATGCTCTTGGAGTTGCAGCTCTTAAAGCAATTTCTGAAGCAGAAACGAAACTTTCTAATATATTGTCACTTGAAGGTAAGCGAATTGCTGCTATTTTAGATGGTCCTTGCGATTATATTGATAAAGTTTTAAACACTTTTGATGCTCCTGAAGTTCCAATTCCGGCGAAAATTCACACTTTAGTTAAAGCAGATCGTAAGTGTGCTAGCGTTGCTGCTGCAGCAGTTATAGCGAAAGTTACTCGAGATAATATTATGATTCAACTTTCTAAAGATTCTCGTTATTGCGCGTATGAGTGGGATAAAAATAAGGGTTACGGTTCTAAAGCTCATCGTGAAGCAATTTCGAAATATGGGCCTAGCGATTTGCATAGGCTTTCCTGGCATCTTTCTTAAATTATTTACATAATTATCTTTTAGACTTAATTGCTGAATTACTTGCATTTACTTTGTTTTTAATTACTGTTTTTAAGCGTTACTTTTAGTGCCGAACGGCGTGTTGATGCCGCGATATTAGCGTAATCTTAGGAAGCGAGTGGTTGGTGTGTTTAATGTTAAGAATCTTTTGAAAAGGATTGGGAGATGATTAGTCGTTTCTTTGCGTTCGTGCCTGGTGTAAAACACTTGGTGGCTTTAAGAGCGGCAAGTTTATTACTTTCTTCCCTAATGAATATTGGTTTCGTATACGTGTGCGTAGGTTTACTTTCGCCAGTTTTACGTCCGGTTAAAAGTTCATCACACTCACTTGTTACTTCTTCTATAGAAATTACGCCTTACATAGTTGCTCTTATAGTAATAGTTCTAGTTAAATATGTTTCTTTTCACGGATCTTGCACTTTAGGCGCAGAAATTGGCACTAAGGTTGCTATGCGTCTGCGTCCAAAAATGTTAAGAGCTATTCTGTCTTTGCGATCTGTAAAAGCTGATGAGAGTAATTCTTACAACTCTGCTACTACTGTTAACGACGATGTGTCTTGGATACAGAGTTGGGCTGGTTTGCTGATTCCTCAAATTATTGCGTCAATTCCTATACCGTTTATTGTTTGCGGAGTTTTATTTACTGTTAATCCTGCTATTGCTAGTATTTCTGCTATTTCTGCAATATTTGCGTTTGCGACTCTTGTTTGTTCTCTTTTAAATGTTTCTGTTGCTGCGCGCTGTGTTTGTGCTTTGTTCGCTTATGCATCTACTGCTGTAGCAATTATTTCTACAGTTTGGCTTTCTTCAGTTAAGGGTGTCGGTTTAGCTGCCGCACTGCTAACTATGCCTTTGCTAATGCTAAGCGTGGAGCCTCTTCGTAGAGTCGGTCGCCAAATGTATGTTGTGCGTCACGCGACTCACGGTTTGATTCGTATGCATGCTTTACTTGAACGAGTTGTTGATTCTGAAGCTCCTGTTTCTTTTACTGATGATTCTACGAGTCTTAAACTTCCAGACGGTGCAACACACGTATCTTTACATGTGCGCTGTGAGATTCCTGCTGATGAGCATCATAGTAGAGCCAGGATGTCGTTTATAGCGCAAGATGGTGTGCTTAATATTGTTCCGCAGCAGTACAATCAGCTACTTCGGAAATATGTGTTATCTGGCACAGGTTTTAACGATAACGCTGATGTTGCGCTGTACTATAGCGATAAGTATGATACGCTGCAAAGTGCTGATTTTTCACCATTTGTTGCTTCTGATCGTTTGAATGAGACGCAAAATTCGTCTTATATTTCTTTGTGTAATGCTGCTCCTGGAGCTTTAGCTGATGTTGTTACTTTAGTTAGTGAGCGTAGTCATTTATTTGCTACTACTTTACGTAATAATCTTCTTATGGCTTCTTCGAAAGCCACTACAACTTCAATGTGGGATGCTCTTCGTCAAGCACATGTGGATGGAGTTGTGTATGCGGATTATGACGGTTTGGATTTGCGAATTGATCGCATAGAAGATAATCATGAGAATATTTTGCGCAGAATGTTAATTGCTAGAGCAATGTTGCGTCATACTCCAGTTTACATTTTTGACTATTCTGCTGAAAATATAAGCGATCAGGAATCTTCTCAAATACTAAGCATGCTTCGTCGTTTGGCTAGAAGCGCAACAGTTCTGGTTTTAATGCCTAATTCTGTTGGAATTTCTAAATCTGATTTAAGCGTTGATGTTGACGTGTACAGATATCCAGAAGATAAGCAAGTAAAACAGACGAAAGTTGAGTCTAAAAAGTTTTCTGGTTCTAACGATTCTAATTTAGTTACGAGCCATGTTTTGCGTTATGAAATTCGTGAAATATCTACTTTTGCTAAAGTTGCTTTTGGTATTATTTCTACTTTCGCAACTCTTATAAATATTATTGCCACTGTACTTATACCTGTTTGTACTGTAGCTGCTATGTTTGCTGAGGCTGGAAGAAATATATGCAATTTAACAACTCAGCAGTTTATTATGGTTTCCGTTATTTGTATGACTATTAGAGCGTTTACTCTTCTGCTTTCTTTTGCTGGTGTAGATATGCATCATGCGCATCTGCATCGTGCTGGTATAAGTATGAGCGTAGGAATGATTGTTGCGGTTATACCGATTGTTGCATTGTTGAATTATTTCCATCAGCGACTTGCTGTTGTGTCTGTTGTTCTTTTGGTAATAATAACTTTTGTTATTCCTCTAATTTTCCGTTTGCGTTCAAGAAGCGTTATGGCAAAGGTTCGTGCTGAGCAGCATGCTGTTGAGCTTGAAGCTGATGATGTGGAGCTTGGTATAGATGAGGTTCTTGCTTATCGTCAAGGCGAGCGTTGTGTTAATGCCATGATGGTTACTATGAATAAGTTAGCGCAACAGAATATGCGTCTAAATCGTAGGATTGGCAGAATGACAGCGCTTGTTATGTCTTGCGCTCTTATTGGCATAGCTTATGCTGTGATGCTTATTTCTCAGACTATGCATCCTGCTCCGTCAAATATTCCAGCGTGGAGTACGGTTTATGTTGTTATGGCAGTAATTGTTCTTGTCAGTGTAACTCAGCAGGTTGTAGATGTTGTTCTTCGACGCATACCTTGGGCTGTAGATATGCGAACTATGCCTTTATCTCACAGGAAAGCAAATAAACTTAGGAAGCTTCAAAAAATCAAAGATTCTAATAATTCTTTGAATCAGAAAACAGAAAAAGCTTCTTTTTCAGGCTCTAAAAGTAAGTAGAGGCTGCATTGAGTAGCACTTATCGTTCCGTGCGCTCAAAGCGCAAGTTTTCGCATCGTAAAAGCCTTTCTCGCTCAGCCAAAGCATTAATATGGTTGATTATTCTTGCTGTGATCATTGGAATCGCAATAGGTCTTTTGCTTCCAAAATTTAATCGCACTGCGGCTCAGCTTACAGGCGAGTATGAGTCCAGTGGGCAGGCTGCAGACGTTCTTCGTACTTTGAAAGTGTCGAAACCGCATAGAAGTGGATATGATCGCACTCTTTTTGGGTATCGTTCAACAGATGTTGATGGTAATGGCTGTGATGTTCGCGAAGATGTTTTAGCTAGAGATTTAGTTAATGTTCGTTTTCGTTATGCTGGCTCTTGCCAAGTGCGTTCTGGGTTGCTTCATGATCCTTACACCGGTTTAGATATTCAATTTGTTAGGGGACGTAAAACTAGTTCTCTTGTTCAAATCGATCACGTGGTTGCATTGGAGAACGCATGGCAATCTGGAGCGTGGCATTGGAGTAAATCTAAGCGTATTAGTTTTGGCAACGATATGCTTAATTTGCTTGCAGTTCAAGGTAAAGCTAATGAAGATAAAGGCTCTGCTTCTGCAGCTTACTGGCTTCCGTCTAATAAGAAGTTCCGTTGCGATTATGTAGCTCGTCAAATTGCTGTGAAAAGTAAGTATTCTCTTAGCGTAACTGATGAAGAAAAGCGATCCATGGCCTTAATTTTGCATAATTGTAATGCTCAAAAATTGCCTGAAAAATGAAATTTTATATACGATACTTTTGAAATAATATTTGTAATTTTGTGTAGAGTCTTATTTTTGGAGTATATGATAAAACTATGTCTCATATCTTGTACGAATTGCGTAACCCTTCTACCTATAAGCGTGCTTTATTTGCATTTCTGAAGGCAGTACTGTTTAGTCCGCGTACTCTTTTTCGTTATGTTAATGCGCGTCCGTTGCGTTATTTTACTGGGTTCTTTGCGTTTTTACTTGCCTGGTTTATGCTTCTTATTCCGAGTGCGTACGTTGTAGAAGAGCCTGGTCCTACTCAAGATGTGTTAGGTAAATCGTATGGTGAACCTGTAATAACAGTAACTGGTTTGAAGAAGCCTGTTGATGAGGATCCTGGCAAATTGCTTCTTCTTACTGTTGATGCTTCTGGTGTTCCTGGCTATGAGGTTCCTACAGTGTCTGCATTATTGGCTTGGAATAATCCTCGTAGTGCGATTACTCCTGTTGAGGCAGTGGTTCCTGCAGGGCAGGATGCTGATGCTTATGAGAAGGAGTCTAATGATGAGATGAACACTTCTCAATCTTCAGCTCAGGATGTTGCTCTTGAGTATGCTCGTAAAAAACTTGGTATTTCTACTGACGGTGTGAAAGTTAAGCTGCATATTGATGAAATTGGTGGGCCTTCTGGTGGAATGATGTATACGCTGGGTATTCTTGACAAGCTCACTGACGAGCATGAAACTGGTGGAAAAATTATTGCTGGAACTGGAACTATTGATAAGTCTCTTAAAATTGGTGCTATTGGCGGTATTCGCTTGAAGATGCTTGGTGCTCTTAGAGATGGCGCTACCTGGTTTTTAGCTCCTTACGATAATTGTGATGAAGTTGTTGGCCATGTGCCGTCAGGCCTTAAAGTTGTTAGCGTTAACACTTTAGATGATGCTTGGAAAGCGTTGAAAGCTATAGGATCTGGTAAAGGAACTGATAAGCTTCCAACCTGCAAAGTTTATTAATTAAGTTTATTAAACTTTGGCGCTCGCATAAGTTGGGTTATAGGCCAAAAGTGTGTAAGAAATCTTATATTAAGTCTTTCAATACAAGAGTTTTGCGCTAATCGAATCTGTTTAGAGACCCTCGCGCAGAACGCTTACTGCATTATGGTCTCATTCTGCCTGTTTAGAGGCTCTCGCGCAGTTGGCGCGCTGCATTAGTGTCTCATTACCGTTATTTTCTCAGTCGGCCATCTGAGTTAGTAACGGTGTTTGGGTGATTAGCGTTATTTTCTCAGATACTTGACTGAGTTAGTAACAGTATTGAGTCTGCGGCTTATACCACAAGATATTCATCAGCTTAGCTTTTGACACTTTTGGTTTATGACCTTAAGTCTGTGATGAAAAACAAAAATCTTAAGCGGAAATGAGGCATATCCGCTTAAGATTCACGAAAGTGGGCGATGAGGGACTCGAACCCCCGACATCCACCGTGTAAAGGTGGCGCTCTAGCCAGCTGAGCTAATCGCCCGCTTGAAACAAGATACAGTATGGTATGTACGTTAAGCAAATTTATGCGTGTACCGCGTGTTCATAAGTTCATACGTGTGTGTTGCAGTTTTGAATAATTTTGTATCAATAGTTTATAGCGTGGCGTGCGTCTCAACAGTCGCGTACAGTATAGAGAACAAGAATTTGTGCTCAGGAGGTCAATTTTCGATGGCTCAGAAACCTGATACCGCTCGTAATGCTTCTGGAATGGAGCGTGTTGGTAGTCGTAAATTAGGTTATAACGTTGCGCAGGTTGATGCTTTTCTTGAGCGCGCGCACTCGTTGTATGAAACTGATGATGTTAGGCTCACTCAGCAGGACATTCAAGAAGTTTCATTTGATTTAGCGCGAAATGGCTATGTTATTAGTCAAGTTGATGCTGCTTTATCCCGTTTAGAACGTGCCGTTGTAGATAAAAACACGGAGTATGATTTAGCTCAGCGCGGACGCGTTGCGTGGAAAGCGGAAACTGAAGCTGTTTACCGTGATCTTTTGAAGCATGCTAAGCGAGATTATCGCAATAGGTTTGCTGAAGGTAAGAAGAGGCGTCCATCATACGATCGCAAACAAGTAGACGATATGGTCGATCAAACGCTTGATAAGATTGCTGTGATGCTCGGTGTTAAGCCTAATTGGGGTAATGATGCAGAGTATCTTGAGGATATCGATTCAACGTTTGTTTCTAACATAATTTTCACCCAGCGTTCTGGAAAGCATGGTTACGACGAGAGGCAAGTTGATTATTATTTGAATACTTGCATTCGTTTAATGAGTAGGTTGGAAGCGTATGAGCGTGTATCTCAATATGATTCTGACGATGAAGATTTTGCTTTTGAAAATAATTCTTATAATGATGAAAATATTCCAGCTTCGTTTGCTCCAAAGTCTTCTTCCGATAAGGACTCTCAGAATCAGGAGTTACCTAAGTCTGTAGCTTCTTCTATGGCTGCTTTAGTAGCTGCTACAAATGCGAAGTCTGCTGCACACGAAACTTATCCTTCCTTTGCGCCTTCTGCAGCATCAGATTCGTCTTCTGCAGAGAACATTTCTGAGCAAAATGAGGATTCAAATAAAGATAATATTCCTAACGTTCCGGTTGCTCCAAACTATGAGAAGCAAAGTATTTTCCCTCATGTAGAGCGCGACAATGACTCTTCGGATGATTTTAATGATTTAGACAAGTCTGAGCATGCTTTGTTTGATTCGCGTTCTTCTCATCGTGTGATCGATAACACTGATAGCGATGATGAGCTTTCTCAGAGTGCAACTGTTCTTAATAATCATTCTGACGAGGCAAAAGATTCGCAGCCTTTGCCTCCAATGTTCCCGCCAGCTCCTTCTAAGCGGTCTGCTAATCCAATTCCTTCTTTCCCTCCTGCAGCACCAAAATCAAGCAAGTCTGAAAGTAATGGATCTTCTGTTTTTGAGGAACAGCATAAGCTTAATTTAGATATTCCTGAGCTTTCTTTCCCAATTATGAATAGGCTTGGAACTTTAGATGACGACGATTCTGATGATTCCAGCGACGACAATCCTTTGTTGAAAGATACTGATCGTAAGTAGTAATTCTGCAACGCTTTAAGCATTATGCCGTTATATCGTGATGAAGCAGTTGTGCTTCGTACTTTTGATCTCGGTGAAGCAGATCGTATTGTTGTTCTGCTTACTAAAAATCACGGCAAAGTGCGTGCTGTAGCAAAGGGAGTAAGAAGACTTAAATCGCGCTTTGGTGGCCGCTTAGAGCCATTTATGCGTGTAGATGTGCTTCTTGCTAAGGGTAAGTCTTTAGACGTTATTTCTCAGGCTTCGTCTATTGCTGCGTATGCCGGCACTATTTGTTCCGACTATAATCTTTACGAGTACGCTAGCGTTATGTTAGAAACTGTTGACGCGCTTGTATCTGGAGAGTTTCAAGATTCTTCATCGCAATACACTCTTCTTATTTCGGCTCTTTCATCTCTTTGCCAACATAAACATTCTCCAAAAGCTATTGGGATGTCTTATGCTATGCGCTCGCTTTGTCTTGCCGGATGGTCTCCTCGCTTAGTTTCATGTGTTGTGTGTGGTAGGGAAGATGGTCTTCAATTTTTTGCTCCATCTGCCGGCGGAGTTATGTGTAATACTGACCACACTTCTGGATCTTATATTTGTGACGAAAACACTAGGAATTTACTAATTGCATTATCTAATGGAGATTGGAAAGTACTTGATTCAACTTGCGTTGACGAAAAAACAGTTATGTGCGTTGAACGCTGGTGTGAGTATTATCTGGAGCGTTCCCTTCGATCTTTTTCTGTTCTTTCGTAAGTTTTTTTTGATAAATCTTGCTAGTAAGTTTTCTCACTTTGTGTTGATTCGTTCAATGGGGTTGTTACATTCTTAAGTATGGCTTTTGAAAACGTGGATTATACATCGCTTAATATTCCAGCGGCTCCTTTTAGTGACCCTTCTCGTATACCAGATTTTCCTAAAGGAAAAGTTCCTCGCCACGTTGGTGTGATTATGGATGGTAACGGTAGATGGGCTAAAGAGCGTGGAATGATTCGTACTGAAGGCCATAAAGCTGCGGAACCTGTTGTGTTCGATACTATTGCAGGGGCTATTGAAGCTGGGGTTCGTTACTTGAGTTTGTACACGTTTTCTACTGAAAATTGGAAGCGTTCGCCGCAAGAAGTACGCTTTTTGATGGGATTTTCTAGAGATATTATTCACAGACGCGTTTCTCAAATGAACGAGTGGGGTGTGCGCGTGCGCTGGGCTGGTCGTCGTCCTCGTTTGTGGAAGTCAGTTATTGACGAGTTAGAAAAAGCTCAAGAAATCACCAAGAATAACAAAACTATTGATGTTGTTTTTTGCTTAAACTACGGTGGACGAGCAGAAATTGCGGATGCTTGCGCGCAAATTGCTAAAGAAGTTCGTGACGGAAAGATTAAGGGCGATCGCGTTACAGAAAAAATGATTTCTGAACACTTGTATAATCCGGATATTCCAGACTGCGATTTAGTTATTCGTACTTCTGGCGAGCAGCGTACAAGTAATTTTCTTCCATGGCAGGCATCGTACGCAGAACTTGATTTTGTTCCGGAACTTTTCCCTGATTATGGTCGTGAAGCGCTTTGGAGATCTATTGATCGTTATGCGCATCGTGATCGCCGTTTTGGTGGAGTTAAGAACGCTTAATTTTCGTTTTTGCGTCGCTTAAGAATTTCATCAACCAACTCGTGCTTTGCGTCAATTTGCCCACTAAAACCAGGACGAATATCGAGTTTTAGTATAACTTCCGTTCTATGTCCCTGGTTTACTACAGCCATTGTTGCATCTTTTACTACGCGCATAACGTCATCAAATTCGCCTTCAATGTTAGTAAACATTGCGTTTGTCTCGTTTTTTAAACCAGAATCGCGTATTACTTGTACAGCATCTGCAACATACTCGCTTAACTCTTCTCCTACTCCGCTTGGAGCAATGCAGAGAGCTGCAACAGTATTGGTTTTATGAGTTTGAATTTTATTTTCGCTTTCTGCGCTCGCGTTTTCTTTTGTTTCGTTCATTTTTTACTCGTTTCGATTGTGATTAATCTTAGCTATTTTTTATTGTATCTTTATTTTTCATAATCTTTCGATAGTGCTTGTAAAGTGTTAACTTACTTATTTTTATAAATTAGAGTTTTAGAGTCAGAGGGTTTTTCTATAATAAACACCGTTTTCACCCGAATTTTCTTAAGATTTTACGAAAAAGGTGTATTGTGGCTGTTTCAAAGCTTGATGAAGTTGTTTCCTTGGCTAAGCGTCGAGGATTTGTGTTCCCTGCTGGCGAAATTTATGGTGGTACACGTTCTGCTTGGGATTATGGTCCTTTGGGCGTGGCTTTAAAAGATAACATCAAGCGTGAATGGTGGCGCGCAATGGTCACCACTCGTGGAGATGTAGTTGGTGTAGATACTTCTGTTATTCTGCCTTCCCAAGTGTGGGTTGCTTCCGGTCACGTTTCTGTATTCAATGATCCTTTGATTGAGTGCTTGAACTGCCATAAGCGTCATCGTGCCGATAAGCTCGAAGAGTCTTATGCTGAGAAGCACGGTGATAAGATGCCTGAGAATGGTTTGAAGGATATTGCTTGCCCAGATTGCGGTACTCGCGGAAACTGGACTGAGCCACGAGACTTCAATATGATGCTTCGTACTCATTTAGGGCCGGTTGAAGACGAAAATAGCTTGCATTATTTGCGTCCAGAAACAGCTCAGGGTATTTTTGTTGATTTCAAGAACGTTATGACTTCTACTCGCCAGAAGCCACCTTTTGGTATTGCGAATATTGGTAAGTCTTTCCGTAACGAAATTACTCCTGGAAACTTTATTTTCCGTACTCGCGAGTTTGAGCAGATGGAAATGGAGTTCTTTGTAGAGCCTGGAACTGACGAAGCTTGGCATCAGTATTGGATTGATACTCGCGTTCGCTGGTATGTTGATTTGGGTGTTAAGCCAGAAAACTTGCGCATGTATGAGCATCCTAAGGAGAAGCTCAGCCATTATTCAAAGCGCACTGTCGATATTGAGTACAAATTCGGCTTCCAGGGGTCTGACTGGGGAGAGCTTGAAGGTATTGCAAACCGTACAGATTACGATTTGTCTGCTCATGCTAAGCATTCCGGCGAGGATTTGAGCTACTTTAATCAGGCTACTGGTGAGAAGTACGTTCCTTACGTTATTGAGCCTGCTGCGGGTCTTACGCGTTCGCTTATGGCGTTCTTGGTTGATGCTTACGACGTTGATGAAGCTCCAAACACTAAGGGTGGAGTTGATAAGCGTACTGTTCTTCGTCTCGATCCGCGTTTGGCTCCTGTTAAGGCTGCTGTTTTGCCTCTGAGTAAGAAGCCAGAATTGCAGGCTGTTGCTCAAGATTTGGCTGCGGATTTGCGTCAGCATGATTGGGTTATTGATTACGATGAAGCTGGTGCTATTGGTCGCCGCTACCGTCGTGAGGATGAAATTGGTACGCCTCTGTGTGTAACAGTTGATTTTGATACTTTGGAAGACCACGCTGTAACAATTCGTGAGCGCGACACTATGCAGCAGGAGAGAGTTTCTCTCGACAAGGTTGCGGATTATGTTGCTAGCCGTATTAACGAGAAGCGCGTACGTTATCCTCAGGGTCCTGCTGAAATAGTTGGAACTCGTGCTGCTGATGGTGGTATGGATGTTTCTAAGGAAGTAGGAGAGGATGAGTCTAAGCCTGTGCAGATTGCTCAAGCTGGTGGCTTGTACTAACTTCTTCTAAAGACGTGCAAATGTCGCAGAATACTGTGGAAACTGGGATTGCGCAGGCTGATTCGGCTTGCGCAATCAAGCCAGTAAATTTAGGTAAAATTCACGTAGCTACTCCTGTAGTTCTTTCACCTATGGCTGGTATTACTAACTGGCCTTTTCGTGTAATTTGCCGCGAATATGGTCCTGATGGGCTTTATGTAGCAGAAATGATTACTGCGCGCGCATTGGTTGCAAGAAATCCAAAAGCTTTGCGTTTATGCCGTTTTGCGCCTAGTGAAAAAGTGCGTTCTTTGCAACTTTATGGAGTGAATCCTTCTATTGTTGAGCAGGCTGCACGAATTGTTGTTGATGAAAACATGGCTGATCATGTTGACTTAAACTTCGGCTGTCCGGTTCCAAAAGTTACAAGGCGCGGCGGCGGTTCTGCTCTTCCTTGGAAAACTGATTTGTTGCAGGAGATTTTGCATCGCGTTGTTGGCGTGTGTGAGCCAGCAGGAATACCTGTTACGGCTAAATTCCGTGTTGGTATTGATGAAGACCACGAGACTTTCATGCAAGCTGGCCATATTGCGCAAGAAGAGGGTTGTGCGGCTGTTACTTTGCATGCTCGTACAACTGCTGAATATTATGGCGGTCACTCTGATTGGCAGCGTATTGGTGAGCTTGTAGAGTCTCTTGATATTCCTGTTTTTGGAAATGGTGACATTTGGGGTGCGGATGATGCGCTAGCAATGTTTAAGGAAACTGGTTGCGCTGGCGTTGCTATCGGTAGAGGCTGTCAAGGTAGGCCGTGGATTTTTGCTGATATTCGATCTGCTTGCGAGGGTAGCGAAAGTCGCGTAAATCCAACTTTGTCAGAAGTTTGTTCTGTTATTTTGCATCATTTGCAGCTTCTTGTTGAGTTTTATGATGGCGACGAGCGTATGGCTGTGCATGATTTGCGCAAGCATGTAGCCTGGTATTTGAAGGGTTTTCCTGTTGGCGGCGGCACTCGTAAAAACTTTATGGAGTGCGAATCAATTGAAGATGTTAAGCGTAATATTGATATGCTTGATGGTTCGTTGCGTTTGCCTGAGCAGGTTTTAGACACGCCGCGAGGACGTGTTCGTTTTGCTAAAAAAGTTCATCTTCCTTATGGATGGTTAGATTCGCGTATAACCAATCATGAGGAACGTGAGGCTTTATTTGGTGACGATCCTATGGATGCCAGCTATTAAAATTTAATGCGAATTTCCTAAGTTTTTCTAGGGTTTTTCGGCTAGTATAATCGGCACTTTTACTTTTGTTTATTTAATTAAACATTTGTTGTATATTACACGTTAAGTATTTGCATAGTGCCGGGTGTATTATCAAAGAAGTGACATTTTTTCAGTTTTTATTGTTAAAACGTCGCCAATATCGAGCGTTTTGCGCTAAAGTATTGCGTAAACGTGCGTGAGTGACAGGAGACAACGGTGAGCGAGATTGCCCAGACTGACAATTTCAACGACAAAACCATCATCAAGGTAGTCGGCGTCGGTGGAGCCGGTGGTAACGCCGTCAACCGAATGATCACCGAGGGTTTGCAGAATGTAGAATTCGTAGCTATTAACACTGATGCTAAGGATTTGTTGCGTTCTGACGCTGATGTGAAGATTTCATTATCTGATGCTTCAAGTAGAGGCCTCGGCGCTGGTGCGGACCCTGAAAAGGGTGCTAAGGCGGCTCAGGATCATCAATCCGACATTGAAGAAGCATTAAAGGGCGCTGATATGGTGTTCGTTACATGCGGCGAAGGCGGTGGCACTGGTACAGGTGCCAGCCCAATCGTTGCGCGTGCAGCACATCAGCAGGGTGCGTTGACTATTGCTGTGGTTACGCGTCCATTTGGTTTTGAAGGACCACAGCGTGCAGCATCTGCGAAACTTGGTATCGAAAATCTTCGTAACGAAGTAGATGCGTTGATTGTGATTCCTAATGATCGTTTGTTGGAAATTTCTGATAGAACGATTGGTATTATTGATGCGTTCAAGACTGCTGATACTGCACTTCTTGCTGGTGTGCAAGGTATTACGGACTTGATTACCACGAATTCTTACATCCATGTTGATTTTTCCGATGTAACAGCTATTCTTCGTGGAGCTGGTACTGCATTGTTCGGTATTGGTTCTGCTAAGGGTGAAGATCGTGCTACTCAAGCTGCAGAGATTGCAATTAGTTCGCCACTGCTTGAAGAAAGCATTGAAGGTGCTCACGGTGCTTTGATTAACATCGCCGGCCCAAGCGATTTGAAACTTCAGGAAGCATCTGCTGCTACCGAGCTTGTTCGTAAGGCCATACATCCAGAAGCTCAGATTATTTGGGGTCTTTCTTTGGATGATTCCTACGGTGACGAAGTTCGCGTTACTGTTATTGCTGCAGGATTTGATTCTCATCCAAAAGCAGAAGAAGGAAGCAAAGCTGGTCAGTTTGTGGACATGCAGGCTGATGTGAAGTCTGTTGCACCAGCTCAGTCAACTTCTCCTGCACCTGCAAGTTTGCCTGTTTCTGCTCCAGCTCAGCCTGCTGCAACTAAGGTACAGTCTGTATTTGAAACTCAGCCTGCTCCTCAGCAGTTCCAGCCTATGAGCACTCCTCAGCAAACTGCTGAACCAGACGAATTGGATATTCCTGATTTTCTGCGTTAAATCATAACGAAGGGAGGGTCGCTTCATGGCTGGGTTTATGAAGAACATGATGTCGTATGTTGGTATGGCAGATGTTCCAGAAGATGATGATTACGTTGAGCAGGAAGCTCAAGATACTTCCTTCGACAATGATCATTCAGTTGCTTCTGCGACTTCTCAGCGTTCTGATGTTTCTCGTGCAGCAAGTCCTCGCACGACAAGCGTTGGTCGCATGAGCCGTATTACTACGATTCACCCTAAGTCTTACGATGATGCGCAGCTCGTTGGTCGCGCTCTTCGTGACGGTACACCAGTAGTGTTGAATCTTACTGGAGTTACTGAGTCAGTAGCGTATAGAATCGTTGATTTTTCTGCTGGAGTTGTGTTTGGTGTGCGAGGATCGATTGAGAGAGTAACGCCTAGAGTGTTCCTTCTCAGCCCAGCACAGGTAAATATAAAAGTTGAAGATGCTCCAGTAAACGGTGCTGCTAGAGATTTGTTCTCGTAAATTTTCTAGTAAGCAAGCTTAAACTGCTGAACTATGTATATGTGCAGATGAAGGCAATGTTTCTAAAGAAGCATTGCCTTCACTATTTAGCAAATATAAATTTTTGTTAGTAAAATTATCAACTTAAAAATAAGCTACTAAAAGGGGTAAAAGTGGGGGAATTAAGTAAAGAATTAACAAACGTTACAGTTTCTTCCATATTTGGAACGTACATATTTGAATCTCCTATAATTTTTTACTCCTGGCTTATATTCCACTTCTTCTTAAACGCATATATGACAATTTTCATAATTAGAGCAGTGCTTGATTGGATTCTGCTGCTTGCTCGCAATTATCATCCTCGCGGACTCGTATATGAACTTATTAGAATTGTGTACTACATAACAGAACCACCTTTGCGTTTTATTAGACGACTTATTCCTTCCAGTATGCGTTTAGGCGGAATTAGTTTGGATTTAAGTTTTATGATTTTTTACTTCCTGCTAATTGTTTTAGAAATTTGGATTTAAATATTGGATTTAAATATTAGATTTAAACAGCAGAAATAATTAAAAATATTTTATTAAATGCAAAAATTTTAGAAAATAAAATAATCCATAGTGATATAAGTAAAGTATCTATAGAATATAATAAAAAATTAAATATTACTTGTTATAAGTTAAGTGAGCTTTTTGACCTAATCTTCTGCGGGCGTGATAGCATTTAAGAGGTATATCAAAGAGCTGCGTCCCCAAAAGCGAGGTGTAAAGATATGGCTCTGTTAACGCCTAAAGATATTCGAGAGCATACCTTCCAGATTGTGCGTTTCAAAGGAGGATACGACGTCGACGAGGTTGACGAGTTTCTCGATCAGGTTACAGAAACAATAGAAGCGCTCGGTCAGCAGGCCGTGCAAGGACTTGGGGCTTCCACACAGTCTCTGGGTTCAGATGTTGCTGGTCTTAACACTAAGATTACTGAGTTAACAGATAAGGTTAATTCTCTTACAAAAGAAAATGAAAATCTGCGTGCTGCTGCAAATAAGCCTAACGATAATCACAATGATGTTACTGCTGCGAAACTTGCTGAAGCTGAAGAAAGCAACCGTGCTCTAGCATTGCAGAATCAGCAGCTTAAAGAGCAGCTGGATGGTCTTGGTGCTCAAGTTGATCAGCTTACAGCTCAGGCAGCTAAATCTGATAATGATAAGAAGCTTGCTAAAGAATTGGAAGACGTTACTCGCGAACGTGACGACTTCCGTGCAAGCAGCGAGACACTCGGCCGTGAACTTGAGACTGTACGTCAGCAGCTTGTAGTTACCCAGCAGGAGAACGTAAGGGTGAATGAGCTTACTCAGCAGTTAGAGGAGTCTCGTCAGCGTGAAGAGCAGCTTCGTCAGCAAGTTGCTAAGTTGGAACCAAATACTGAAACTGGTAGCTTGCAGAAGATTGCTGGTGCTGGTGCTGAAGTTAGTGGTTCGGAGCCAGAGCGTGCTACTGCAATGTTGACTCTTGCAATGCAGCTTCACGATCAGTATGTAGATAAGGGCAAGGCTAAGGCTCAGCAGATTGTTGAAGAAGGCCAGGCTCGTTACAACGAAACTGTTGCTAAGGCTGATGATTATTCTGCTCGTACTCGTTCTGAGGCTGAAGAATATAGCAAGCAAACTCGTGACGATGCTGATGATTATTCTGCTCGTACACGTTCCGACGCTGATGCTTATGCAGCACGCGCTCACAATGAGGCTGATGCTTACTCTGGTAAGGTTCGTCAGGCTGCAGATGATTACGCTAAGCAAGTGCATGATCAAGCTGATCAGTATGAGTCTGAAGTACAGCATCGTGCCGCAGAGTACGACTCAACAACTCGCACTGCTGCTGATGCTTACTCACGTCAGGTTCATGAGAACTTGGATAAGCAGACCAAGGTTATCGAAGGAAATATTCAGAGCCTTAAGCAGTTCGAAAGCGAATATCGTGCTCGTTTGAAGGACTTCTTGGGTCAGCTTGTTGCTCAAGTTTCTGACGAGAATGCGTTTGATAACTTAGGCAAAGATGATAAGCAGGAAGAGAATAAAGAAAATTAAGTATAGCTTAGCTTTTGAGCTTTACTTATAAGTTTATTCCCTTAAAGATTGGATAAACATTGGCGCATAGAGATGTGCGTGTGAAACGGCTGCGTACGCGCGTAGCCGTTTTTGCACTTATTGTAATTGTTGGGCTTGTAATAGATCGAGCTACTAAAGTGTGGGCTCTTGGAGCGCTTCAATACGGAAGGCAGATTTTGTGCATTCCTAATTTCCTCTCGCTCGCTTTAGTTAGAAATTCCGGAGCTTCATTTGGATTAGGATCAAGCTTAACTTGCGTAATTAGTATTTTGGCCATTATTGCTTGTAGTGCTATGCTTGCGGCGGTTCGTCGAACAACATCTTTGCAGTGGACTATAGCATTATCGCTTGGATTTGCTGGAGCTTTCGGAAATCTTATCGATAGAGCTACTTATGCTGAAAATTTTTTGGACGGCAAAGTTGTTGATTTTATAAATTACGGATGGTCTGTTGGCAATGTTGCAGATATTATTTTGGTATTTGCAGGATTGTGGTTTGTTGCTCTTATACTTTTCGAAACTCCATTTTATGCCGACGAAAAAGATGATAAGACAGAACCCGTAGATTCTAACCAACCGGAAGATATAAACGAATCAGTAGAGAGCAGTAAGTAGAGAGCAGCAAAAAGTATGGTTCATAGTATGCCAGTTCCAGAAGAATTGGTCGGTTGTCGTTTCGACGTTGCAATATCGCAGTTACGTAATATTTCTCGTTCAAAAGCGAGCAATCTTATTTCGCAAGGTATAGTAAAACTTTCAAATCGAAAAGCAAATAAATCGGCAATTCTTCTAGATACTGACGAGATAGTATTTTTCGAAACACTGTCGAAAACTGTAAGATCTGAAGTTAATAAAACTGAAGAATCTACTACTGAAGAATCTACTACTGAAGAATTTGCAGAATCTAAAAATTCTTACGAAACTCAAGAATGGCAAAATATTGAGCAGAGTATGACCATTGCTTACGAGGACGAAGATATTGTTGTAATTGATAAGCCTGTTGGCATGGCTGCTCATGCTGCAAGCGGATGGTGTGGTCCTACCGTAAATGAAGCGTTAAAAAAACGCGGAATTAAAATTACTACGACTCTTGGCGAAGCAAATAGGCGCGGTATAGTAAGTCGTCTTGATGTTGGAACAAGCGGTCTTATGCTTGTTTGTAAAACCGATATCGCTTATACGGTTATGAAACAGCAATTTGCTCAGCACAGCGTTATTAAAACGTATCATGCTCTTGTACAAGGTGACTTAAGTCAAGACAAAGCTACTATTGAGGCTCCAATTGGACGCGCAAAAGTATCTGATTTTCGTTTCACTATTACTTCTGATGGCAAACCTGCTGTAACGCACTGGGATGTTCTTGAGCGTTTCGGAAGAGCTACTCTCGCTAGTGTTAATTTGGAAACTGGTCGAACTCATCAAATACGCGTGCACTTTACTTCTATTGGACATCCGCTAGTCGGAGATTCTATGTATGGTGCAAACCCAGTTTTGGCTAAAAATCTTGGTTTAAGCAGACAATGGTTACATTCTATGGAACTTACTTTTACGCATCCTACTACCGGTAAAACTGTTACGTTAAAGTCTCAGTATACTTCAGATTTGCAACACGCTTTAGAAGCCATGCGAGCATTGTCAAAATAGCATTTTTGATTTTAGAGGTCAACTTTCGCTTATAGAATATCATCTATGAGTCAGCCGGAAACCAATTTTGTACATTTGCACAATCACACGCATTATTCGTTGCTTGATGGAGCTTCTAAAATTCCAGATTTAGTTAATCGTGCTAAAGAATTAGGTATGCCAGCTGTAGCTATTACGGATCACGGCAATATGCATGGTGCGTACGAAATGTGGAGTACGGCTGTAAAGGCTGGTATTAAGCCGATTATTGGCATTGAAGCCTATGTTACTCCTGAAACTGCAAGACAAGATAAGAGCCGCGTGCATTGGGGCACGGAAGAGCAGCATTCGGATGACGTTTCTGGCGGTGGTTTGATTACGCATATGACTTTGTGGGCGCAAAACGATGAAGGTTTAACTAATCTTCTTAAAGCCTCATCTGTTGCTAATCTTGAGGGTCGTGTTATGCGCTACCCGCGTATGGATAAGGAAGTATTGTCAACTTATTCTAAAGGAGTTATAGCGTCTTCTGGCTGTCCTTCGGGGATTATTCAGACGCGTCTTCGCTTAGGCCAGTTTAAAGAAGCTTTACGTGCTGCAGGCGAGTTTCAGGATATTTTTGGGCGAGATAATTTCTTTATTGAGCTTATGAATCACGGTCTTTCTATTGAAACGCGAGTAACGAAAGACTTGCTTGAGATTGCGAAAAAACTTAACGCTCCTCTTCTTGCTACAAACGATTTGCATTACGTTCATGAGGAAGATCGCGAAGCGCAGGATGCTATGCTTTGCATTAATTCAGGCTCGCGTTTGGATGACCCGGACCGTTTTAAATTTGACGGTTCCGGTTATTATCTGAAGTCTGCTGAGCAAATGCGCGAGCTTTTTAAAGAACTTCCTGAAGCTTGCGATAATACTCTTGAAATTGCGCGCCGTTGTAACGTTATGTTTGATGACGGTGAAGATGGCGCTTTTATGCCGCAATTTGACTGTCCGGAAGGTTGGGATGAAACTTCGCTATTCCTTAAAAAAGTTGAGGAGGGTTTGGAGCGTCGTTACAACAATAACGTTCCGATGGAAGTTTTAAAGCAGGCTGATTACGAATGCGGTGTGATCTGCCAAATGCAGTTCTGCGGTTACTTTTTAGTAGTTGCAGACTATATTAACTGGGCTAAAGCTCATGGAGTGATGGTTGGTCCTGGTCGTGGTTCTGCTGCAGGAGCAATGGTTGCGTACGCAATGGGCATTACTGAGCTTGATCCTATGAAGCACGGTCTGATTTTCGAACGCTTCTTAAACCCTGAGCGAGTATCTCTACCAGATATTGATGTTGATTTTGATCCTGATGGTCGTGCGAAAGTACTCGAGTACGTGGGTGAAAAATACGGAAGAGATAAAGTTGCTCAGTGTGTTATTTACGGAACTATTAAAACGAAGCAGGCTCTTAAAGATTCCGCACGTATTATGGGATACGAGTTTTCAGTAGGCGAAAAAATTACTAAAGTTCTTCCTCCTGCAAAAAACGGCAAAGATATGAGCTTGCATGATATTTTTGACGAAAAATCAAAACGTTACGCTGAAGCGCGCGAGTTTCGCGAAATGTACGATACGGATCCAGATACTCATCGTATTACGGAAGAAGCAAAAGGTATTGAAGGTTTGATTCGTCAAACCGGTGTGCATGCTTGCGCAACAATCATGGGCTCTGAGCCAATCACAAACACTTCACCACTTTTAGAGCGCACTGATGGTACTATTACCACAACTTTCGAATATCACACTTGTGAGACTCTCGGCCTTGTAAAAATGGACTTTTTAGGTCTTTCTAATTTGACGGTTATTCGCGATACTTTACAAAATATTGCAAATAACGGTAAAGAGCCTATTGATTATACTAAAATTCCGTTAGACGATAAGCCTACTTATCAACTACTTTCTAGGGGAGATACTTTAGGCGTTTTCCAGCTTGATTCCGACGGTATGCGCGCGCTTCTGCGTACGTTAAAACCAGATAATTTCAACGATATTTCGGCTTTAATTGCACTGTATCGTCCTGGTCCTATGGATATGGATTCGCATACGAATTACGCTAAGCGCAAAAACGGTTTGCAAGATATTATCCCAATTCATCCGGAAGTAGCAGAACCTCTTAAGGAAGTTTTGGACGAAACGTACGGTCTTATTGTTTATCAGGAGCAGGTGCAGTCTGCTGCGCGTATTTTAGCAGGCTATAGTCTTGGTAAAGCAGATGTTTTGCGTCGAGCAATGGGTAAGAAGAAGCCAGAAGTGCTGGCAAAAGAGAAAGTTCCGTTCTTCCAAGGTATGAAAGAGCACGGTTATTCTCAGGAGGCAGCTCAAGCAGTTTGGGACGTACTAGTGCCGTTCTCTGGTTACGCGTTTAATAAAGCTCATTCTGCGGCATATGGTTTGATTTCATACTGGACTGCGTATTTGAAAACGCATTATCCTGTAGAATTTATGGCTGCTTTGCTTCAAAACGAGCGCACAAATAAAGACAAAACCGCACTTTACTTGGGCGAAGCTAGACGTATGGGTATTCAAGTTTTGCAGCCGGATGTGAACGAGTCTGTGCTTGAATATTCAGCAGTTGGAGATGTTGTGCGATTTGGCTTGGGCGCTATACGTAATGTTGGAGACAAAGCTGTTAACGATATTATCTCAGAGCGTAAAAGCGGTAGAGGCAAGTTTGTTAATTTTATGGATTTCATTAAGCGAGTGCCATTTACCGCACTAAACCGACGCTTAGTTGAATCACTTATTAAAGCTGGAGCTTTTGATTCAATTGATTCAAATCGTCGCTCATTATTCCAAATTTGCTATCCTGCAATTGATTCTATTATTGCGCTTAAACGCAAGCAGGCAGAAGGGCAATTTGATCTTTTTGAAGATTTAGATAATTCGTCTGATTCTTCTGACGCAAGTAATAATGGCATGGGTGATATGCAAGTTACTGTGCCTGATGTTGAAGAGTGGGATAAGAAGACCAAGCTTAACTTTGAGCGAGAAATGCTGGGTTTGTACGTTTCGGATCATCCATTAAGTGGATTATCTGCTGTTCTTTCAGATTTGCGAGAAATGTCTATTGCTCAACTCATAGATAACGCAAAAACTATGGGAGATGGTCAGAATGTGACGCTTGCTGGCTTAGTTACTAGCGTTGATAGACGTTTGTCTCGAAAAGGTAACGCTTGGGCAATAGTTACTTTGGAGGATATGGAAAGCTCAATCCAATGCATGTTCTTTGGAAAAGTTTATGAAGCTTCAGCTAAAGATTTGGCTATAGATCAGGTTGCTCGTATTCGAGGACAGATTGAAGTTCGTGACGAAACTGTTTCGCTTAGAGTTACAGAATTTGAGATTCCAACACTAGAATCAGTAGATGAGCGTCCGCTTACTATTGTGCTGCCGCGCGTAGCTTTGGAACGTTCTAGGGTAGAAGAGTTGAGGAATATTCTTAACCGTCACCCTGGGTGCTGTGAAGTGCATTTAGCGTTACTTGATGATTCTGGAAAAGCGCAAGTATTGACTTTAGGTGACAATTTCCGAATAAAACGAGATACGTCACTATTTGCAGAAATGAAGATTGTATTCGGTCCTAGCTGTTTACCAAGCGTTTGAAAAGGAGAGAAACTATGGAAGATAAAAAGAATAGTAACGAAAATTCTGATAAAAATATTCGCGCATCCTTTACTGATGCTGAGCTAGAAAACGCGCTTGCTGATTTTGAACGCGAATTTAATTCAGATAACCAAAAATCGGAAGAAAATAAAACTGCAAGTAATGCAGATAATTCCTCAAAACTGTCCTCAAACTCTAACGGCAAGTTTTCAGAAGATAGCATTAATGAAAATGATATTAACGATGCCATGAATAAACTTGAGGAAGCTGAGTTTAAAGAAGATTTAGAAGAGCTTTTAGGCAAAAAAGCTAAAGCCGCTGTAATCTTAGCACACGTGGATAATTGTGAGATTCTTGCTGCTCTTTGCAAACTTGCTGGAGTATCGGCAGATTGTTTTACCGAGGAAAACGGAAGCGTGGCTGTTTTGCACAATTTGCAAAATGATGAGCCAGAAATTGCTATTAATAAATTCATTAAATATTTCAAAGGTATTGAAGGCTTACTCATAGTAAATCGCGCTAATAGATTAGAAGCAAAACTTTATAAGTACAAAGTTCCAACTCAAGATATGGTTGCTCCAATGGTATTATCAATGTTTTCTGATCGCGTAGAGGATTTACTTATAGGAGTAGCTACTTTGGAAGATCTGAAGAAGCAAGATATTGAGATTATAAATAGTGACTTATTAAAAAAATCTGATATTCCTGGAATCTTCAGTAAATACGGTAAATATTTTAATCACTGATAGCATCTAGTAAATATTTAGCGGGAATTTAGTGGAAATTTATTATTATATTTTTCTTCTAATTTCATTACAAGTAGGTAAATTCATGCATTTTTACGTGCGTGTACCTTAGTTAATAGGTGATAATAAAAATAGATCTTAGTAATTTTTATATGCTTAGATACTTGTGAGATTTTATAGAAGACACTATGCATAGGAAACGAGGGTAAATCATGGATAGGCAACAAGAGTTCGCACTGCGTACTGTTGAAGAACGTGACGTTCGTTTTATTCGTCTCTGGTTTACTGACGTGCTTGGCACGCTTAAATCTGTAGCTATCGCTCCTGCAGAATTGGAAGCTGCTTTCGATGAAGGAATTGGTTTCGACGGATCTGCCATAGAAGGTATGACTCGCGTGCTCGAAGACGACATGATTGTTAAGCCAGATCCATCAACCTTCCAAATTCTTCCATGGCATGGAGGCCCAGAAGGCACAGCGCGAATGTTCTGCGATGTGCTAACTCCTGATGGTGAGCCTTCGCTTGGTGATCCTCGTCACGTCCTTAAGACTGCGCTCGCAAAAGCGAAAGAAAAAGGATTTACTTTCTACGTGCATCCTGAAATTGAGTTTTATTTGTTCGAAGCTCAGGATGATTGGTCCAAAGCGCCTGTGCCTATTGATGAGGGCGGTTACTTTGATCACGTTCCTAGAAGCTCGGCAATGGACTTCCGCCGTAATGCTGTAAGTATGTTAGAGCAGATGGGTATTTCTGTAGAGTATTCGCATCATGAAGGCGGTCCTGGTCAGAACGAGATTGATTTGCGTTACGCTGATGCGCTTACTACCGCGGATAATATTATGACTTTCCGTACGGTAGTTAAGGAAATTTCGCTTGAGCGTGGAATGTACGCAAGCTTTATGCCAAAGCCGTTAACTGATCAGCCGGGTTCTGGTATGCACACGCATTTGAGTCTTTTTGAAGGCGATACGAACGCTTTCTATGAAGCTGGTCAAGAGTTTAATATGTCGCTTATTGCGCGTCAGTTTGCGGCTGGTATTTTGCATCACGCTTCGGAAATTTGCGCTGTAACTGATCAGTATGTGAACTCGTATAAGCGTTTGTGGGGTGGTGCGGAAGCTCCTAGCTACGTATGCTGGGGTCATAGTAATCGTTCTGCGCTTTTGCGTGTGCCGCAGTACAAGCCAGGTAAGGGTAATTCTTGCCGAATGGAGTTTCGTGCGTTGGACCCTGTGGCAAATCCATATCTTGCTTACTCTGTGCTTTTGGCTGCAGGTTTGGATGGTATTGAAAAGCAGATGACTTTGTGCGATCCGACTAGTGACGATGTGTGGGAGCTTACGGATGCTGAACGTCAGGCAATGGGTATTCAGCCGCTTCCGGAGTCTTTGGACGAGGCTTTGAAGATTATGGAGCGTTCAGACTTTGTGGCTAGCGTATTAGGTGAGCATGCTTTTGAGTACTTCTTGCGCAATAAGCACCAGGAGTGGGAAGAGTATCGTCGTCAGGTTACGCCTTTTGAGCTGGAGAAGTATTTGCCGAGGTTGTGATTTTGTTGATTTGTTAACTGCGGATCTGTTGATTGTTGATTTGATGTTTCTGTGAACTGCGGATTTGTGATTTTGCGGATTTGCTAGATGCGGATTTGTTGATTGATAATTGATGGTTTTAGGATCGCTGGGAGATTACATTTCTTCCAGCGATTTTTTTATACATTCTTTGCTCCATTTGCGAGAGCATCGTCTCGCTTTTGGAGGGTTTGCTGTTGATTATTGCTCCAATTGTGAGATGACTGTCTCGTGTTTGGAGCGTGTCGTTGCGTACTTTGCTCCAAACGTGAGAGCATCATCTCACATTTGGAGGTTCTGCTTTTACGTTTTGCTCCATTTGCGGGCGCGACGACCTGCTTGAGCGCTGCGATTTAGCGCGCGAAAGCAACTCGGAGCGGAAACTCGCTTAGG
Organism: uncultured Gardnerella sp.; assembly: GCA_947292085.1. GTDB lineage: Bacteria > Actinomycetota > Actinomycetes > Actinomycetales > Bifidobacteriaceae > Bifidobacterium. The sequence continues at coordinate 22,596 of CAMYPN010000001.1, read as the reverse complement.
TTGGAAGTCCAGTGGACTTCCAACGCGAGTTTCGTAGCGAGCGCTTATAGCACGAGCGTTAGAACACGTTTGGAGGGGTTGTCGTCTGCGTTTTGCTCCAATCGTGAGAGAGTGTTCTCGTATTTGGAGTTGTTGATTAGATTATTCGCTCCAAACGTGAGAGCCTCGTCTGATCTCTATTTTTTGCAGATTACTTAAAATTGTCGAAAACACATAATTGGTTGGTGAAATCGACAAAATACGGTGTGATTTTGTCGAAAACACCAAATCAACTGGTGAAATAGACAGAATACGAGTCGAAATTGTCGAAAACATATAATCATCCGATGTTATCGACATTTTCTATTGATTGCCAAAATTATTTAATGTGCACTTAAGCATGTCGTTCATTGCTCCAAACGTGAGAGCATCATCTCGCGTTTGGAGGGTTTGTTGTTGCGCAGCGCTCCAATTGTGAGAGGACTGTCTCGTGTTTGGAGTTGTTGATTAGATTATTTGCTCCAATTGCGAGAGAGTGTTCTCGTATTTGGAGCGTGTCGGTGTGTGTTTTGCTCCATTTGCGAGAGATGGTTCTCGTAATTGGAGCTGTCTACCTCACTTTTTGCTCCATTTGTGAGAGCGTGTTCTCGCGTTTGGAGGGTTGTCGTCTGCGTTTTGCTCCAATCCCGAGAGCTTCGTCTCGCTTTTGGAGGGTTGTCGTGCGTGTTTTGCTCCAAACGTGAGAGGACTGTCTCGTTTTTGGAGGGTTGTCGTGCGTGTTTTGCTCCAAACGTGAGAGGACTGTCTCGTGTTTGGAGTGTGTCGGTGCGTGATTTGCTCCAAACGTGAGAGGACTGTCTCGTGTTTGGAGGGTTTATTTACGTCGGTTGCTCCATTTGCGAGAGAGTGTTCTCGTGTTTGGAGCGTGTCGGTGCGTGATTTGCTCCAAATGTGAGAGCTTTGTCTCGCTTTTGGAGCGGAGTTTATTTTTAAAATCAAGTAATTTCAAATCCAATGGTGCATTGAAATTAATTCCTTATTGTTTATCTTTACTTATTTATATATAAAAAAATTAATTTTTTGTAAAAAAGTGGGGAATTTTGGTGAGTTGTGGAGTAAGATGGTGAATCACGTGCATGCGGCATCGTGCATCGTGATTAAGGAGGTGGAGAATGGTGCGTAGCAGTGACCCTAAAAAGTCGCAGAATAATGCCGACTTCTCCTCAAAAAACCTTCGCAACAATCACGATTTTCTAAATACTGAATCTGCTGCTGAATCTGCTTCTGAATCTGCTAATCAGTCTGCCGGTCAAACTCCTAATCAACCTTCTAATCAACCTGCAGAGCAATTCGCGCAAACTTCTGAATCTACTGCAAATCAGCAAACGCAGATGCCACTGCCATATGCTGCGCAGCAAATCCAGCAGCCTAATGCGCAATCTTTCCAGCAGTATCAGCCTTATTACGGGAATACTCAATATGCTCAGATGCCAGCATTTTCGCCAGTAATTCCGCAAATGCCGCAAATGACAACGCAACTGCCTCAGCAGATTTTGCAACAAAACTTGCAGCAGCCTGTGCTTTCCGGTGAGCAGTTAACGCAAAATTCGGCTTTTACCTCCACTCCTTTGCCGATTTCCGCCGCGTATGCTCCTCAAGCTCAGGTTGCTGCTCCTTCTACTTACGCTGTTTCTGCCGCGCAAGCACCTGTTTCTGCCGCACCTGCCGCACAACCAACTGCACCAACACAATCAGCCCCAACACAATCCGCCCCAACACAATCCGCACCAACCGCATCCGCCTTTTCCGCACCTGTTCTACTAGGCACATATACGCCAAAAATTGATGCAAAAGGTCGTGTGGCTTTGCCTGCAAAATTCCGCTCTCAACTCGGTCAGGGTTTTGTTATGGCTCGTGGTCAAGAACGTTGCGTGTACGTGCTTCCTATTTCCGAGTTTCAGCGTATTACGTCGCAAATTCAGAGGACTTCCATGAGCAACAAATCCGCTCGAGATTATTTGCGCGTGTTCCTTTCTGGCGCTGTTGACGAAGTCCCAGACAAGCAGGGTCGCATTGTTGTTCCTACAATGCTTCGCAATTACGCTAATTTGAGCGAAGATATCGTAGTTATTGGCGTTGGTACTCGCGCAGAAATATGGGATAAGTCTGCTTGGGAAGATTACCTTTCTGATCGTGAGCAAGGTTACGCTGATATTGCTGACGACGTATTGCCGGCGGTGATGTGATGACTGATATTTCAACTATTCACGCTCCGGTTTTGCTTAAGGATTGCGTTAATTTAGTATCTCCCGCATTGCAACACGATGGTGCAGTTGTAGTAGATTGCACTCTCGGCCTCGCTGGTCACGCTACTGCGTTTCTTAAATCTTCTCCGAAGGCGAAGCTTGTAGGCATTGATAGAGATAGCGAAGCGCTTGGTTTAGCTACTGAGAGAATGCGTCGTGAAGGTTTGTCGGATCGTTTCATACCAGCTCATGCTGCTTTTGATGAGATTGATGAAGTTCTCGCAAATAACGGTATTGATTTTATTGATGCTGCTTTTATGGATTTAGGTCTTTCGAGTTTGCAGATTGATGAGACTGATCGCGGCTTCTCTTATTCTCACGATACTGAGCTTGATATGCGCATGGATACTACACAAAGTACTACTGCCGCAACGATTTTAGCTAATTATGATGTTCGTGAGTTGTCTAAGATTTTCCGCGAGTATGGTGAGGAGCGTTTTGCTTCCGCAATTGCGCGCAAGATTGTAGAAACAAGGGATATTCAGCCTCTTGTTTCTTCTGGTCAGTTGGTTAGCTTAGTTGATTCCGTTATTCCAAAGGCCCATCGCGCTGCTGGTAATCCTGCTAAAAGAGTGTTCCAGGCGCTGCGTATAGAAGTTAATGGTGAGTTGGATAAGCTTTCGCGCACTCTTCCAAAAATTGCTTTACGTTTGCGCAAAGGTGGCCGTTTGGTTGTGGAATCTTACCATTCTTTGGAAGATACAACTGTTAAACGTTTTATGAATCAGGGTTTAAAAGTTGATGTTCCAGCTAATATGCCTGTAATTCCTTCTGATGCTCAGCCGTTCTTTGAATCTCTTACCCGTGGCGCAGTGAAGGCTTCTAAAGAGGAGATTGCGAATAATACGCGTTCTTCTTCTGTGCGTTTGCGTGCTGTTTCGCTTTGTAGAGAAATACCAGATAGGTGGGTTAAGCGTTTTGATGATGAAGCGCGCGGTTTTATCAGTGCTACTGGTAGTTCTCAGCGTGCTGTTCGCAGACAGGGGGGTAGGTGACATGGCAGTTTTGAATTCTCGTAATTCTCGTAATTCTCGTATTGTTCCTTCTTCTTCTGCTCCTGCTGGAAGAAGAGTTCAGATTAAGTCTGATAGAAAAGAGCGTTCTGTTTTTTCTGCTCCTGTTTCTTCTAGTGTGTCAGATCGCGGATCTTCTAGTGTTATGAAGCGTTTGCATAAAGTTGTTGCGTGGAGTAATACTCGCAAAGCTCCTCTTCTTAATTTTGTTGTGATTGTTCTGTTCCTTCTTATTACTCTTTCCGTTTCGTTACTTTTGCGTACGCAGATGGCTGAAATTTCTTTTGAACAGTCTGCAACTCAATCGCGAATTGTTAGATTGCGACAAGATGTTGAAACAACTCAAGCTCAGTTGGACACTTTGGAGGCAGGTCTTCCTGCAAAAGCCCAAGAGATGGGCATGGTTCCTCAACAGAATTCTATTTCTATAGATTTGAGCGACTATGCGAAAAATAAGTCTGCTTCGGGCAATCAGCAGCAAGCCCAGCAGCCGCAGCCGCAACAGCAGCCGCAGCAAAAGCCGCAGCCGCAGCAAAAGCCGCAGCAGCAGCAACAACAGAAACAACAAACACGTCCAAATAATTCAGTAAAACAGGAGAAACATTGATGCGCCATTCAATCAGACAACGTTTCGCCCAATGCGACCCATTTGTACGTAAATGCATAGTCGTAGCAGTAGTATTCGCTATGCTAGGCTCATTTGCAGTTATAAAGCTGAGTTTTATTCAACTTGTTAACGCTCGTTCCACAGCTCAGGCTGCGCAGGCGGAGCGCAAGCGAGTTCGACCAATTCTGGCTCGTCGCGGTAGAATTCTTGACACAAACGGTTCTGTACTTGCTCAAAGCGTTGAACGTTACGACATTATTGGCGACCCAATGAATGCTCAGGCGTTTACTCCAACTCCGTGCACTAAGCAGACTTCTCACAACTGCCAGTCTATTAACGGAAAGCCGGTAGAGGGTACGGGAGCGTTGGCTGTTGCAAGACTTTTGGCTCCGGTTCTTAATATGAACGTTATGGAACTTGGTGGAAAATTGGCTGATGGCGGCCGATATGTTGTGCTGAAGCGTAACGTTACTCCGGAAGTAAAACGTGCTATCGATGCTATGAATCTTTCTGGATGCATTTATGCTGAAAACAGTAGTCAGCGAGTGTATTCTAGCAGCCATATTCTTGGCTCTATTATTGGCGGCGTTACTAGCGCTGATCAAAGTCGTAGAGACGATGTTGATAAAACCAAGAAGGGCGAAGTTGGCGATTCCGGCTTGGAGCTTACTCAAGACAAAATTTTAACGGGCGTTGACGGCTATCAGAGCTACCAAGGCAATAATGCTGGTAGCGAGAGAATACCTGGAACTCCTACAGAATCAAAGCCTGCTGTTAATGGCAACGATATCAAGTTGACTATTGATAGTGATGTTGATTGGTATGTTAAAAAAGTTCTGTTAGATGGCAAAGAAAAGTATCATGCCGCATGGGGTGTTGCAGTAGTTCAGGACGTTAAAACTGGCGAAATATTAGCTTTGGAAGATACTGACAGTATTGAAGCTGGAAGTCCTGATGCGAAAACTAAAGTTTCAAAAGCTGTAAGCCAAACTTTTGAACCTGGATCTGTTGGCAAGACTTTCGCTATGGCAGGTATGTTGCAAACTGGCGCTCATAAGATTACCGATCCGTTTGCTGTTCCGGGATCTATTAATAAGGGTAAGCAGCAGTTTAGAGACGCAATTGACCATTCTGTTAAGCATTGGACTCTTGCTGGTATTCTTGCTCAATCTTCTAATGTTGGTATGGTTCTTGCTGGAGAAAAGTATCCTGTAGATAAGCGCTACGAGTATCTTTCAAAGTTTGGTTTTGGTAAATACTCAGGAATGGGTCTAAGAGGAGAATCTCAAGGTTTGCTTCCTGATTACAAAACTTGGGATGGTAGAAAGAAAGACACTGTTCTTTTTGGACAGGGCTATGCTGTTAACGCTTTGCAACTCACGAACGCTATGGCAACTATTGCGAATAAGGGCGTAAGACTTCGTCAGTCAATTGTGAAGTCGGTTATTGACCCTTCTGGTCATGTAACTCCTGCTTCTCATCGTGAGGCTACTCGTGTTATTGACGAGAATGTTGCTAATCAGATGATGAACGCTCTTGAGAATTCTGCTGAGCATTACAATAAGTTCGTTGGCATAAATGGATATCGTATTGCTGCTAAGAGTGGTACTGCAGAAGTTGCTGGCTCTGGCGTTGGCTTGACTTCTATTATTGCTGACTGGTCTGGAGTTATTCCTGCGGATAATCCTCGATTTGCTATCAGCGTTATTCTTAAGGACCCAGAAGGCATGTATGGTGGTATTACAGCAAGTCCTATGTTTAAGACCATTGCTGAGTTTTTGATGCAGAAGTATGATATTCCTGCTTCTGCTCCGCGCAATGATGCAGTTCCAGTTGAATGGTAGTTTAAGAACAGGTGAGGTGCTTGTATGGATGCTTTAGATGAGTATTCGCGCATAAGGGTAACTCTCGGGTTTGCAGCTAAGCGCTATGGTTTTGAAGTTGTGCCTGCTTTTGCTTCTGGGGTTACTATTACTTCTCTTGTTGACGATGTGCGCAACGTGCGTCCGGGTTCTTTATTTGTTCCTTCTGGTCATGTTGATAGGCGACAGCTTGAGGCTGCTAGAGATGCAGGAGCTTATGCTGCACTTGTACCGCCAGAATTTTATTCTGAAGCAGCAGATTTAGGGATGCCACTTCTTATTTCTGCGGAAAATCCTGTAGCTTTAGGGAAATTAGCAAGCGATATTAATTCTGATCCATCTTCTTGCGTAGCGACTTTTGCAGTTGCCGGTTACGATGATGATGAAATTCATGCGAATGTCATACGTTTAGCTGATTTTTTGCATATGCTTGGCAATCCTGTAGGTATTATTAGCGATGCTGGCTCTAGTTCTTTGCAGCGAGAGCTTAATTTAGATTATCCTCTTGGAATTGCCGAAGTACAGCATACTTTGTCAGTATGTGCGGAAGATGGTGCAGCTGCTGTTGTTATAGCGTTGACGCCTGCAACGTTACGTAAGAATGCGCTTCAATGTGTAAATATTGATGTTGTTGGAGTCGAAAAAGGTGAGGATAAAGTTACGGAAGATGCTCTTCAGCGTGACGAGTATGATTTCGATGCATTATCTAATTCTTCTGCCGTAAGTGAAAGCAAAAACAGTGCTGGCAGTAGCGCAAACAGTAGCGCAAACAGTAGCGCAAACAGTAGCGCAAACAGTAATAAAAACAGTATGAATACTGAGAATTCTGATATTCGCGCTATAGACGCTTATAAGATTATTAATGCTGAAAATGATGCCGCTCGTAGAAAATTATCTCTTTCTTCCGGCGCATCTTTTAACACTATGAACTTATCTTCTAATGCTTCTCGTCCTTCGTTGAGTTTCTACTCTCTGCGGCAGCGTTATGGTTTTGAAAGTAGAGATCACGAGTATTGCGTTACTCGTTCTAACGATTCGGATGAGTTGGCTGCGTTAGCTGATCAAATTAGTGGCAAAGATATAAAAAGGCATGTTTCTTTGTCCATTGCAATGGTTCTTGCTGCCGGAGTTCGTCGTGGAACAATTAAAAGCGCTTTGCGAGTATCGCATGAGTTGCGTTAATTTCGCATTGTTTGGAGGGACAATATGAGTTGCTGTGATAAGAAGTCATGCGAAATGATGGCAATGAGTTTGAAAGAGGTTGCTAAAGCTGTTGGCGGCGATTTAAGAGTTTCTAATGGCACTGATGTTAATTCATTAGTTGCTACTTCTGCTTGTAGCGATTCGCGTGAAGCTCACGAAGGTTCAGTTTTTGTAGCTATTGCAGGAGAGCATGTTGACGGGCATGATTACGTTGAAAAGGCAGCAAATTTAGGTGCTGTTGCGGCTCTTGTTGAGCATAAGGTTAAGCTTTCAGATGGAGTTTCTATTGCGCAGATTATCGTCGATGATTCTGTTAAAGCTTTAGGATTGCTTGCAAAGCATAATCTTGAACGTCGTAGAGCAACTGATGATCCTTTTACTATTGTTGGTATTACAGGATCTGTTGGTAAAACTACTACTAAAGATATGTTGCACGATTTGCTCAGTACTGTTGGTAGCACTGTTGCTCCAGTAGGCTCTTTTAATAATGAGATTGGTTTACCTCTTACAGCTTTACACGTTAATTCTCATACGCGGTTTTTAGTTGCAGAAATGGGAGCTAATCATGTTGGTGAGATAGCTGGGCTTACTCGTATTGCTCCTCCTGATATTGCTGTAGTTCTAAAAGTTGGGGTTGCGCATTTAGGAGAGTTTGGTTCTGTAGATCGCATCGCGCAGGCAAAAAGTGAGATTGTGCGTGGTCTTGTGCCTCACGGAATTGCTGTTTTAAATGCTGACGATATGCGAGTATCTAATATGTCTCATCTTGTTGATGATGGCAATGTTCGCTGGTTTGGTCGTGAGTTAATTGACACCGGTCTACTGCCAGTTCCTGAGAATTCATATCAGATTTTCGCAAGTGATATTACCTTAAACGATTTTGGTTTGCCGGTTTGTAAGATAACTGTACATAACGAATCTGGTAAAACTGAGTCTGCATCTTTGCATCTTGCTTTGCACGGTGAGCACAATATTATGAACGCACTAGCTGCAGCAAACGTAGCGTATTACTGTGGTATGTCTTTAGAAAAGATTGTTGAAGTTCTAAGTAAAGTTTCGCATATTAGTCCTCATCGTATGCAATTTTCTAAAGTTTCTGCGAATAATCGTAGTTTTACTTTGATTGACGACTCGTTTAACGCTAATCCTGATTCTATGAAAGCAGGTATTGACGGCCTGTGTGCTTTTGAACATTCAAAAGATTCTAGTTCTTCTGATTCTAATAGTTTATTCCGCATCGCAGTATTAGGCTCTATGCTTGAGCTGGGCGGCGACGAGTATTTGCTGCACAATAATATCGGTGAGTATGTTGCTCAGCACAATGTTGATGCAGTAATAGCTGTTGGTTCTACTGATTCTAATGAGCTTGATTGTTTGGCTGAATGCATAGCAAATGGTGCTCGTAAAGCTTGGAATAATAAGATTTTGACAGCAAATGACGCTATTTTCTTTGTTCATAGTGATTCTCAAGCTAATGATATTGTTTGGGATTTGGTAGATAAGCATCCTGATAGTGTTGTTTTGTTGAAGGGATCGCATGCTTCTGGCTTGAGTGCTTTAGCTGAGCGTTGGGCTAAATTGATGTCGTGTTAAGCAGCAAGTAATAAGATAGAGTTAAAAGCACTAACTGGGCAAAATAGATTACAGCATACGGAGGTTAAGCGGTGATTGCGCTTATTATTGGAATTGTAGTGTCGCTTGTAGTTACCATAGTTGGTACACCTATGCTAATTAAATTAGTTCATCGTTTGCACTATGGTCAGTACATTCGTCAGGACGGACCGCAATCTCATATGATTAAGCGTGGTACTCCAACTATGGGTGGAGTAGTTATTAATCTTTCTGTTGTTGCTGGTTGGGCTGCTTCAGCATTGTACCGATATTTATCTGCTGGTAGAGCACCTTCCTGGTCGGCTGTGCTTGTTCTGTTCGCTATGCTTTCCATGGGTTTGCTCGGTTTTATTGATGATTTTGCGAAAGTGCGTAAAAAGCAGAATCTTGGACTTTCAGTTCGCGCTAAGTTTATTGGTCAGATTGTTTTCGCTAGCGTCTACGCTTTTTTGGCGCTTATGTTGCCTACTCAATCTGGTATTGCTATTGCGCAAGCTGGTATGAGTTTTATTGAGCGTCCTTTTATTAACTTCTACGTTTTTGGTACTTTTGTTGGAATTGTTGTTTTTATTATTTGGGTTAATTTCCTTATTGCAGCATGGTCAAATGCTGTTAATTTGACTGACGGCCTCGATGGTTTAGCTTCCGGATCTTCTATGATTGCTTTCGCTGGCTACGCTCTTATAGCTTTTTGGGAAAGCTATCACGTTCGTGGTGGAGGCCATTTTGGTTTCTCATACGCTGTTTCTGACCCTCTTGATTTAACTATTATTTCCGTTTGCGCAGCTGTAGCTTGCTTTGGATTCTTGTGGTTTAATTCGAATCCTGCGCAAGTTTTTATGGGAGATACTGGTTCTTTAGCTTTGGGTGGCTTGTTCGCAGCTCTTTCGATTGCTACTCACACTGAATTTTTGGCTGTGATTTTGGGCGGCTTGTTTGTTCTTGAAGCTATTAGTGATGTTATTCAAGTTGGCTTCTTTAAGATGACTCATAAGAGAGTGTTTAAAATGGCTCCTATTCATCATCATTTTGAGCTTCTCGGTTGGCCAGAGACGAAAGTTGTTGTACGTTTTTGGATGATTGAGCTTATGTTTGTTCTTAGCGCTTTGATGATGTTCTATGCTGATTGGGCTGGCCGATCTGGATTACTTATTTAAGACTTTTAATAGTATTAATATTTTTATAAAACCGGAGGCTAGTGGCTATGAGTAGTGATACGAATTGTGAATATTCTTGCGATTTTCCTTATAAACGCGTTTTGGTGGCTGGTCTTGGTGTTTCTGGCCGTGGTGCTGTAGAAGTTCTTAAAGCTGTAGGATCTATTCCTGTAACTGTTGATGAGAATAAACCTGAGGCTGATATCCACGATTTTTCTGATATTAATTGGTCTCAAATTGATGCGGTTGTCACTTCTCCAGTATTTAATCCTAGAACACCATTTTTAGTTCAAGCTCGTGAACACAATATTCCGGTAATGAGTGAAGTTGAGTTAGCTTGGAAAGTGCGAGTGCCTTCTAAACGCTCTAATAAGCCTGCGTTATGGGTTGGTATTACTGGAACTAATGGAAAAACTTCTACTACAGAAATGACTTCCGCTATGCTGTGTGCTTGCGGTTTTAATGCTCCTGCAGTCGGTAATATTGGTAAATCTGTTTCTAAAGCTGCTCTCGATTGCGAATATGATGCTTTGTGCGTAGAGCTAAGCTCATTCCAGCTTCATTTTACTGATGATTTAAGATTAGACGGTGCTGTTATTACTAATATTGCAGCAGATCATTTGGATTGGCATGGCGGAATGGATGCCTATGCTAGTGACAAATCGAAAGTATTTAATTCTGTTAAAAAGGTTCTTGTTTATAATGCGCAAGATAGTCGCGTTAAGAATCTTGCTATGGCAGCTTCTATTTCTTCTTCTTGCAAAAGAGTTGGTTTTACTCTTGACAATCCTTTGCCAGGAGAAATTGGTGTTAGTGACGGCTGGATTGTAGATAACAGTGGTGTAGCTGGCAATGAGGTTGGGAATCCTACTCGCATTGTTAAGCTCAGTGAATTAAAGCATTTATGCGAGCCAGATGGCACAGTTTATCCTCATCTGCTTGCCGATGCGCTTGCTGCTTTAGCTCTTTCGCTTGGTGTTAGTTGCAATTTAGAAGATTCTGTTAAAGCTTTATGCGAATTTACGCCAGGTGGTCATCGTATTCAAACAGTTGCTACTCTTGAGTCTAAAGATAAAATAGCTGCTCACTCTATACGATTTGTTGACGATTCGAAGGCCACTAATGCGCATGCTGCTAAGGCTTCGCTTTCTAGTTTTGCTGATGGTTCTGTTGTTTGGATAGCAGGAGGACTCGCGAAAGGTGCTCATTTTGAGGATCTTCTTTCGTCGCAGAATAAAGTTATGAAAGCTGTTGTTGTTATTGGATGCTATCAGAAGCGTATAGTTGAGGCTCTTAAGTCTTGCAAAGTTCGTATTCCAGTAACGCTTATTTCTTACGATGGTTCTAAATCTACTGTTTTGCCGTATGTAACGGATGAAGTGCTAGAACAAGTTGAATCTGAAGAAGCTCATAGTCATAATTCAGCTTATGGTGGGGCTGTTATGCATGCTGCTGTTGAAGCTGCAGCATCGTACGCTGGTGAGGGTGATGTTGTTTTGCTTGCTCCAGCTTGCGCTTCTATGGATCAGTTTATTTCCTACGCAGATCGTGGCATTCGTTTTGCTAAAGAATCTCAACGATGGGTAAAGAATCATGAAGTTCAACAGTAAAAAGTTTTTGCAGAAGACTTCTGACAAGAAAAATTCTGCGAAATGGTTACACAGTGTTAAAAGTTCTCTTGCTTCATCTCATACTAAAAAAGCTTCATCTTTTGGCCAGTATGTTGGAATGAGAAGTTTATTTAATCCACTTTGGTGCTTGTACGGACTGAGAATTTCTGTTGCTATTCTTTCCGTATTTGGATTATTCATGGTTTTTTCTAGCTCTTCAGTAACTATGATTACGTATGGAGTTGCTCCTTGGGGGCAAGGAATCAACCAAACTTTATACTGCATAATTGGATTAATAGGTTATATAGTAGCTTCAAAACTTCCAGTAAGTTTTTATCAAAAACGTGTTGTAATTATTTATGCTGTTGCTACAGTATCGCAGTTCTTAACTTTCGTTCCTGGTTTAAGGCGAGAAGTTAACGGTAACGCCGGTTGGATTGCTATAGGACCTTTAACATTGCAGCCTGCTGAGATTACAAAATTAGCTTTATGCATTTGGCTTCCTGTATCTTTGCTCATTGCCAAACAGGCGTATGATCGTGTGCAAATGAGAGCCTATATTCCTCCAATACTCGGTTTGGGATTATCCTTGCTGCTTGTTATAGCTGGTAAGGATCTTGGTACTGCATTAATTATTATTATTATTGCTTTGGTTGCTTTCTATATCGGCGGATTTCCAACGAAATGGTTGGTTGGAACTGTTTTAGTTGCTGCTGTACTTGTTGCTCTTCTTGTTTTAACAAGTCAGAATCGTATGAGACGTATTTTAGCGACTTTGCACGGTTGTGATGCAAAAGCAGCTAAAGGTGTTTGCTTCCAGTCTATTCACGCGCAATACGCTATGGCTTCTGGTGGATTATTAGGTTTAGGAATTGGTAATTCTCGCGAAAAGTGGAATTACTTGCCTTATGCGCATAATGATTTTATTTTTGCAATTATTGGCGAAGAAATGGGCTTTTTGGTTGCTTCAGCAGTTATATTACTGTACATAATAATCGGATGGTGTTTGCTTTCTTCTGCAATGCAAATTCGCGTTAGACTTGTGTCAATATCACTTATATGTGTCGCTACTTGGATTGTAGGACAAGGTTTGATTAACATTCTTGTTGTTGTTCAAATACTTCCAGTTATGGGCGTTCCTATGCCGTTCGTCTCAGCTGGAGGCTCCTCTCTGGTTATGTGTCTGGTAGCAATCGGAGTTTCGGACGGTATCATACGAAATAGTCTTAATTTAAAAGCTGGAGCGTAAGATTTAGATAATACTTAGTAATAGTTTATTAAATAAAATTAGACTCGAATATATGAAATTAATAGTCTGATTTAGCGTAACATGTTCTGTAGTATTGCTTTTTTGGATAATAGAAAATGTGACTTTTAGTCATGTGCGATGTGTTAAAAGAGGTAGTGATGTTTGCAGCAAAAGAGCAGAAATCTGAGCACAACGTAAGTGCATGCGAGCAGGAAGATTGTAAATCTGAATCGTCTTTCCATATTGTTCTAGCTGGAGGCGGCACTGCAGGACACGTAAACCCTCTACTTGCAGTAGCTGATGCTATCAAAAAATTCGATTCTAATGCGCAAATAAGTGTTATAGGTACAAAAGTTGGTTTGGAAGTGAGTTTAGTTCCGCAAGCAGGATACGAACTTGACACTATCGAAAAAGTACCTTTTCCTAGAAAACCTAATTTAGCTGCTTTTAAATTCCCAATTAGATGGATTCAAGAAAAACGTAAAGTTAGTAGTATTCTTAAGCAAAGAAAAGCGGATGTTGTAGTAGGATTCGGCGGTTACGCTTCAGCGCCAGTGTATTCTCAAGCGCACGCTCAGCATCTACCAATAGTTGTTCACGAACAGAATGCTAAAGCGGGAATGGCAAATAAACTTGGTGCTCGTTGGGCTACTATGGTTGGTTCAGTTTATAACAACACTGGTTTGCGAACTAAAGCTGGAGTGAGTGTTGAAAGAATTGGTTTGCCACTTAGACCTGCTATAGCAAGATTATGTAGAAGTTTGTCTGAAGATAGTGACGCAGCAAGAGTGGAAGGTGCAAAACAGTTAGGTTTAGACCCTAATCGTCCTATTGTGCTTATAACAGGTGGATCTTTAGGTGCTGCAAGTGTAAATCAAGCAGTTGCGTCTGCTGCAAAAGATTTGCTTTCTTGCGCGCAAGTTGTTCATCTTACAGGAAAAGGGAAAGATGAGAAAGTTAGAGAAATAGTTTCACAGAATGTGGGCGTTTCTCAAATTAACGATATTCAAGCTAATCATCTAGGTCTCGGAGATTATCACATAGCGCAATATTTAGAGCGAATCGATTGGGCTTTTGCTTGCGCTGATTTAGTTATTTGTCGTGCCGGGGCGGGTACAGTATCTGAAATTTCAGCTCTCGGATTGCCTGCAGTTTACGTTCCTTTACCGATTGGTAATGGTGAGCAGCGTTTTAACGCAGAGCCAGTAGTATCAGCCGGGGGAGCGCTTATGGTAAATGATTCTGAATTTAACGAAAATTATATACGTAAAACTGTAGTTACGCTGTTAAAAGACAATAAAACGTTGAATGTTATGAAAGAAGCGTCATGGCGTTACGGTATTCGAAATGCTGCAGACGTTATGGCGCAACGAATTCTTAAAATTGCTAAAGAAAGAAAGCCAAGCAAGGAAAGCAGGAAGTAATGACTTGCCCAGATTTAAACCCTATTAAAGCAGCTTTTAACTCTAAAGATACTGTAAAATCTCTCGGGAAAGTTCATTTTATTGGCATAGGTGGAGCCGGTATGAGTGTTCTTGCTGAAATGCTGCATGAAGATGGCGTTTCAGTAAGTGGGTGTGATAGGGAAGCTAATGATCACACTGAAAGATTAACCCAGCTAGGTATTGAAGTTAAAATCGGCCAAAACGCTTCTCATGTTGATGGGAAAAATATTCTCGTTTACTCAAGCGCTATAAAAGCTACTAATCCTGAGATTATTGCAGCAGCTGAAAGTGGAGTAAAACTTGTTCACAGAAGTGACATACTTGCTCTTTTGTTAGCGAGTAAGCGAGGAGTTACAGTTGCTGGCGCGCATGGCAAAACAACTACAAGCTCACTTCTTTCGCATATTCTTACTGTTGCAGGTACTAAAGATTTAGCAGATCCGAGTTACGCAATAGGAGGATCTTTACAAGGATCTGACGGAAGCGTTATAGATGGCGGTCATGCTGGATCTGGATCTGTAATGGTAGCTGAAGCAGACGAATCTGACGGAAGTTTCGAAAAATATCACCCGAGTATAGCAATAATCACAAACGCTGAAGCTGATCATTTAGATCATTATGGTAACGCTGAAAACTATAGAGCTGCATTTGTAAAACATGCTGGTAATGCAGAAAATGCTGTAATAATATGCGCAGACGATGCTGGCGCAAGGCTTGTATTAGAAGCTCTTTCAGACGAAACTTTAGAAAAAACTATTGCGTACGGAAATTCTCAAACTTGGAACACAGAAGTCAGCGAACGTGTTAGATCTAAAGCAATGTTTGCAAGTATTGAGCACGAAAGTGAGCAAGCTGGAAGCGGTAGGGAAGAGTACAAGCTTGTGCTTCCAGAAAATATGAGCGCATATTATGGCGTTTCAATTGCAAATCGCAGCTTAGATGTGAGTTTGATGATACCTGGTTTGCATAATGCTAGAAACGCGAGTGCAGCAATTTTAGCTGCTATATTACTTGGTATGAAAGCGGAAGATGCTGCTCGTGGAGCAGAAGATTTCCGTGGTGCGTCGCGTCGATTTGATATTCGAGGATGTGTAAATGGGGTAACGGTAGTTGATGATTATGCTCATCATCCTACAGAGATTGAAGCGCTTCTTAAGGCTGCTCGTAGACGTTATCCTTCTGCAAAATTGCGAGTTCTTTTCCAACCTCATCTTTTCTCTCGTACTTTATCTTTCAAACAAGAGTTTGCTGAAGCGTTGAGTTTAGCTGACGATGTGATTGTGTCTAGTATTTTCCCTGCTCGTGAGAAGCAGGAAGATTTTCCACAAGTACACGCTTCTACTATTGTTGAGATAGCTGCTGATAGTGGATTTAAAACTCCTATGCAAGCTGTAGAAGATATGCGTGAAGCTGCTTTGCTGCTTTGCAAGCGTGCAGAACCTGGCGATGTTCTTATGACTGTTGGCGCTGGAAGTATTACTGCTATGACCTCTGTTATGCTTGAAGCATTGAACTGCGAAAATGAGAGCAGATAGCAGAAACTAGTTTAGACTTGTATAAGGTTTGGCACTTAGATATTTATTGGAAAGGTAGCGTTTGAACGCATGATTATGAAGAAATCAGATAAGGCTTCTTCTAATAAGCCTGTGCGTGGGCGACGTGCCGTTTCTAGCGTAAATATCGTACGCACTCAAGAACAGAGTATTGTGCCGAAACGTATTTCTGAAGTAGAAGATTCTAGTAGTTACGGTAGCAGAGTATCTAAAAGTAAAGATACTAATGAAATCAGTAAGTCAGATGTTCGTCGTTTAGCAAAATCTTCTCGTTCTGTGAGTTCTCGTTCTGTGAGTTCTGGTTCTGTGAGTTCTGGTTTTTCTGCTCGTGCTGCGCGTGTTGCGCGTGTTGCGCGTAATGATAGCTCTCGCAAGAATTTTAAAGAAATCGAGAATAATTCAAAATCTAAACTTAAAAATTCGAGAAGTATAAGTAGTAAAAATTCTGCAAATTCGTCTTCTCTAAGAGTTACAAATTCTTCTAAAGGACACGGTGCTTTTGTTGATGCGCGTCGACTTTTGGGATTTGATTTTATAAAAAAGACTTTAAGCGAAACAGCAGGGCCTTTGGGAATAGTTGAAAGACCGAAAATTATAGATTTTGCTGCTCGTCTTAAAGAAAAAAAGAATGCTTATCTGCGTATTACTATTAAAAAACTTCTGTATGTTTTGATAGCTGTTGTTGCTGTACTTTCTATTATTTGGGTTCTGCTGTTTTCTTCAGTATTTAGATTAAAAGCTGAAAATATAGAGATAAGTGGATCAAATGAATGGGTTAGTAAAAAGAAAATAGCTGATATTGCTTCAAGTCAAGTAGATAAATCGCTTTTTCTTGTTTCTTCGCAAGAGGTTATAAATCAGTTAAATGATATTCCTGGCGTAACTGAAGCGAACGTTACTAAAAATTTCCCTCAAGGCTTACGCATAACTGTTCGTGCGCAAAAACCAGCTGCAATGTTGAAAGCTAACGGAAGTAACAATCTTACTGCAGTAGATTCGCAGGGTAGGGTTTTGAATACTGTTGCTGGAGCTTCTATTCAAGGAATACCTGTTATAGAAGTACAGGAAGTTGGTAGAAATATTACTAATAAGGCAGTTCTTGAGGCTGTGAAAATAGTGAGTTCGCTTTCTTCGCAGCTGCGTTCGAGAGTAACTAAAGTTACAGCAAAAACGCAGGATTCTATAGAAACTACTTTAGGCGCAGAAAATCACATAATCGTGTGGGGAGATTCTTCAGAGCTTGAATTGAAGAAAGCTATAGTAGATAAGATTATTAATGATCCTACGAAAATAGGAGATAAGCAGCGTCTTGATGTGTCTGCTCCCGCAAGACCTATTTTGAAGTAAAATAATTAGTAATATTTGTGCTGTTTTTAGTGCTGTTTTTGGTATTACAAAATTGTCACGCTTTGATGTATAATAGTAATTCGTGTGTGCCAACGGCGTGCCTTATGTTATAGGTGTGCTTGTTGGGATATCCCAAGCGTTGAAGATAGCGCGCAGTAATGTGTGGCTGGAGACGCAAGGGCCATCGGGCCGGTGGACTGTGGCTTTTACTCTTTAACCGATTCATGCGTTAAGGTGTGCTGCAGTGTGGCGGTTTTCACCAAACAGAACATATCAATGAATCGGAGAACTTAAGTTGCCTACGATTGAACAACTCGTCCGTAAGGGACGTCAGGCCAAGCCGAAAAAGTCAAAGACTTTGGCCTTGAAAGGTAGCCCGCTGCGTCGTGGCGTGTGCACCCGTGTGTACACCACCACTCCTAAGAAGCCAAATTCCGCGCTTCGTAAGGTTGCTCGTGTGCGCCTCAGCTCGGGTATTGAAGTAACCGCCTACATTCCAGGCGAAGGTCATAACTTGCAGGAGCACTCCATTGTGCTCGTGCGTGGTGGCCGTGTGAAGGATCTCCCAGGTGTTCGTTATCACATCGTGCGTGGTGCACTCGATACCCAGGGTGTCAAGGACCGCAAGCAGGGTCGTTCCCTGTATGGAGCAAAGAAGGCGAAGTAAAACATGTCACGTAAAGGACCTGCAAAAAAGCATCAGCTGCTTCCTGATCCAATCTACGGCTCGACCGTCGTGGCTCAGTTGATTAACAAAATTCTTCTCGATGGTAAGAAGTCCATCGCAGAAAACATCGTCTACACCGCTCTCGAGCAGGTGAAGGCAAAGACCGAGCAGGAGCCAGTTTCTGTATTGAAGCGCGCTCTTGATAACATTCGTCCAAATCTTGAGGTTCGTTCTCGCCGCGTCGGTGGCGCAACTTACCAGGTTCCAGTCGAAGTTAAGCCTGCTCGTGCAAACACTCTGTCCCTCCGCTGGCTTACTGACTTCTCCCGCGTTCGTCGTGAGAAGACAATGGCTGAGCGTTTGGCCAACGAAATTCTCGATGCCTCCAATGGCTTGGGTGCTTCTGTGAAGCGCCGCGAGGATACCCACAAGATGGCAGAAGCAAACAAGGCTTTTGCTCACTATCGCTGGTAATCCACAAGATAATCGGTATCTTAAAGAGCTAAGGATAAGAATATGGCACAAGATGTGCTTAACGACCTGAATATGGTTCGTAACATCGGCATCATGGCGCACATTGATGCTGGTAAGACTACTACCACCGAGCGTATTTTGTACTACACCGGTAAGAACTACAAGATCGGTGAAACGCACGATGGTGCTTCTACCATGGACTTCATGGCTCAGGAGCAGGAGCGCGGTATTACTATTCAGTCCGCTGCAACTACCTGCTTCTGGAAGCGTCAGACTCACGACACTGATGATCGTTACCAGATCAACATCATCGATACACCAGGCCACGTGGACTTCACCGCTGAGGTTGAACGTTCCCTTCGCGTGCTTGATGGTGCTGTTGCAGTCTTCGACGGTAAGGAAGGCGTGGAGCCTCAGTCTGAAACCGTTTGGCGTCAGGCAGATAAGTATAGCGTTCCACGTATTTGCTTCATCAACAAGATGGATAAGCTTGGCGCTGATTTCTACTACTCCGTCAAGACTATCAAGGAGAAGCTCGGCGCAACTCCACTCGTTATTCAGCTTCCAATCGGCGCTGAGAACGACTTCATTGGCGTTGTTGACTTGATTCGTATGAAGGCTTACGTCTGGAATGACGTTAAGGACGATATGGGTGCTCACTACGACACCGTCGACATTCCTGCAGATTTGCAGGAGCGCGCCGAAGAATATCGTGCTGAACTTATGGATCAGGTTGCTGAAGCTGACGACGAATTGGTTGAGAAGTATCTCGAAACCGGCGAACTTACTGAAGAAGAAATGCGCGCTGGTATTCGTAAGCTTACAATCGAACGTAAGGCCTTCCCAGTAACCTGCGGTTCTGCATTCAAGGATAAGGGTGTTCAGCCAATGCTGGATGCTGTTGTTGACTTCCTTCCAAGCCCAGAAGATGTTCCATCTATTAAGGGCTTCAAGCCAGGCGACGAATCCGTTGAAATTGACCGTAAGCCAGTTAATACAGATCCATTCGCAGCTTTGGTCTTCAAGATTTCAACACATCCATTCTATGGCAAGCTTGTGTTCGTGCGCGTTTACTCTGGTGAGATTAAGCCAGGCGATTCTGTGTACGATTCCACTAAGTCTAAGAAGGAACGCGTTGGTAAGATCTTCCAGATGCACGCTGATAAGGAAAATCCTGTAGATTCAGCTGAAGCTGGTAACATCTACACCTTCGTTGGTTTGAAGAACGTCAGCACTGGTGATACCTTGTGCGACGAAAAGAACCCAATTTCTTTGGAATCCATGACCTTCCCAGATCCTGTTATCGAGGTTGCTGTGGAGCCAAAGACGAAGGCAGATCAGGAAAAGATGAGCTTGGCTTTGGCTAAGCTTTCTGACGAAGATCCTACCTTCCAGGTTAAGACCGACGAAGAATCTGGTCAGACTTTGATTTCTGGTATGGGCGAGCTTCAGCTCGACATTATTGTGGATCGTATGCGCCGCGAGTTCAAGGTCGAAGCGAATGTTGGTAAGCCACAGGTTGCTTACCGTGAGACCATTCGTAAGGCTGTTATGAACCAGGAATACACCCACAAGAAGCAGACCGGTGGTTCTGGTCAGTTCGCAAAGGTTTTGATGAACTTCGAGCCACTCGATCCAGAATCTGGCGAAGTCTATCAGTTTGTTAACGAGGTCACTGGTGGCCACATCACTAAGGAATTCATTCCTTCCATCGACGCAGGTGTGCAGGAAGCTATGGAATCTGGCGTGTTGGCTGGCTTCCCAGTGGTCGGCGTCAAGGCTACCGTCACCGACGGTCAGACCCACGATGTTGATTCTTCGGAAATGGCCTTCAAGATTGCAGGTTCCATGTGCTTCAAGGAAGCTGCTCCAAAGGCTAATCCGGTAATTCTCGAACCAATTATGGCCGTCGAAGTCCGTACTCCAGAAGAGTACATGGGCGATGTCATGGGCGATTTGAACTCTCGTCGCGGTAACATTCAGTCTATGACTGATGCAACCGGCGTGAAGGTCATCGACGCCAAGGTGCCGCTGAGCGAAATGTTCGGCTACATTGGCGATCTTCGTTCCAAGACTCAGGGCCGCGCAATGTTCACCATGCAGATGGACTCTTACGCGGAGGTCCCGAAGGCCGTTTCGGACGAGATTATTAAGGCTCAGCGCGGCGAATAAAGCGCACGCTACTTCGGTGTTTTCTGTCCCCGGTCAACGCTAGAATTTCCTACGTTGACTGGGTTCTGGCACCGAAGTGGCACCTAACCCAGAAACCCAGTAAATATGTAGCGAGAGGCTTCGTAGAGTTTACGAAGCAAACTACGAGACGTCCAGGAGGACAAACACATGGCAAAGGAAAAGTACGAGCGTACTAAGCCGCATGTTAACATTGGTACCATTGGCCACGTTGATCACGGTAAGACTACCTTGACCGCGGCTATTTCTAAGGTGCTGCACAGCGAATATCCTGATCTGAACCCTCAGTATGACTTCGATCAGATTGATGCCGCTCCAGAAGAGAAGGAACGCGGTATTACCATCAACATCGCACACATCGAGTATCAGACTGAAGCACGTCACTACGCTCACGTGGACGCTCCAGGCCACGCTGATTACGTGAAGAACATGATCACCGGTGCTGCTCAGATGGATGGCGCAATCCTCGTGGTTGCTGCTACCGATGGTCCAATGGCTCAGACCCGTGAGCACGTTTTGCTCGCTAAGCAGGTCGGTGTCCCGAAGATTCTTGTTGCTTTGAACAAGTGCGATATGGTTGATGACCCAGAGCTTATCGATCTCGTTGAGGAAGAGGTTCGTGACCTCCTCGACGAAAACGGCTTCGATCGCGACTGCCCAGTCATCCGCACTTCCGCTTACGGTGCTTTGCACGATGACGCTCCAGATCACGAGAAGTGGGTTGAGACTGTCAAGGAGCTTATGAAGGCTGTTGACGAGTACGTTCCAACCCCAGTTCACGATCTTGATAAGCCATTCTTGATGCCAATCGAGGATGTGTTCACCATCTCCGGTCGTGGTACCGTTGTTACCGGTCGTGTTGAGCGTGGTAAGCTCCCAATCAACACCCCAGTTGAGATCGTTGGTTTGCGTGACACCCAGACCACCACCGTTACCTCCATCGAGACCTTCCACAAGCAGATGGATGAGGCCGAAGCTGGCGATAACACTGGTCTTCTTCTCCGTGGTATCAACCGTACCGACGTTGAGCGTGGTCAGGTTGTGGCTGCTCCAGGTTCTGTGACCCCACACACCAAGTTCGAAGGCGAAGTTTACGTCTTGACCAAGGACGAAGGTGGCCGTCACTCGCCGTTCTTCTCCAACTACCGTCCACAGTTCTACTTCCGCACCACCGACGTCACCGGCGTTATCACCTTGCCAGACGGCGTTGAGATGGTTCAGCCAGGCGATCACGCAACCTTCACTGTTGAGTTGATCCAGGCCATCGCAATGGAAGAGGGCTTGACCTTCGCAGTTCGTGAAGGTGGCCGTACCGTTGGTTCCGGTCGTGTGACCAAGATTCTTGCCTGATTTTAATTCGCTGAATTAGCATTAATCAAGCAAATTTGGTCGCGAAAGCGATAGCTTAATAAAGACCCCACGAGGAAACTCGTGGGGTCTTTTGTATGCGCTCCGACACGCTCCAAATACGAGACAGTGCTCTCGCAAATGGAGCAGAGCACAGACGATAAACCTCCAAACGCGAGACAACTCTCTCGTAATTGGAGCAGAGCACAGATGCTAACCTTCCAAACGTGAGACAATTCTCTCGCAAATGGAGCAATGAACAACATGCTTGAGTGCGCATTAAATAATTTTGGCAATCAATAGAAAATGTCGATAACATCGGTTGATTTTGTGTTTTCGACAGTTTTGCCTTGCGTTTTGTTTATTTCACCAAACGATTTGGTGTTTTAGACAAAATCACACTGATTTTTGTTTATTTCACCAAACGATTATGTGTTTTCTACAATTTTAAGTAAGCTGCAAAAAATCGAGATCAGACGCACTCTCTCGCAATTGGAGCAAATAATCTAATCAATAACTCCAAACGCGAGACAACTCTCTCGTAATTGGAGCGTTGTGTAACATAATTAACTCCATTTACGAGAATCATCTCTCGCAAATGGAGCAATGAACAACATGCTTGAGTGCGCATTAAATAATTTTGGCAATCAATAGAAAATGTCGATAACATCGGTTGATTTTGTGTTTTCGACAGTTTTGCCTTGCGTTTTGTTTATTTCACCAAACGATTTGGTGTTTTAGACAAAATCACACTGATTTTTGTTTATTTCACCAAACGATTATGTGTTTTCTACAATTTTAAGTAAGCTGCAAAAAATCGAGATCAGACGCACTCTCTCGCAATTGGAGCAAATAATCTAATCAATAACTCCAAACGTGAGACAATTCTCTCGTAATCGGAGCAGAGCACAGACGATAAACCTCCAAACGCGAGACAACTCTCTCGTAATTGGAGCGCTGCGCAACAATAAACCCT